>JAUREI010000114.1 GCA_030827515.1 Prosthecobacter sp. | reverse complement strand
TGCGCGTGAGGCGCGGCATCCTCAATCGCCTTGAGTCTGTTGTTCTGGAGGGATTCCATCGTGTTGGAGGTCTCAGGGTTCAATTTGGGCCGGGTTTCCGACCACGCGCCGCGCCTTGAAGGGCGGCGTGGATCGTCCCCCTGAAAAGTTGGACAGTTCAGAAGAATCCGGCAGGACGGTCGCTCCGCAGACAGTGGCCGTGGGCCAACTTCCAACGCGGGCTCGCCCTTGCCCAATCCTGGCAACCCGGGCATTGGAAGGGGGTTCCATGCAGCCAGCATGAAGCTCCAGGTTTCCCGTCTTCGATCCACCTTGGCACTTGTCGCCGGTCTGTTCGCCGGGCTCGCTCTGTCTGCGGACGTCCTGCTTCAGGAGGGCTTCGACGACGCGGACCTGCCTTCGCGTGGCTGGTATGACGGGAAGGCCTTCCGGATTGCCGGGGAAGCCTGGGCGGGGGGCTGCCTGGAGTATGAATGGCTGGCGGGAAGTTCGCAGCCGGTGATGTCGGCCGGGGTCCGGCATGCCATTGAGCCGACCGGGGAAGTCTGGCTGCGCTTTTATCTCAAGTTGTCGAAGGACTGGGGGTGGTCGGGGCGGAGTTACCATCCGCACTTCATGCATTTCCTGACCACCGAGAACTCGAAGTGGCACGGGCCGGCGGCCAGTCATCTCACGCTCTACATTGAACCCGTGAATGGCAAACTCCGCCTGGGGGCTACGGACATCCAGAACAAGGACAGCCCCCACGGTCTGACCCAGGGACCGCTCAAGGGCGGTTACAACGGGCAGATGTTCGACAGCATCGAGGCGCTTTTCACGGACGACCAGTGGCACTGCATCGAGGCCTGCTTCCGCCTCAACAGCCTGGACCTGCCGAACGACCGGCCCAATCGTGACGGCGTCGTGCGCGGTTGGTTCGACGGCCGGTTGGTGATCGAACGCACCGACGTGGTGTTTCGGTCGACCGATTTCCCGGCGATGAAGTTCAATCAGTTCCTGATGCTGCCCTACTTTGGTCCCGGCCTGCTGCCCCATGCCCAGAAGCTCTGGGTGGACGAGGTGGCGCTGGGGACGCGGCGCCTGGGTCCGGTGGCTCGCGGGGGGCGGTGACGTCTGCCTGTCGCTCAGCGTGCCGCCGGAGCGGTGCTGGCGGCCTGCGGTGACGAGTCGCGCCCGAACAGCTTGCGCACGAGGCTCATGACCTTGTTGCGTCGCACCGGTTCGAGGTCGGCCGGGCGGTTCTTTTCCTGGTTGATGAAGGCGGCGGTCTCGGCGGCGAAGGCGCTGGAGCCGGCGGCGTCCTTGACGCTGGGCGGGAGGTCGTGCATGCCCTCGACGATGCGCGGTTGCAGCATGATGAGCAGTTCGCGGCGCGAGGTGGAGTCAGAGCGGGCGCCGCTCAGGTATTTCAGCACCGGGATTTCCGAGAGGATGGGCACGCCGCTGCGGCCGAGGGTTTTCTCCTCGCGGATGAGGCCGCCGAGGATGACGGTGTCCATGTTCTTGCACATGATGGTCGTCGTCAGTTCCTGCTTGGTGAGAATAGGGTAGGGGTTGTCGGCAATGGTGGTCTCGCCGGCCTGCTCGCTGTTCTGCTGGGAGATCTGCAGGGTCAACTCGTTGTCGGAGTTGATCAGTGGCACGATGTTGAGGCTGAGCACGACGTCCTGATACTGGACGTTGGAGAGCAGGCCGGTGCCGGTGGTGCCGCCGCCGATCAGGCCCTGGGTCGAGCTGGCGATCGGGAAGGAGGAACCGCTGCTGATGCTGGCTGGCGTGTTGTTCATCGTGAACACGGTCGGGCGCGAGATCACCTTGAAGTCGGTGTTCTCGTTGAGGGTCTGGACGATCAGGTCGAGGCCCTCGCGGACACCGCCGTAGAAGGTCAGGGCGTTGCCCGAAGCGGCGGCGGCGGCGGCGCTGACGGCGCTGCGCGGATCCAGCACGGAGTCGCCCACTGACGGAATGCCGCTGCTGCTGCCGAACTGGCCAAACAGGCCGCGCTTGGCGGTCGTGTCGGTGCCGTTCTTGCGGGCGCGGAACATCGTCTCGATCGCCCAGCCCAGGCGGTCGCGGATCTGGTAGTCGCCGATGACGGCGGAAATGACGATCTGCTGCGGGCGCCGGTCGAGTTCGTCGAGGATTTCGTTGAGCACGCGCAGGTGCTCGGGCGGGCCTGAGGCAAAGATGGCGTTGGCGACCGGATCGCTGATCAGCAGGGTCTTGCCGACCACGAGGGAGCGCGGGCCGTTGTTGGGCCGGATGGGCTGCAGGTTGGCACCGCCAAAACCACCGCCACCACCCAGGCCGCCACCACTGCCGAATCCGCTGCCTCCAAAGCCGCTGTTGTTGCCAAAGCCGCTGCTGCTGTTGCCGAACAGGCTGCTGTTGTTCTGGTTGCCGGTGGTGTTGGTGGAGGCGTTGTTGTTGGTCTGGCCGAGGCTGTTGACGAGACCGCCGCTGGCGGAGGAACCGGAGCCCTCGTCGCCACCCTCCGTGCGGGCGATGGCGTCACTGATGATGCCGAGCGCGGACTCGACGCCGAGATACTTCAGGCTGCGCGAGACGAAGTTGCGGATTTCCGAGGCGCCATCGAGTTCCTCGACCAGAGCGGTGATCGTTTCCAGGGTCTCGGGGCTGGCGATGACGAGCAGGCAGTTGCGCCGGGTGATGGCGTGGATCTTCGGCGGGGTCTCCTCGCTCGTCGTGCCGCCGGCGGCCGGCGTGGCCACCGGAGCGGCGGCGGGCGGCGGGGTGGGTGCCGCCGGCAGGCCACCCGTCTGCGTTGGCAGGTTGGTGGGGCGCGCACCGGTGGAGCCGCCCGACTTCGATTCGCCGAGGCCTAGGATCTCATCGAGCGCCTTTTTCACGTCTTCGGCGTCGGAGCGGGTGAGTTGGATCGTCTTCGAAACCGTGGTGGCCGGCTTGTTGTCGATGCGGTCGAGCAGCGACAGGATGGAGCGGATCGTGCTGCTGTTCTCGGTGATGATGAGGGCCTTGGCATTCGGCACCGGGGTGATGACCCCGTAGCTGTGGCGCGGAATGACCTGGTCGATCGCCTTCACCGCGTCCTCGCCGTTCAGGTATTTGAGCAGGGCGACGTAGCTGACCACCTGGTCGGTCTCGGGCAGGTCGGCGGCGGATTCATAGAGCGGGGCACCCTCGGTCTGCGGCTTTTTGGCGTCGAAGGCGAGCAGTTTGACCATGCCCTCGCCGGCGGGCACGAAGGAGTAGCCGTTGAGCAGCAGGCTCTTCTCGATGAACATGATGGCCTTGTCCTTGGGCAGTTCGCCGGTCGTCTCGATGGAGACGGTGGCCTGCTCGGCGTTGGCATCGCGGATGATCTTCAGGCCGGTCAGGTCCTCATAGACGAGGAGGATTTGCGAGAGCGGCGTGTTGGGGAACTGCAGTTCGACCCCGCCGCCGGGTTTGATGGCTTCCTCGGGGCGAATGGCCGGGCGTTCGGCGGGATTGGCCGCATCGGCATTGCCGGGGCTGGCCGCCGGTGCCGCGGTGGGTGTGCGTGCGGGCAGGGTGGGACGGACCGCATTGGGGCTGGTCGGACGCTGGCCCTGGGCCGGGATCTGCGCGAGAAGGGCGGCCGGCAGCAGGCCGAGGGCGAGGAGGAGGCGGAAGTTCATGAAGGTCAGGGCGCGGTCTTCGGGGCAACGGTCGGCGGCGGAATCAACTGGCGGCGACGGGAGATCGAGGGGGGCGTGACGGCGGGGGCGGTGGTGCTGCCGGCGCGGGGGTCGGGGGTGCCGGGGCGTGTCGTGGTGGCGCTGACCGGTGTGCCGGGTTTGGCGGCGGCGGGTTGACCGGGTTGCCCCCCCTCCGCCTGGCGCAGGGTGTTGTTGATGGTCACAGGCTTGGAAACCAGGGTGTCGTCGTATTTCAATTCGGCGGTCTGAATGCCCCGGGAGACAATGACCGAGGCTTCGTTGCGGTTGCGGTTGAACTTGGCCTCGACGAGCTGGAATTCACCGTCGCTCTTGTCACTGGAGACACGCTGATACTCGTTGGTCTGCTTGTTCTGCAGGGTGACCGTGATCGTGCCGCTGGGGCTGCGATACATGCCGGCCAGGGCCCAGTCCTGGGCGAAGGAAACCGTGGTTTGGGTGGTGGGTGCCGTTTTCAGCAGGAAGGGATTTTTCGACCAGGCTTTTTCATAGCGCGTGGCTTCGAAGGCGCGCGGAATGGTGTCGCTGTCGGTCGCGGCTTCCGCGAGTGGCGGGGAGGCGGCAACCGATTCGGGCGCATTGGCCTCGGCGGGCGGGGAATCCGGCGGGCTGTCCGGTCCAGCATCCTGGGCCAGGAGGCCGGAGGCGGCGAGCAGGGGCAGGAGTTGGCGGAACAGGCTCATGAGGGGGGCAGGCGGAACCACTTCTGCAGGTTCATGTTGACGATGACTTCCGTGGTGTCCTCCTCGTTCGGCGTCATCGTGAGGGCGGGGATGCTCAGGAAGGTTTCCGGCTGTTGCAGTTCGTGCAGCCAGCGGTTCATGGCCTCCCAGGAGGCGCGCGCCTCCACGTTCATGTTCGCCGAGGTCAGGCCTTCGCGCTCGCTGGGTGGCACCGGCTGGTTCTGAGTGAGAGTGACGTTGTGCTTGGCGGCGCTGCTCTGCACCAGTTCGAGCAGGCCGAGATCGGCCTCGCTGCGGCGGGTGTAGAGCGGTTGCTTTTCTTCCAGCCAGGCGAGGCGCTCTTCCCAGAAGGCCTGCTGCGAGAGCAGGTCGTCAGCTTCGGCGCGACGCGTCTGCACTTCCAGGCTGCGGGCATCGACGCGCAATTTCCAGGACTTGAGCTTGGTCAGGCCGATGAAGGCGCCGCCGATGGCGATGATCGCACCAAGGGCGAGGGCGAGACGCTGTTCGCTGGAGGTCATGGCGCGGTTTCCTCCAGGGCGAGTTCGGGGTCGGGTTCACGCGCCTCGGCGCGGAAGGTGGCGCGGCCGTCGGGCAGGTTGGTGGGCTGGGGGAAGTCCCAGGTCCAGCGCTGGAAGGCCTCGGCGTTGACAAGCTTGTCACGGAATTCGATGCCATGGCCGAGGCTGGAGGCCTCGCCATCAATGACCATGCCGTCTTCGCGCACCTCGAAACGGGTCAGGCGAATGCCTTCGTCCGGCAGCAGGGCGACCAGCTGAAAAAGGGCTTCAACCGGGTAATCTTCGGGATTGACCGCCGTGCTCATGTCGTCCCAGGCGCTGCGCGCGTCGCGGATTGCCGCGAGTTCCGGCTCCAGCGCGTCGAGCCGCGCCTCCTCGCGGGCGAGGTCGCGGTCGCGCAGGCCGACCCGGGCGGCGAAGGCGCCGAGCGCGGCGATGAGGACCAGCATGAAGGCCATGGCACCGAGGGTGAGCATGCGTCGCTGGGCACGCTCCTGACGTTCACGCACAACCGGCGCGGGAATAAGTCGGGATGGCACGGAGGGGGTTGCCGGCACGGTCCTGCGCCGACAGATCACGGGCAGGTCGAGGCCGTGGGCGAAATCTGCCGGTGCCTGGAGGGATTCGTCCTCACCGACGAGAATGGCGGCACTGGTCAGTTCCGGCAGCAGGGCGGCGAGATCGAGCGCGGCAAGGATGCAGCGGATCTCGGCTGCGGCGTCGGCGTCGAGTTGCTCGGCGGCCAGGGCCTGGCAGTGCAGGGCGCTGCCGGCGTCGTGCGGCACGGCGAGGACGAAACGGTTGGCCTCGCGCCAGAGTAGCAGTTCGCCCTGAGTCAGCCGCTGGAAGGCCACCGACGGTGCAAAACGGGCGTCGCGCGCTTCATCGAGGACTTCGCCCGGCAGCGCCGCCACCTGCAGCCAGGCTGTGGTCGCCTGATCGCGGCTGTCGCCACCGAGGGAAACTAGTTCGAAATCATGGGCGTCCGCCGTTTCGGCGGCAAAGCCGGCGGCTTCAAGTTCCAACTGGGCGGCGGCGTCGCGGCGGGCGGCGTCGACGCCGTGAAAATGCATCGGCACCGAGACCAGGCAACGTGCCGGCAGGGCGACCCAGTCGGCCCCGCGACGGGAGCGTTGCTCGGGTTCGGGCACGGGCGCGGCACCCGGGCGGGTGCGCCAAGCCTGAAACCCCGATTCGCGGGGTACCAGCAGCAGCTCGTCAGCTTGTTTCATCAGGGGACGGTTGGGGGCAAAGTCTTAGTTTACCGGCTGGCCTGTAAAGCGCAAGACAGGAAGGAAGACAGATCGTGACGGAAACGGTTCAATGCCCGAGGCGACGGAACAGTGTTTTTTCCTGAGAAAGAAGACATTTTACCGGGGTAACCTTCTTTTGCCCCACGTGGGCTCCTCGCCCTCATAATGACATCCCACTCCGAAATCCGCCACTGCCGCTGGGGCATCCTCGGCGCCGCCTTCATCGCCCGCAAGAACTGGCAAGCCATCCGCGACGCCGGCAATGCCGAGCTGGTCGCCGTCGCCAGCCGCGATCTGGGTCGCGCTCAGGCCTTCATCGAAGAATGCCAGACGAGTGCCCCTCATCCGGAACTTCCCGAGGCGGTGGAGGGCTATGAGGCCCTGCTGGCGCGACCGGACATCGATGCGGTTTACATCCCGCTGCCCACCGGCCTGCGCAAGGAATGGGTGTTGCGTGCCGCCGCCGCTGGCAAGCATGTGCTGGTCGAAAAACCGGTCGGGCGGGATGCGTCCGAGGTGGCGGAGATCATCGACGCCTGCGCGCGCCACGGCGTCCAGTTCATGGACGGCGTCATGTTCATGCACGGGCTACGGCTGCAGCGCCTGCGCTCGGTGATCGATGCGGAGGTGGGTCCGGTCCGCCACGTGACCTCGCAGTTCAGCTTCCGCGGGGACGAAGCCTTCCTGCAATCGAACATCCGCGCCCAGGGTGCCCTCGAACCGCTGGGCTGCCTCGGAGACCTTGGCTGGTATTGCCTGCGCTTCACGCTTTGGACCTGCGACTGGGTCGAGCCGGAACAGGTCTGTGGCCGGGTGCATCAGGCGACCGCCGATGGCGTGCCTCTGGAATTTTCCGGGTCGCTGGTCTTTGCCGGCGGGGTCTCGGCGTCGTTCCACTGCAGTTTCACGGCGGCGCACGCGCAGTGGGCCGTGGTCAGCGGCGAGCGCGGCCTGCTGCGCCTGGACGATTTTGTGCTGCCCTATGCCGGAGTGCCGCCGCGCTATGTTGTCACCCACAGCGAGTTTGTCCTGGACGGGTGTCGCGCCGACATGCGCGCCGGCCGGTTTGAGCGGAATGTCGATGAACCGGCCAACAACGCCCCGGGTTCCCAGGAGTCGATGCTGTTCCGGAATTTCTCCAGCCTCGTTCTCAAGCGGAGGGTTGATTCGCACTGGCCGCACATCAGCCTGCTCACCCAGCGTGTGCTCGACGCCTGTCTTGCCTCGGCGCGCGACGGTGGCGCCTGGCGTGCCATGAGTTGAGCCGGCCGGTGATCAGCGCGCGCGCTTGGCGAGCTCGTTGTATTTTTCGACGAGTTCGTTGAACTCGCGGGTGCGCTCGTTGAGTTGGCGGATGGCGTCGTCGCGTTCGCCGGCAAGGCGGCGCAGGTTGGCGTTCGCCTTCTCGATCGCGCCGTTCTGCTCGCTGACCAGCGTGTTGCGTTCCTTCACCGCCTCGGCGCCCTGGCCGGCGAGCTCGCGCAGGGCGGCCAGTTCGGCAGTGGCCTGGAGATGTTCGCCGGCCAGCACGGCGATGCTGTAACCGCGCGCCGACTGGTCGCGGATCAGGGCCTGCACCTGCTCGGTGGCGTCCAGCAGTGCCGACTCGGTCTGCGCGCGCAGCTCGGTGAGGCGGGCGATTTCGAGTTCAAAGCGCAGGGCCTTTTCCTCGAACTCGACGCGCTTGTGGTTCTCCTCGGCAAGCTGGCGGGACAGGTCGGCGAGTGCCTCGCGCAGGAGGTGTTCGCGACGCCACTGCTCGACGCTGACCGCGCACAGGCCGAGCGAAATCAGCACGAGGAGGCTCAGCAGGACGCGCTTCATGGGGCGGCAGGGCCGGTGGCGGTGGCGCGGACGTTGAAGGCAACCTTGCTGAAGCCGGCGCGGCGGACGGTGTCGAGCACGCGCACCATGTCGGCATGACGGGTGGCGGCGTCTCCACTGATGTAGACCGGTGTTTCCGGGGCGGCGGCGCGGCGGGCGGCGAGGGTGCGTTCCAAGTCAGGCAGGCTGACCGGATTCGTGTCGAGATAGATGTCGCCGGCGGCACTGACGGCGAGGTTGATCATGTCCGGCTTGAAGTCCGGCTGGCTGGCGGCCGCGACCGGCAGGTTGACCTTGATGGTCTGCTGCTTGGTCATTGTCAGGCTAACCATCATGAAGGAGGCGAGCAGGAAGAACATCACGTCGATGAGCGGGATGATCTCCAGACGGGCCTTTTTCTGCGGGATGGGGGAGTGAAGTTTCACGGGCGGTGCGGGCTCGGGAACACGTCAGGGCTTGGCGACCTTGTCGAAGCCGTGCTGGGCGGCGAGGATGAGGACGTTGTTGGCGGCGGCCTCAAGCTCGAACTGCAGGCGGGCGAGGCGGCTGTGAAACCAGTTCATGGGAATCAGCGTGGTGATGGCGATGCCAAGGCCGGCGGCTGTTGCAATGAGGGCCTCGCCGATCCCGCCGGTGACTTTTTCGACGGCGAGTTCGTCGCCGCCGATCGAGGTGAAGGAACCCATGATGCCGGTGACGGTGCCGAGCAGGCCGAGCAGGGGGCCTAGCGTGACGATCGTGTCCATGGCACCGAGGAAACGGCCGGCGCGCTGCAGTTCATGGCCGGCGGCGACCTCAAGGGCGCCCTGCATCGAGCTGTGCGGATGCTTGAGGCCGTGGTGGATCATGCGCACGACCGGGTCGGTGCCGTCCGCGGAGCGTTCAATGGCGCGGGCCAGATCACCGGACTCGAGCGCGGTATACACCTCCTCGAGTTGGCGGGGCCGGCGGCGGGCGGTCAGACGCAGCCACCAGAGCAGGCGCTCGACGAGGACGCAGACGGCAAACAGCGCCACCACCAGGATGGGATACATGATGGGGCCGCCTTTGACGATGAATTCAACGATGGCATTGGCTTGCAGCAGGACGGGGGGCATGGGGGAAGGGGAAGGGCGTGCGGGGTCAGCGCAGCTTGAAGACGATGGGCAGTTTGAAACTGCGCGCCTCGCCCGGGGGGAAACGCCAGTTGCGGCGCACCCAGCTGGCGGCGTGGTTGTCCAGTTCGGAATACCCGGTGCTGCCAGCCACGACCGCGCTTTCGACGGCGCCGGAGGCGTTGACCAGAATGGTGAGCATCACCGAACCCTGAATGCCACGCGAGCGGGCAAAGGAGGGGTAGGGGGGAGCGGGGAAACGTCCGCCACCGCCGCCGGCTCCGGCCATGCCGGTGCCAGGCGATCCGCCAGTCGCACCAGATGCCGCCGTGGTGGGGCGAGGTGCCGAGCGGGCGGGTTGTGGCGGGGTGGTCTGTGGCCGCGGTTTAGGGGCCTCCACAGGGGTGAGGGCGGTTTCCAGCTTTGGCGCCGCCGGCACCGTGAACAGGTCCTCCGTCACCAGCGCTGGCACCAGTTCCGGGAGGTCGGCCAACTCCGGCGGCAGGACTTCGGGGGCGGGCACCTCGAGCGGCACCTCCAAGGGTTCGCTGACGGGTGTCTCGATGACGGTTTCCATCGCCTGCAATTCGGCCATCGTGGTTTCCTGGCTGGCCAGTTCCTGGCCTGCGGGCAGTCCGGCGCTGCCGAGTTCGATCGTGAAGGGGCCGTCCTCTTGGGCCAAACCGGCAAGACCGACCAGCAGGAAACTCGCGGTCACCGCCACAAGCCAGGCCAGGGGGGCAAAGTTTTCCTCGCGGCTGAGAAAGCGCCAGCCGGGCGTGACTCTGGAGGGCATGGGACGCGCGGTGTCTCCGGGCACGGCCAACAGGGCAGAGGCGGGAACAGCGAGGTGCGACATGGGGTAGGGAAGGTCAGATTGCCGTGAGTACGCCGTGCGTCAAGAAGTTATTGCGACGTATTCTCATGTTTCGCCAAATTGGCGCAATTCTTGCCATTTTTTGCAGGCTTCGTTCAACTTCGGCAGGCGCCGGCCCGGTTTGCGGCGTAACTCGCCGTCATGTCCATCACCACGCGCAAGGGAGATTCCGGGGAAACCGATGTTCTGTTTGGCTGTCGCCTGGCGAAATCGCACCCGCGCGTCCATGCCCTGGGGGCGGTTGACGAATTGAATGCCGCGCTCGGTCCGCTGCGTGTCAGCGCGCGACGCGAAGCCACGCGCGAGTGTGTCGCGGTGGTTCAGCCCTGGTTGATCACCCTCATGGGTGAACTGGCGACCCCGCCGGGGCAGGAGTCGCGCTATGCCGCCACCCACCCGGTGTTCGATGCCGCCAAGACGGTCTGGCTGGATGAACGCATTGCCTGGCTGGAGGGCGCCGGCGCCCTGCAGTTCCGGGGCTGGGCCCTGCCGGGTGAGGCGGGGGTTTTGTCCGGCGCGTTTGCCGATGTCGCCCGCACGGTTTGCCGCCGCGCGGAGCGCGCGGTCATTGACCTCATCGGCACGCCCGAGGAGGTGCCCAATCCGGAACTGGTGCGCTTCCTCAACCGCCTGGCCGATGTGCTCTGGCTGCTGGCACGCTGGGAGGAGCGTGAAGACGAGGCGTCCGGCACCGTGGTCTGAGCCGAGGCCGGACAACGGGATTGTCCGGCGCCCGCTCAGGACCTGACGGTGGCTCAGGCCGTGGGAGTGCTGGCCTCACCGCCTGCCTCGGCGCTCGGGTTCTCCGACGCAGCCGGGGCTTCGCTGCCTTCCTCGGGGGTGGCTTCCTCCTCCTCCTCGGCGACAACGGTGGCGACGTCTTGGATGGTTTCACCGTCCTTGAGATCCATGAGCTTGACGCCCTGGGCGTTGCGCCCGGTCTCGCGGATTTCGGCGACGCGGATGCGCACGCTCTGGCCCTTGCTGGTCATCAGCATAAGTTCGTCGGTGTCGGCGACGGCGAGGGCGGCGACGACCTTGCCGGTTTTCTCGGTGACGTTCATCGTGATGACGCCCTTGCCGCCGCGGCGGGTGAGGCGGTATTCGTCAAAGGCGGTGCGCTTGCCGAGGCCGTTCTCGGAGACAACGAGCATCTGCTTGCTGGAATCCACGGCGGTGAGCGAGACCAGGTGGTCGCCCTCATCGATGCGGATGCCGCGCACGCCAATGCTGTTGCGGCCGACGGAGCGGATGTCCTCCTCCTCGCAGCGCACGCACATGCCCTCGTGGGTGGTCATGCAAACCTGGCTCTGGCCGTCGGTGAGGATGACCTGGACGAGGTCGTTGCCCTCCTCGAGGTTGATGGCGATGATGCCGTCCTTGCGGATGTTTCTGAAGGCGTCGAGGCCGGTTTTCTTGACCGTGCCATCCTTGGTGGCGAACAGGATGAAGCGGTCCTCGCGCCACATGCCCTCGTCCTGGGCGCCCTGGGCTTCGAGGCGCAGGACGCTGTTGATCTTCTCCTCGGGGCGCAGGTTGAGCACGTTCTTGATGCTGCGGCCCCTGCCGGTGCGCGGGGCCTCGGGCAGCTGGTAGACGCGCTCGACATAGACCCGGCCGGTGTTCGTGAAGAACAGCAGGAAGTCGTGCATGTTGGCGCTGAACAGCGTCTCGACGAAGTCGTTCTTGTCCTCCTTGGTAGCCGCCTCGCGGGTTTCCATGCCCTTGAGTCCCTTGCCGCCGCGGCCCTGCAGGCGGTACTCGCTGGCAATGGTGCGCTTGACGTAGCCGAAGTGGGTGAGCGTGACGATGTTGGAATCGTTGGGGATGAGGTCGATCGTCTCGATGCCGCCGCCGGCGGCGTCGATGCGGGTCAGGCGCGGCGTCGCGTGCTTGGCCTTGATCGCCTGCAACTCGTCCTTGATGATGCCGAGCACGCGGTGCTCGTGGGCGAGGATGTCCATCAGATCGGTGATGGTGGCGAGCAGTTCGTCGTAATCCGACTTCACCTTGTCGCGCTCCATGCCGGTGAGCTGATACAGGCGCAGCTCGAGAATCTGGTCGACCTGGGTGTCGGTGAAGACATAGCGGTCGCCCTGGATGCTCGGCTGCGAGCGCAGCAGGATGCCGAGGCGGACGGCCGTCTCGGTGCTGAACGGGTAGGCCTTGA
>JAUREI010000310.1 GCA_030827515.1 Prosthecobacter sp. | reverse complement strand
GGGGGACGATCCACGCCGCCCTTCAAGGCGCGGCGCGTGGTCGGAAACCCGGCCCAAATTGAACCCTGAGACCTCCAACACGATGGAATCCCTCCAGAACAACAGACTCAAGGCGATTGAGGATGCCGCGCCTCACGCGCACAGGACATGCCGGACGTTGGACACACACCTGCATAGCTCTTAGATTTCATTGTCGAACAGTATTGTTACACAACGCGCAGCTTTAACTTGTTAAGGCTGCCCTCAGCATTTTGAGGTCAAAAGCAACCCGGAGGAGCAGACTTCGTCCAGGAAATTCTTGCACGGAAAAAAGGGTCCTTCACGCGGTAATTCCCGTCAAGAGAAAGAGGAGATCCCGCCGTGGGGCGGGATCTCAAATTCCAGATTCCAGATTCCAGAGTCTCGCCTGCAAGCCACGCCGTCGTGGAGACGGTGCCCAGCCGATCCCCCGAACCTGAAAACTTGAAGCCTGACACTTCCAGCCTGGAACCCCCAGCTTTCCAGCCTCACTTGCCACCCAGGAAGGCAAGCAGGTCGGCCATCTGTTCCTTGCTGATCGCGGCTTCCAGGCCGTCGGGCATGAGGGTGCGGTCGAGCGACTTCATCGACTTGATGGCGCTGCGCGGCAGGGTCTCGCTGGCACCGCCCATCATGACCAGAACGACATGATCCGAGGTTTCGTTCTGGATCAGGCCACTGAGCGTGCGGCCGTCCCGGGTGTCGATCTGGTAGGCGCTCCAGCGGGCCTCGAACATGCGGTTGGGATCGAGGATGTCGGAGAGCAGCGCCTCCGGCGGCTTGACCTTGACGTCGGAGAGAGGCGGGCCGACGTCGACGCCGAGTTCGCCGTGCTTGTGGCAGGCAACACAGACCGAGCCAAAGATCTGCCGCCCCTTGCCGGCGTCACCCGGACGGCCCGCCGCGGCGAGGTAGTCGCGCACGACACCGGCGCGGTCGCCGCTGGCCTCGCCAAAGAGCTGCTTCGCCAGCTCCGCCATCTCGCCCGTGCCGCGCTGGTAACGCCAGCGGGTTTCGATGTCGACCCAGGCGGTGGGAAACTCCTTTTTCTGCATGCGCTTGAACAGCTCGAGAGCGGTCGTGCCGTTGGCGGTGAGCACGGGCACGAGGTCGCGCTTGAGGGCGGGTCCGGCATCCGGCAGCAGCTCATAAATCAGCGGTGCGGTGGTTGTGGCCGGATACTTCTTCAGCACGGCCAGGGTTGCGGCGGTCAGTTCCGCGGGTTGGGCCGTGGTGAACAGCGAGCGCAGGACGGGCTGGACCGCCTCCCACTTCCGCTGGGCCAGCAACGGCAGCACCGCCAGGCGCTGTTCGAGCGGCGCGGCTTCATCGGCGATCAACGAGTCAATGCCGGCCTGCAGGGCGGCGATTTCCTTGGCGGCCTTGTCATGCCCCTTGGGCAGCTTGGCCAGTCCCTGCAGCAGGGCCGGCTTCCACCAGAGCAGTTTGCCGGGCTGACGGTCCAGCAGGGTCAGCAGCGCTTTCACATCCTCGGCCCCGCCATCGGCCAGCGCCCCGGCGGCGAAGGTGCGCAGGGTCTGGCTACGCGTCTCCGAGTAATGGGCGTAGAAGCGGTCACCGGCGAGGCTGAGCACCCGTCCCATCTGACTGCCGGAGGCCGAGGCGATCATCTTTGCCATCCAGGGGTCATCGGCATGCTCGCTGAGCACGGCGGCCAATTGCCTTGCGTCGGTGAGGGTCGGCACCTTCAGAAAAGTCGCGCGCGCGGCATGCTCGGCCGGGCGCTCGCCCCAGCCGGTTTCCGGAACCGCATGATAACGACCCGGCATCTTGGCGGCCAAGGTTTTTGTGCCCTTCGGCACGATGCGCCAGATGCGCCCCTGGTGTTCGCCCTGACGCATGTCGTTGACCTTGACGAAGTCCTCGGGGAAGAATCGGGCGTGGTCGATCCACCGGCGGTAGATGTCGCAGACGTAGATCGCGCCATCGGGCCCGGTGGTGAAGTTGACGGGACGGGACCATTCGTCGCCACTGCGGAAGAATTCGGTGCGCTCGCCCACGCGGGTGGCCTTCAGGCTGGCGCCATTGGGCTCGATCCGGTAGCGAGTGACGAGCTGGCCGGTGGGATCGGGAACGAAGACATTGTTCTTCAGTTCCGGCATCAGG
>JAUREI010000305.1 GCA_030827515.1 Prosthecobacter sp. | reverse complement strand
GAGGTGTTTGCCGAGACGGGGCTGGCCATCAAGCAAGCGGGGCCGGACGCGACCTTCCTGATTGAGCTGGCCAACGGTTACGGGGGCTATTTGCCGACGCCGGAACAGCACGCCCTCGGCGGCTACGAAACCTGGCCGGCCCGCTCCAGCTTTCTGGAAACCGGTGCGGAACCCAAAATCCGCGCCGGCCTGATCGACCTCATCCGCGCGCTGAACGCGGGCGAGGGACAAGAAAGCCCTGCCGGCGGCAGTAGATAAGGGGCATGACATCCCGCCACCCTGTCTGGGCCTTGACTCTGCCATTGCTAGCCTGCGCCTGGGTGAGCGCCCAGTCGCCGGAGTTGGGCGGCGTCCGGATTTCCCTGGAACCCGCCACGGCACGGGCGCAGTTGCGCGTGACACGCGCCGCGCCCTTCGAACTGCGCGTGCAGGTGGAGTCACGTGAAGCCGCGCAGGCGTTGGCCCTGCGCGTGGAACTGCCGAAGACGGGGCGCGAAACCTGGCCGGCGAACGATGTTGAGGTCCGCGACGCCACCGGCAAGGCGCTGCTCGTCGAACGTTCCGGCATTGAGTGGGAGAAGCTGCTCATCCAGCTGCCCGCCGACGTGAACGCCTGCGTCGTGCAGGCGGTGGAACCGGCCGGCGGATGGCCGCGAGCGATCTCCGCGAAGGAACGTTCCCTGGAGGACGCTGCCAGTGGCCTGAGCCTGCGACTGGCTCCCTGGCCGAAGGGACGAAAGGCGGCCCTGAGCCTGCGGTTTGACGATTCACACCCGAGCCATCTCGACAAGGTCATTCCCTTGCTGCGTGAGTATGGGTTCAAGGGAACCTTCATGGTCAATCCCGGCCCCAAGGAACCGGGCAGCCGGCAGACCTACACCTTCGAGACGCGACAGGCCGAGTGGGCGGCCGCCGCGACCGACATGGAATTGGCGAATCATTCGGCGCATCATCGCGGTGCAAGGGATGACGAAGACATGGAGCGCGAAATCGGCGGGGCAGCCGAGGCCATCTGGAAACTGACGCCTGGCCGCAGCCGCCTGCTGGCGCTCAACCTCGGTGGCGGCACACGCTGGCGCACGACCCGCACGCTGCGCCACTACCTCGAGCAATACCATCAGTTCGACGCCTCCAGCGGATCGCTCGGCATGGACGATGTCTATGGCGGACGTGTGGAAGCCTTCCGCAAGGCGATCGAGGGGCATCTTGAGCGCGGTCTCTGGTGCCGCACGCACTTCCACGCCATCGGCGACGGCCTCAACAGCAGCGAGGCGAACTTTCGCGCCGCACTGGACCTCGCCCGCCAGCATCAGGATCAGCTCTGGATCACCGGCATGAGCGAGATACACCAGTATCAAACGGCGTTGGCTTCGGCGCGCCTGAACCTGCAGAAGTCGGAGGACGGTCGCCTGACCTTCAAGCTCGAGGTCGGCACCGATCCGGCGCTGTATGCACAGCCGCTCACCCTCGAAGTGACAGCGCCGGCCGGCACCTCGCGCCCGGTGCTCGTTCGCGAGGGCGGCGTCGAGATCGCACCCGAGGTCGGCAGCGACGGCTCAATTCGCTTTGTCCTGCCGCCGCGCGGCGCGCTTTACCAACTGCGCACTTCCCCCTGAGTTCCATCGTCATGAAAGCCGCCCTCGCCGCCCTCTGCCTGCTCGTCACCCCACTGCCACGCGCGGCCGCCGACGACCTGCTCGCCGGCACGGCCGTGGTCGACATCAGCGATCGCAGGGTGCCGGTGAACGATCCCTGCTTCGCCAAGGCGCTGGTGCTGAAGCGCGGCGACACGACCGCCGTGCTGGTCACGGTGGATGCGGTCGCCATCGGTGGCATCGGCCGGATCGGCAACGGCTTCCTCGCCAACGTCCGCGCCGACCTGCAGCGCGAGCTCGGCCTGCCGCCGGAACACCTGCTCGTCAACGCCAGCCACTGCCACGGCATCATCCGCGCCGACCTCCAGCAGCTCGTCGTGCAGGTGGTCAAGCAGGCCGCCGGCCGGCTCGAACCCGTGCGCGCCGGCGCCGGCAACGCCAGCGAGAGCCGCATCAGCGAAAACCGCCGCATGCACCTCAAGGACGGCACCCAGGCCGACATGCGCCGCGCCTACGCGATGCCGCGCGACGAGGATGTGGCCTCGGTCGGGCCGATCGATCCGCAGGTCGGTCTGCTCCGCCTCGATCGCCTCGACGGCACGCCG
>JAUREI010000204.1 GCA_030827515.1 Prosthecobacter sp. | reverse complement strand
TCCCTGCGGGCCAATCCGCTTGATATCCGCGAGCAATACGAGAAGCAGCTGAAGGACCTGCAGGAAGCCTACCGCGAGGCCATGCTAGAGCTGCGTGCCCGAAAAAAGCTTGCGGCCCTCATGGAGAGGGAGGACGGCAATTGATCCGGACGCTCCATGAGGGCCTGCTGGCGGATGGTATCTCGGTGCCGCCGACCAAGCTCTGTGCCTGGTTCGGCGTGCCGCGACGCACGGTCTACTATAAGCCGACCAAGGCTGCGCCGAAGGTCGACCCGCGCTTTGCAGAGCCCATAAAGGCGATGATCGAGAAGGAGCCTTCCTTTGGCTACCGCACGGTGGCCTGGCTTCTTGGGTTCAACAAGAACACGGTGCAGCGTATCTTCCAGATCAAGGGCTGGCAGGTGCGCAAGCGCCCGATCGGCATGCGACCTCGGATAGAAGCCGTGCCCTCGGTTGCCACTGCCCCGAACGAGCGCTGGTCGACCGACCTGTGCCGGGTCTGGGCCGGGCGCGACGGCTGGACCACGCTTGCCCTCGTGATCGACTGTCACAGCCGCGAGCTTCTGGGCTGGCATCTGTCACGGTCCGGAAAGGCCAGTACAGCCGCCAGCGCGCTGGAGCATGCCCTGATCAGCCGTTTCGGCACGCTCGGGAAGGTGCCGCAGGAGTTCCTGCTGAGATCTGACAATGGCCTGGTCTTCACATCTCGGCGCTATACGGCGTTGGTCCGCAGCTACGGGCCGAAGCAGGAGTTCATCACGCCGCACTGCCCGCAACAGAACGGCATGGTCGAGCGCGTCATCCGGACGCTCAAGGAGCAATGCATCCACCGCCAGCGCTTCGACAGCATCCAGCACGCCATACGCGCGATCGGGGACTGGATCAGCTTCTACAACAACCGGCGCCCGCATCAGGCGCTCGGGATGAGGACACCGGCCGCGGTGGGATTAGCGGCATAACCTGAGCAGATTCCGCTGGGGCAATACAAGACCGTCCAAGCATTTTCCCTATGCGGGGCGGGATGTGGGGCAATATCCGGGATGGAGAATAAATCTCAATAAAATCAATGATTGATGGCGGAGGGGATGGGTCTGGCGGCCAACCCTCTCCACCCTCTAAACCGTTGACTTTATTGACATGGATGCAGTTTCGAAAGCCAATCGCCTCGTGCGGGTCTGGCAACCAAATGCCGGCGATCATCTCAAACGGGTGTCAGGACGCTGCTCACCGGCTTGCAACGTCGTGATCGCGCGGACCGGCAGGATGGCGCAGGCCACGACCCGACCGCTTGTCCAGCCCGCATGAAGGCCTTCTCCCGCCATCGGCGTTCATGGTAATCCCTGAGCGGGGTGCGAAAATGTAGGCGGGCGCCATCGTATTGACTTGGCAGCTTTTTTCAAAGGCCATTGTGGAGCCCTGCACGATGAATGTGGACTTCTCCCTGCTGCTCGTGCTGTGACCCCCGATGCTCATCCGGCTGCGACCAGAGTCGACGTTTGACGTCGGCGCCGTTGCGCCGACGGAGCAATGGGCGATCTGCGCAGCGGTTCGGATGCGCGAAGCTGATCGCCCATTGCGGTGAGTTGAGCGGCAAAGACCGCCGGGGCCTGGTAAGCACAGCGTACGATGAAGGCGGTCGAGCGGCATGTTGCGGACACAGAGACCGACGCCCATCTGAAGCGCGTGAAGGAGAGCATCCGCGCCTCCGGGGCCATGCGCGCCTTCATCAACGTCGTTGACATGCAGTGCGTTCTCCCGCACGTTCGTACACATTCGCATGCAGTGTGTTGCATGTGCATCTGGCACGCAGCGGCTGGAACGTCGCTGCGGCTTGCAACAGGGAACTCGAAACTGGCCCACTTGGCGGCCAAGTCTCTTTGCTGGTTCGGAGGGTCGAACGGCACTCCTTTCGCTCAGAGCCTGTGCTTGGGTCGATCTTGCAAAACCGGGAGGACTTAATGGTAGCCTTTACGTTGAACGAGACGACGATCGATTTGGCGGTGCCAGACGATGCGACGCTGCTTTACGCGCTTGCATTCGATGCAAATGCGATTGGCCCGAAATTCGGTTGTGGCAAATCGCAATGTGGCGCATGCACAGTTCTAGTCGACGGAGAGCCAGTGCGCTCATGCGACACCAAAGTCGCCTCAGTCGCGGGGCGCAACGTCACGACACTCGCGGGTCTGCGCGAGCCTGATGGTAGCCCTGGCCCACTTCAGCGCGCGATGATTGCCGAGCAGGCGGCCCAATGCGGTTACTGCGCGTCCGGGGTCATCATGCAGGCGCAGGCTCTGCTGGATCGCAACCCAAACCCGACCGATGCCGATGTACGCTCAGCCCTCGCGGGTTTCCTTTGCCGCTGTGGTGCACACAACCGCATCGTCCGCGCCGTTCTGCGCGCCGCTCAGGAGCTGTGATCATGACCAAACTTTCGCAAATGAACCGCCGCGGCTTTCTGGCGGCCTCCGGAAGCCTGACGCTGGCCTTTGCACTGCCACTGATGCCCGCCTTCGCTGCCGATCCGGTGGAACTTCCGGCTGACCTTAAAAATAACCCAATGCTGGATATGTGGATCCGCATCAATGCTAACGGCACAGTGAACCTGAACATCGGCAAGGTGGAACTGGGACAGGGCGTTCTAACCGCGTATGCTCAGGTCACGGCAGATCACCTCGATGTTGGCATGGATCGCTTGATTGTGACCGCCGGCGATACAGCAGAGACGCCTGATCAGGGCACCACGGCTGGCTCGGGATCGATGCCCGCGGCCTATTCTGCGATGCGCCTTGTCGCCGCCGAGGTTCGGGAGATCATGCTGGGCTTGGCTGCCGAGAAATTGGGCGTCGCTACTGACCGCCTAACAGTTGACGATGGCACGATCACGACCGCCGATGGTCGTAGCGCCACCTATTGGAACCTTGTCGACGGCAAGGTCTTGCATCGCGAAGCGACTGGTAAGGCCTATCTGAAGGCGCCCGATGAACTGAAGATTGTCGGCACCTCTGTGCCGCGAATCGACATCCCCAGCATCATGAATGGCGAGGCGATCTTTCTTCAGGACCAACGCCCAGAGGGCATGGTCTTTGGTCAGGTGGTGCGGCCACCGACCTACAAGGCCCGTCTAACTTCACTGGACACCGCCGCTGTCGAGGCGATGCAGGGCGTAATAGCTGTTGTAAGGAGAAACAGCTTTATCGGGGTGGTTGCTCTTAGCAAGGATCAGGCGCTGCAGGCTGCCACCGCGCTTTCGCGCGTAGCCAGTTGGGAGGTCGAGAAGGATCTGCCGGGTAGCGCCAACATGAAGGAATGGCTACGCACACAAGAGGCGGTTATCGAAAAAAAGAAGGAACAGGTGCGGGCAAGCGGCCCGGCTCCGTCCAAGGTGGTCGCGCAGGAATACTATCGTCCTTATCAGATGCATGGCTCAATGGGCACCTCAGCGGCTATTGCAACGCTTGAGTCGGATGGTGTGACCAAGGTAATGACACACAGCCAGTCTGTCGGGCCGACCGCCAAGGCGATAGCTAAGTTGCTTGGGGTCGAAGAAGGCAAGGTACGTCTTCAACACGTTCAGGCCGCAGGTTGCTACGGTCACAACATGGCCGACGACGCCGCTGCAGATGCCGCGCTATTGGCGCAGGCGGTTCCAGGAAAACCCGTGTTTCTGCAATACACCCGTGAAGATGAGCATCTTTGGGAGCCGTACGGCTCGGCCATGTTGGTGACCGTCACGGCCGGCGTCGATGGCGCCGGTGACGTTCTTGACTGGGAACTGGACGTTTATTCTACGCCTCACGGCGCCCGACCGGGCGGCAATCCGTCAAACTTAGTATCGGCGAAGTATTGGGATCCTGCGTTCGACGTGGACACTATCCCCAAAAAGTCGGGCGGCGGACCCAATTACAACACCGCCCGCAACGCGATCGCCGATTATGATTTCCCGACCCAAATTGTGACTGATCGCTATATTCGCCAGGCGCCGGTTCGTGTATCTTCGACGCGCGGCCTTGGGGCGTACGGCAACATCTTCGCCATCGAGTCATTCATGGACGAGTTGGCCCACAGCGCCGGCGTGGACCCGGTAGAGTATCGACTACGCCACATGAAGGAACCCCGAGCGCGTGAGTGCATCGAGACGGCGGCCGCGCGTTTCGGCTGGTCCGGCTTCAAGAAGGAGCGCAACCGCGGTCGCGGCTTCGCCTTTGCACGCTACAAGAACTACGCTGCGATGTCGGCCCTGGCGCTCGAGGTTGAGGTAAATCCTCGCAACGGACGGATCCGCGTTTTGCGGGCAAATACAGCCAGCGATGCGGGCCAGGTTGTCAACCCCGACGGACTCATAAACCAGATCGAGGGTGGACTAATCCAGATGCTGAGCTGGACCCTGAAGGAAGAAGTGCGCTTTGACGATACCGCAATCCAGTCCTCAGATTGGGCGAGCTATCCGTTTCTTACCTTTACCGAGGTGCCGACGATCGACAGCGTGGTCATCAACCGCCCCGGCGAAAGCTATCTCGGCGCGGGCGAGGCATTGACTGGTCAGGCGGCCGCGGCGGTTGCAAACGCGGTGTTCGACGCAACCGGCGTTCGGATGCGCGATCTACCCTTCACGCCGCCGCGCGTTCAGGCGGCGCTTAAGGCCTGACTCACGATCGCATGCAACAGGCTGGCGGGCCGGGGCATCTCCCGGCCCGTTTGCATTTTCTACAGGGCGTCAACTTCGCTTCCAGTGGGCACTGATGATGGGTTGGGTAGCCCCTCCTGACGGCACTTGTGCCACTGTGATCCATGCAGGATCAGGGTAACCGTCCGGTCTGACCGCTACCGGTTCCAGCGCCATGGCAGCAGGTCGTCGACCTTGGTGATTTTGTAGTCCGGGATGCGGGCGAGGGTATCTGCGAGCCAGGCGTTGGGATCGACGGTGTTGAGCTTGGCTGTTTCGATCAGGGTGTAGGCGATGGCGGCGGCTTTGCCGGCCGCCTCCGAGCCGACGAAGAGGTAGTTCTTGCGGCCGAGGGCTATGGCGCGCATGCCGCGTTCGGCCGTGTTGTTGTCGAGCTCGAGGATGCCGTGGTTGAGGTAGGGGCGCAGGCGTTCCATGCGGGCCAGGGCATAGCGGATGGCGGCCGCGAGCGGGGATTTGCCCGAGATCGTGTTGAGTTGCATGGCAAGCCAGACCTCCAGGTCGTCGAAGACCGGGACTGCGTGGGCTTGTCGCAGTTCGGCACGGCAATCTGGCGGGGAGGCGCGGGCCTGTTTCTCGACGGCATAGAGCTGGGCGATCCGACCGATAGCTTCTTCGGCGATGGGGGAGCCTTGCGATCGGTGGATATCGACGAACTTGCGCCTGACATGGGCCATGCAGGCGACCTCGCGGACGGCGCCGGAGCGATAGAGGCCTTCGAAGCCGGCATAGCCGTCGGCATGCATCCAGCCGCGGTATCGGGCGAGATGATCCTTCAGGTGCTGGCCCTTGCGGTCGCCGGAGAACCGATACCAGGCGGCGGGCGGGGCGGTAATCCTCCCCGTTTTAGCGGGGCACGACTGTAGAACTTACGCGGCCATGTTCAGCTTCATGGCGGGTGTCAGCC
>JAUREI010000281.1 GCA_030827515.1 Prosthecobacter sp. | reverse complement strand
TTCAAGGCAAAGCGGAAATGGCGTAAGCTGATCGGCCGCTCGATCTCTGCACGCCAGGGAGGAAATTTGGCTGATATACGATTGTTAACAATCTGCACGATCCGCGACGGGCGACCGATGTGCGGCTTTTTGACCACGATCTCCACCCACCTCCCCGCGCAGCAGGCGGGAGATGGGGTCCTGGCGGGCGCGGCTTTGGAGTTTTTGGTCCTTGGCGGGGCGGGGGAGTTGCTTGAAGGCGTGCTCGGCCTTGAGGGCGGCGGACTGGCTGACGGCGGGCCAGGCCTTGACGAGTTTCAGCGGGCCGCGGCCGCGGGTGTAGCGGGCGCCGGTGCCGCGCTCGTGCTGGGCGAAGCGGCGCGGCAGGTCGTTCGTGATGCCGCAGTAGAGGCTGCCGTCGGCACAGCGCAGGACGTAGAGGTGCCAGGGCATGGGGATGGGAGATGGGAGATGGGAGATGGGGGATAAGGGATAAGGGATAAGGGACCCTGCGGAGTGTGGGGTGTCGGGCTGGGAGCCGTCAAGATGGGCTTGCGCCCTTCGATCTTGGGACTTTGGACTTGGAACTCGGCTTCGAGTTTGCCTTGGCTAGACCGGGCCCTTCGCGCGCGTTGGTGTGGGTGCCATGCGTGCTTTTTTCCTGATCGGTGTTCTTCCCCTGCTTGCGGCCGGCCAAACGGCGCCGAAGGCGGCGAAATCTGCGGCCCAACCGGAGGGCTTTCACGCTCTGGCCCTCGGCGATCCGGCCCCGGACTTCGACCTGGTCGGCATCGACGAGGAACGCTACGCGCTGAAAGCCTTTGCCGATGCGAAGCTGCTGGTGGTCGCCTTCCTGAGCAACCACTGCCCGACCTCGCAGGCGATCGAGGGCCGGCTCAAGCAATTCGTCACCGACTTCGCGCCCCAGGGCGTGCGCGTGGTGGCGATCAATCCGAACGATCCGGCGGCCCTGCGCCCGGATGAGCTGGGCTACTCGAAATACAACGACAGTTTTCCGGAGATGCAGCGCCACGCGGCGGAGCAGAAGTTCAATTTCCCCTATCTCTTCGACGGTGAAACCCAGAAGACGGCGCTCGCCTACGGTTGCCTGGCGACCCCGCATGTCTTCGTCTTCGATGCCGACCGCAAGCTGCGCTACCAGGGCCGGTTCGATGACAGTCGCTTCGCCGATCCGGCGACCGTGACCGCGCCCGACGCGCGCAAGGCGGTCGAGGACCTGCTGGCGGGTCGGCCGGTGGCGGTGGCGGAGACGCGGCCGCACGGTTGCTCGACGAAGTGGCTCGGCAAACGCGCTCAGGTGGCGGCCGACCAGGAGAAGTGGCAGACGACGCCGGTCGACGTGCAGGTCATTGACGCCAAGGGCGTGGCCGAGTTGCGCCGCAACGCGACGAAGAAGGTCCGCTTGTTCAACGTCTTCGCCACCTGGTGCGGGCCCTGCGTCGATGAGTTCCCGCAGCTGGTCGCCACGCAGCGCAAGTTCGCCCTGCGCGACTTCGAGTTCATCGCCATCAGCATCAACGAGACTGACGAGATCGCCGAGGTGAAAGAGTTTCTCGAGGAGCAGAACGCCATCGTGCCCGACCGCCTCAAGCCCTCGCTCAAGGCCGAGGGTCGCCAGGGCAATGCCTACGTCTTCAAGGGCGCCAGCCAGGATGAACTCATCGCCGCGCTCGATCCCGAATGGCCGGGGCCGATCCCGCACACCCTGGTGGTCGCGCCGGGCGGCGAGGTGATTTTCCGTCACAACGGCGAGATCGAGGGCGAGGAGTTGCGCGCCAAAATCCTCGAGCACCTGGGCCGTTTTTACGTGCCGGAAGAGTGATGCGTGGTGGCAGCCTTTTCCAAACCTGACGCATCAGGTAGGGCGGGCTGTCCCAGCCCGCCGTTCGGGGTTTTGCGGTCGGCGATCCTTTCCAAACCCGGCGCCCTGGGACAGGGCGCCCTACCGATGGCCCTCACGAACTTTCGGCAACAAACGGTCGGCCGGCGCTGTTGGTCTGTCATGACTCCGCGTCTCGCTTGTCTTTTCGTCGCTGGCCTCACGATCGCCAGTCTCTCCGCCTCCCTGTTCGCCCAGGAGGCGAAGTCGCCCAACGCGATATTCCGTGAAGGGGTGGCACTCTTCTTCGAGGCCAAGCCGAAGGAATCCGTGGCGGCCTTTGACCGTCTGCTGGAGCTGGAGCCGGGCGCCAAGCCGAAGCTCTGGCAGCGCGGCCTGGCGCTGTATTATGCCGACGACTTTGCGCGCGGTCGCGAGCAGTTCGAGGTGCATCAGACGGTGAACACGGCGGATGTCGAAAATGCCGCCTGGCATTTCCTCTGCGTGGCCCGGCTGGAGGGCGTGGAGGGGGCGCGAAAAAATTTCATCCCGATCGAGGGCGACAGCCGGGTGCCGATGCAGCAGGTGCACGCGCTGTTTGCCGGCAAGGGCACGGTCGAGCAGGTGCTGGCGGCGGCGGAGCAGGGGGAGGGCGAGGACCTGCGCAACCATCGCTGCTACGCCCATCTCTACCTCGGGCTCTATTTCGAGGCTCTCGGCGATGCGGCCAAGGCGAAGGAACACATCCTGAAGGCGGCGAACGAGTTTTCCATGCAGCACTACATGGGCCAGTGCGCCGTCGTGCATGCGCGGGTGCGCGGCTGGGACGCAAAAAAAGAGTGACGGCCGGGGCCGTCACTCTCGG
>JAUREI010000184.1 GCA_030827515.1 Prosthecobacter sp. | reverse complement strand
TCTTGGCGGGCGCCGCCTTCTTCACGGGCTTGGCCGGGGCTTTGGCGGCCGGCTTCTTGGCGGGCGCCGCCTTCTTCACGGGCTTGGCCGGGGCTTTGGCGGCCGGCTTCTTGGCGGGCGCCGCCTTCTTCACGGGTTTGGCCGGGGCTTTGGCAACCGGCTTTTTCGGAGCCGTTTTGGCCTCCGGTTTTTTGGCCGCGGCAGACTTGGGGGGGGATTTTTTCACAGGGGGGGATTTTTTCGGGGCAACCGCCTTTTTGACGGGCTTGGTCGCCGGCTTCTTGGCAGGCGCCGCCTTCTTCACGGGCTTGGCCGGGGCTTTGGCAACCGGCTTCTTGGCGGGCGCCGCCTTCTTCACGGGCTTGGCGGGAAGCTTCGTCGCAGGTTTGGCGGCGGGCTTTTTGGCGGGCTTGGCGGGAGCTTTGGACGCGGGCTTCTTTTTCGCAGACATGGCTCGTGAGGTTGGCAGGTTTCGCGGGAACATCCGCCGGTCGCTCGACCGGCGGAAAAGAGCGGCGAGTTTGCTGTGCTTTGTCGGCGATGGCAACCAGAATTCCGGGCGATCTTTCCGCCTCAGGAACCGGCCGTCGGCGGCGCGTCGTTTTCCTCCTGCATCATCGGTTCGGCAGGTTCGTCCGGTTGCACCTCCGGTTCGGCGGCGGCCGTCTCGGCGACCACCGGCTCTGCCTTGGGCTTGGCGGGCTCGCCCTGGACGCCGAGGAAGACCATGCCGTCGGCATACTCGATGACGTAACCTTCGTTGGCCAGCCAGCGGATGTCCTTGAGCACCGCGACCTGTTCGTCGCTGAGCGGCGGTTTCGCTCCGTCGGGAGCGGGTTCGGCGGCGGGAGCGAGGGTCTCGACCAACTGGGTGAGTTGCAGGCCGTGGGCGTTCTTGAGGATCTCGACGATGCGGGCGACGCGTTCGGAGAACACGACCCCGGGATCGACGGCGCGCGGCTTGACGCGGCTGACGAACAGCTTGCCGGCCCGACGCTTGAAGAGCTTCAGGCCTCGGCGCTCGAAACCGCCGCCAAGCTTCTGCGACATTTCAAACAGGTGCTTGCGGGCGTTGTCGACCGACTGGCGCAGGAGCAAAAACAGCGCCTGGGAAAGACGGGTCTTGTCGGCGTTGCTGGCGAACACCGCCTCACGCACCTCGGTGCAGGCCTCGTCGCCATAAACACGGCGGAAGTGCGCCTCCATCTCAGCGCGGTGACTGAAGGCGGCGGGTTCCACGCCCTCGGCCTCGCGGGCATGGACCCAGCGCTGGCCCTTGCGCTGCTGCTCCTTCCACTGGGCGACGATTTCCGGGCTGCTCTCGATGCGCACGCGGCGCTTGTAATCCTCGAGGGCCAGATTGGCGAACCGTTCTCGGTGCAGGCGGATCAGCGCGGTCTGGAAGCTGTGATGATTGGGCGGTGCCAGCAGTTCGCCGGAGTAGCCGCAGACGGCGATCGTCTTGAAATCGCCCTTGGGTTCCTCGAGTTCCGTTTCCTCGACACGGTAGTAGCTCTCCAGCGCCGGCCCGCGCAGGAGATGGGCCAGCGCCTCGTCACGGCTCAGGAACAGCCCGCCGTCGGCGGTCGTCTGGAACAGGCCCTGGGCGCGTTCCGGCGCACAGCCGAAACGGGCCTGAAAACGCTCGGGATCCGCCAGCACGAGGCGGGCGGCGTCGAACATGCTGAAGGCATGGCCGCTGGCTCGGATGTGACCGGCAAGCGCCTCGGCGGCGCTGTCGCGCGGCTCGATGATCACCTGGATGTCGCGCGGGATCTCCACCCAGTCACGCGCCGGCCGCTCGCGGTCGCCAAAACGGCGGGGCGGCGGGCCATCGCGGCGGTCGCGACGCTCGCCGGGAGGGCCATCGCGGTGCGGGCCACCCTTGCCAGCCATGTCGCGGCGAGGCGGCGGGCCACCCTTGCCGCCAAAGTCACGACGCGGAGGCGGGCCGTCACGACGTCCGCCCTCTCGTCGATCCCTCCCGCCGGGACGGGGTCCGCGCTCCTCACGTTCCTCATACTTGGCGAAGTTGGAACTGGTGCCCATGCCGGCGACCCAGGCTGGCATCATGCGCAGATCAGAGAGGTCCACCTGTCCGGACTGGGCAGGCGTTTCGGGAGTCGCGTCGGGTTCGGTCATGTTGGAGAGAGGGAGCCGCAGTATGACGTAGTTCTGCGCTGTCGCCAACTTGTTTGCGTCCCACCGGCGATCTCCGCTTTTCTTCGCCCCGCCGACGGCTAAGACTGCACCTCCAACCCTACCTGCCATGATCCACCCCACTCGCCTGCTCGCGGCCCTCGCCGCATTCACCCTCAGCGCCGCCGCGGCGGACAATCCCTACATCGGCCGCTGGGCGCTCGACCTGCCAGGAGGCCGCGCCGGCTGGCTCGGTGTCGAATCCAAGGACGGCGCGCTCAGCTCCAGCGTGCTTTGGGGCGGCGGCAGCGTCGTGCCCACGCAGGGCACCGAACTCCGGGACGGCAAGCTGCTTGTCACCCGTCTCAGCCAGGCCAAGCGCAAGAGCAAGGATGGAGCCGAGATCAGTGAAACGATCACGGAAACACTCACCGTCACGGCCATCGGTGACACCATCACCGGCCGCAGCGTGAAAACCCGCCCCGAGGGCAAGGCCTTCGGCGAAACGGAATTCATCGGCAAGCGCATTCCTGCCCTGCCTCCGCGCCCTGATCTGGCCAAAATCAAGTTTGGGCCCGCCATTGAGCTCCTCAACGGCAGGGACCTGAGCGGCTGGCGCCTCATCAAGGCGGACGACCTCAGCGGCTGGAAGGTCGAGGACGGCGTGCTGATGAACCGAGTTGTCAAGGAACCGGGCAAGCACTTCGGCAACCTGCGCACGGACGCCGAGTTCGAGGACTTCAATCTCAAGCTCGAAGTGCGCACCCAGGAAGCCAGCAACAGCGGTGTCTACCTGCGCGGTGTCTATGAAGTGCAGATCATGGAAAGCTACGGCAAGCCGCTCGACTCCCATCACATGGGCGCACTCTACAGCCGCATCACCCCGGCCGTGGCCTCGGAAAAGCCCATCGGCGAATGGCAGACCCTCGACATCACCCTGGTCGACCGCCACCTGACCGTCATCCTCAACGGAGCGACGATCATCGACAACCAGCCGGTGCTCGGCTGCACGGGTGGCGCGCTCACCAGCGATGAGTTCAAGCCGGGGCCGATCTTCCTGCAGGGCGACCACACCAACGTCGACTACCGCAACATGGTCCTGCGCCCGGTGGTGAAATAACCGGTCCGCCGACTCGCGGCGCCCGCCTCAGGCGAGCCCGCTTGCCAACTCTTCCGCCAGCCGCTTCGGTTCCCCAACCAGGCGGCTGGCCTGCTTTTCCACCGGCGGTGCCGACAGGTCGGCCTCGTTGAAGACGCGCACCGCCATGTGCAGGGTGCCGGACTCGATCCAGGTGCGGGCCCCCACCGGCGTCTGGCAGCCGGCACCGAGCAGGCGCAGGAACTCGCGCTCGGCGGTGACCCGCGCCTCGGTTTCGGCGTCATTCAGGGCGCGCACGCAGTCGATGCTCGCCGTGTCACCGGAACGGCATTCGATGGCGATGGCCCCCTGCCCGGCCGCCGGCAGGAAACGCACGGGATCAAGCACGTGGGCATGCAGGACCTTGCCCTCGATCTCGAGGCGGCCATCCTGCAACAGGCCGAGGCGCTGAAGGCCGGCTGCCGCGAGCAGCACAGCGTCGAGCGCCCCCTCACCCAGCACCTTTTTCACCCGGGTTGGCACGTTGCCGCGGATTTCAACGATCTGCAGGTCGGGGCGCAGCCAGCGCAGCTGGGCGGCGCGACGCACGCTGCTCGTGCCAATGCGGGCGCCGGGCGGCAGGGAGTCGAGGGTGAGCGGCGTGGCGCTGACCAGCACGTCCTCAGTGGGCGCGCGCGGCAGCACGGCGGCGATGACGAAACCGGGGGCGAGATCCGAGGGCACATCCTTGAGACTGTGCACGGCGGCGTCGACCTCACCGTTCTGCAGGGCGGTCTCGAGTTCCTTGATGAAGATGCCCTTGTCGACATTAGCCACCTCGTTGAACTCGGAAAAGCGCAGGTCCTGGCGCTTGTCACCACTGGTCTGGATGATCTTGCGCTCGACGATCAGGCCGGAGTGGGAGGCCTGCAGGCCTCCGGTGACCGTGCGCGTCTGCGCCAGAGCGAGTTCGCTGCCGCGGGTGCCGAGGATGAGGTTGGACTTGGACATGGCCGACAGGTTTTCACGCAAACCCGCCCGGACGCAAAGGAATGATGCAGAGGAAATGACCGCGGATTTGTCGCGCCGGCCGCGACAAGTTGTGCTATCCGCTCGCCGTGCCCGCCCCGACGATCGTCTACCCCTTCCTTGCCGCCCTGCTGTATGCCTTCGGAGCCCTGGCCCTGAAGCGGTCAAGCGAGTTCGGGGTCGGCCTTTGGCGCACGACCTTCGTCGCCAACCTGATCGTCGCCGTGTTGTTTTCCACACTCTGGCTTTTTGGAGGCCCTCCCATCGAGCGCGAACTGCTCTGGCAGCCCGGCGTCATCGCCCTCTGCCTGTTCGCCGGCCAGATCTCGCAGTTCCTTGCCCTGGAAAAGGGCGATGTCTCGGTCGCCGTCCCGGTGTTCGGCCTGAAGGTCGTGCTGGTCGCCCTGATCGCCCCCTTCCTCACGGGTGACCACATCGACGCCCGGCTCTGGGCCGCCTGCGTGCTGAGCGTGTTTGGCCTGACCTTTCTCAATCGCAGCGGCGCCGGCGGTCCACCGCGCGGTCTCGGCGTGACGCTGGCGGCCGGCGGCTTCGGCGCGATCTGCTTCGCCGTCTTCGACGTGCTGGTGCAGAAGTGGGGGCCCCATTGGGGGGCCGGCCGCCTGCTGCCCTGTGTGTTCTGGATCAACGCCCTGCTTTCCTTCGGCCTGGTGTTCCGGTTCTCCGCACCCCTGAGCGCCATCCGCCCTCCTGCCTGGCGCTGGCTCTGTGGCGGTTCCGTTCTGCTCGGTCTGCAAAGCATCGCCTTCGTCAGCACCCTCGCCATCCACGGCAAGGCCGCCTCCGCCAACGTGGTTTACGCCTCGCGCGGCCTGCTCAGTGTCGCCCTCGTCTGGTTGGTGGGCCACTGGTTCCGCAACAGCGAGCAGCACCTTGGCGCGAACGTGCTGCGCTGGCGCCTCGCCGGCGCCCTGCTGATGATGAGCGCCATTGTGCTCGTGGTCACCCGCTGAGATGGCCCTGCGCTTGCATTGCCCGGACAGCCGCGTTGGTTTCCCGCATGAAAGCCCTCCTTCTGCTGCCCCTGTTCCTGCTGGTCGCCTGCAAACCCGCCGCGCCCACCGCCGCTTCGCCAGCCTCCGGCAAACTCAGGGTGCTTTCGGTGAACCACCCGCTGCACGCCTTTGCCAGTCGCCTCGGTGGCGATGCCATTGAGGCGGTGTTTCCGGCGCCTGCCGACGAAGATCCCGCCTTCTGGCAGCCGGATGACGCGGCCTTGGCCGCCTTCCAGCAGGCCGACCTCATCCTGCTCAACGGCGCCAGCTATGCAAAGTGGACCGGCAAGGCCAGCCTGCCAACCGCGCGCAGCGTCACCACCTCGGCCGCCTTCAAGGACCGCTTCATCCAGATCGAGGACAGCGCCCCGCACAGCCATGGTCCCGAAGGCGAGCACAGCCATGCCGGCACCGCCTTTACCACCTGGATCGATCTCAGCCAGGCGGTGCAGCAGGCCGAAGCCGTGCGTGCCGCCCTCATCCGCCTGCGGCCCGATCAGGCCGCGGCGATTGACGAACGCTTTGCGGCCCTGAAGGGCGAACTCGAAGCACTCGATGCACGCCTGCTCAAGGTCGGTGAACGCCTTGCCAAGGCGCCGCTGGTCGCCTCGCACCCGGTTTACCACTACTGGGCGCGCCGCTACGGGTTCAACCTGCAGTCCGTGCTCTGGGAACCGGAAACCGTGCCGGATGCCAAGTCCATGGCCGAACTGCAGGCCCTGCTCGTCAAGCACCCGGCGAAGTGGATGGTCTGGGAGGGCGAGCCTGCCGGTGAAAGCGTCGCCAAACTGGAGGCCATCGGCCTCCGGTCGGTCGTCTTTGATCCCTGCGGCAATCAGCCTGACCAGGGCGATTTCTTCACGGTGATGGCCGCGAACGTCGCGGCTCTGGAGAAGGCCTTTCCCTAAACCCGCAGGCTCAGCCGTAGCGCGGGGCAACGACCCGCGGGAACCGCCCGGTCACTGCCCGCGTCCACTGGGCTTCAACGGAAATACCCGCTGACCTTCAGCTTGCGCGCGAACAGACTGCCGCCGCCGGCGACATAGAGAATGTCGTGGTCCTTGCCGGCGAACTCAACGCTGACGACCTTGCCGTCGGCAACCGGCTTGGCGATGATGCCCGAGAGTCGTCCGGCGGGATCAAAGATCTGCACGCCGAGTTCGGTGGTGACGAAGAAGCGGCCCTTGGCCTCGGTGGTGGCGCCGTCGCCCGAGGCGGACTCCTTGCCGACCGGCAGCCACATCGTCATGTAGGGCGCTCCACCCGACAGGCTGCCGTCCGCGCCGATCTGCCAGGCCCAAACGTGCTTGCCGCCGTATTCGGACACGGCCAGTGTCTCCTCATCGGGCGAAATCGTGATGCCGTTGGGTTTGAGCACCCGCCCCTGGTCGGCAATGCCGTGCTTTTTGTCAGGTGAGATCCAGTGAATGCTCTGGGTCGGCGTTTCAGTGAAGTAAACATGCCCCTTTTTGCTGACGACGAGGTCGTTGCACTTGACGCCTGTGACCAGCACCTCAACCTCGCCTTTCCGGCTGA
>JAUREI010000007.1 GCA_030827515.1 Prosthecobacter sp. | reverse complement strand
TGAACTATCTTGGCTACATGTGGCTCGAGCTCAATCGCCACCTCGACAAGGCCGGCGAACTCATCCTCAAGGCCAACGAACTGCAGCCGGACACGGCGGCCTACATCGACAGCCTTGGTTGGTGGCACTACAAGAAGGGGGATCATACCGCGGCCCTGCGCGAACTGCAGCGCGCGGCCGCGCTGTTGCCGGAGCCGCAGGCCGAGGACGCCGAGATCTTCGAGCATCTTGGGCGCGTTCATTTGGCGCTCAAGCAGTTCGCCGAGGCGCGGGCGGTGTTCGCCAAAGCCGCCGCCCTGAACACACCCGACGAACGGGTGCGTCAGCGCATCGAGGAGGGTCTCAAGGCTGCCGAAGCTGCGGCTGGCCGCTGAGTGTTGGGCATGGGCTCGGGTGCTCCCTGAGCGGGTTCAGCCGACAACGTTGACGGCCGTTCCGGCGAGGAAGGCCCGCAGGTTGGCTGCCGTCTGCTCAATCAGTCGGACCCGCGCCTCGCGGCTGGCCCAGCCGATGTGCGGGGTGATCAGGCAGTTGCGCGCACCGATCAGGGGGTTGCCGGCGCCGGGAGGCTCGACCGAGAGCACGTCGAGGCCGGCACCGGCGATGCGGCCGGCGTTCAGCGCGGCGGCCAGGGCGGCTTCATCGACCAGCGGGCCTCGCCCCGTGTTGATCAGGAAGGCCTCCGGCTTCATCAGGCCGAGCGTGCGCTCGCCAACCAGGTGGCGCGTTGCCTCGGTGAGTGGGCAGTGCAGGCTGATGGCGTCGGCCTGGGCGAAAATCTCGTCGGTCGTGGCCGCCTCAATGCCCGCGGGGGGCGCCGATTTCCATTCGCGCCGCGAAGCCAGCACACGCATGCCAAAGGCCTGGCCAATGTGTGCCACGGCGGCACCGATGTCGCCAAACCCGACAACGCCGAGCGTGCGTCCGGAGAGTTCGATCACCGGGTGATCCCAGTAGCAGAAGTCCGGGCAGGCGGCCCAACGACCCTCCTCGACGCTGCGCGCGTGATGTCCAACATGGTTGGTGAGTTCGAGCAGAAGGGCGAAGACCAACTGCGCGACCGCCGGCGTGCTGTAGCCCGGCACATTCGTGACGACGATGCCGCGTTCACGCGCGGCGGAAGTGTCGACGATGTTGTAGCCGGTGGCGGTGACGCCGATGTATTTCAGGTCGGGCAGGGCGTCCAGCATGTCGCGGGTCAGCGGCGACTTGTTGGTGATCACGGCCTGTGCTCCGGCGCAGCGGGCAATCGTCTCGGCCGCCGGGGTGCGAGGATGAATGGCACAGTCGCCCAGGGCTTCCAGAGGCTGCCAGGAGACGTCTCCGGGATTGGCGGTGTGGGCATCGAGCAGGACGATCTTCATGCGGCCGTCAACATGGGGCGGCCGCGGCCCGGTGCAAACCGAATCCGGAGGCAAGACGGTGGTTGCCAGGTGGCCCCGACACGCGTTACTTGGGAGTTGATGAAAGTTGCCCCATTCCTGTTCACCACCCTCCTGCTTGGCGAGGCTGCCGCGGCCGATTGGCCGGTCTGGCGCGGATCGAACCGCGACGGCATTGCCACCGAGACCGGTTGGGTCCTGTCCTCCGATCCGAAGATCCTTTGGGAGGCTGAAGTCGGCCTCGGCTTCGCCTCTTTTGTGGTCGCCGACGGCCGCGTGCTCACCACCGGTCATGCCGACGGTGCCGACACGGTGTTCTGCCTGGATGAGAAGACCGGCAGCGTGTTGTGGAAGCATAGCTATCCGGCCGACCTCGGCGACAAGTATTACGAGGGGGGCACCTCCGCGACCCCGACCTGTGATGGCGACAAGGTGTATCATTTGAGCCGCTGGGGTGACCTGTTCTGTCTGGAGGCGGCCACCGGCAAGGTGGTGTGGGAGAAGAACGTGCAGAAGGAAACCGGGGCGAATCTGCCCGACTGGGGCTTTGCCGGCGCGCCGCTGGTCGAGGGCGACCTGCTTCTGCTCAATGTCGGCAAGGCCGGCATGGGCGTGGACAAGACCACCGGCAGGATCGTCTGGAAGAGCGAGGATGATGCCGCCGGTTACTCAACGCCGTATCCAATCACCTGGCAGGGACAGCGACTGGCGGTGATCGGCTCTGGCACCGCCTACCTTGCGGTGGAGGTTGCCACCGGCAAGCCGGCCTGGTCCTACCGCTGGAACACCCGCTACGGTGTCAATGCCGCCGATCCAATCCTCTCGGGGGAGACCCTCTTCATCTCCAGCGGCTACAACAAGGGCTGCACCCTGATCAAGCTCGGTGCCGCTGAACCTGAAAAGGTCTGGGAAAACAAGAACCTGAAGAACCAGTTCAATTCCAGCGTGCTCATCGACGGTCATCTGTATGGCATCGATGGCGACCAGAACAGCCGCTGCGCCCTGAAATGCGTCCGTCTCGGCGATGGCAGCGAGATGTGGGACGCGAAGGAGGTCGGCTTTGGCTCACTCACCGCCGCCGATGGCCGGCTCATCGTGCTGAGTTCCAAGGGCGAGTTGATTGTCGCCCCGGCGAAACCGGACGGCTTTGACCCCGAAAGCCGCGCCCAGATCCTCAATGGCAAGTGCTGGAGCGCGCCGGTTCTGGCGAACGGGCATGTGTTGGCCCGCAACTCCGAGGGGCGCGTCGTTCGCGTCGTCCTCGAGCGCGCTAAGTGACGCCACCGGAAAAGGGGAGGCTCCACCTCCGCGCAATGCCCCGACCGCCCATGTCCCTGCCCACTGTCCGCTTCAAGCACGCCCGCTTTTCCGCCCGTTTTCCCGAGGCCTACCGCTATTCCCGCAGCCACTATTGGATGGCGCCCGTGGAGGGCGATCCCGGTCTGTGGCGGGTGGGTTTCACGAAGTTTGCCACGCGCATGCTTGGTGAACTGGTCGACTGCGAATGGAAGATCCCCGAGGGCGGGGAGGTGACGCCCGGCAGCATTGTGGGCTGGGTCGAGGGCTTCAAGGCGGCCTCCGACGTCTATGCCGTCATGCAGGGTGGCTTTGCCGGCGGCAATCCCCATCTCAAGCAGGATGCCTGTGTCGTCCGCTCGGATCCCTACGAAGTCGGCTGGCTGTATGCCGTGCGGGGAGAACCCGAGGAGGGGCACCTTGACGTCCACGGCTACATCGAACACCTCTCTGGGATCATTCAGCGCATGGCCGAAGAGGGGCATGGAGAAGAAGGGACCGGCGAGGAATGATGCCGCTTTGCATGACGGAATGCGCACGGTTGTGCGTTATGCTCATTCGGGCTGACGGAAAGCCCCCCACCCCCATCCCCCCAACCTGCGAATGATTGTCTCCCTCACCCGGCGCATGCTCACCACGGTGGACCCGAAGTGCCTGGCCAAAATCGCCTGGAACTTTGGCTACAAGGGCGCGCGCTCGGTTCTCCTGTTCAAGAAGCGGATGGAGGAGGGGCAGTTCTTCCCACCCTTCCTCTACATTTCGATCCTCAACTCCTGCAACCTGCGCTGCCAGGGCTGCTGGGTCGACGTCGACAAACCGCGCGAGGCGATCTCGCTCGACGAACTCAACAAGATCATCCACGACGCCAAGCGGCACGGCAACGCCTTCTTCGGCCTGCTCGGCGGCGAGCCTTTCATGCACCCGGAACTGCTCGACCTGCTGGCCCTGCATCCCGACTGCTACTTTCAGATCTTCACCAACGGCCAGCTCATCACCGCCAAGACGGCGGAGTCGCTGCGCAAGCTGGGCAATGCCACGCCACTGGTCAGCGTCGAGGGCAACAGCACGGTCAGCGATGAACGCCGCGGCAACAAGGACGTGCTCAATCGCACCCTTCGCGGCCTGCGCAACTGCCTTGACGCCCGCCTGCTCACCGGGGTTGCCACCAGCCTCTGCCAGACCAATATCGGCGACCTGCTCACCCGCGAATGGCTGGAGAAGCTCATCGCCATGGGGGTGCACTACACCTGGTACCATACCTACCGCCCGGTCGGCCCCCAGATCAACGAGCAGCTGGCACTGACCCCCGGACAGATCAGCCAGGTGCGGCGCTTTGTCACCTCGATGCGCGCCGAGATGCCCATCGCCATCGTCGATGCCTACTACGACCACGACGGCCGGGCGCTCTGTCCCATGGCTACCGGCATCAGTCATCACATCGGGCCCACCGGCGGCCTTGAACCCTGCCCAATCATCCAGTTCGCCAAGGAGAACGTGCGAACCGACCGCGACCTCTTCGACGTCTTCACCGGTTCGGCCTTCCTCAAGGATTTCCGTGAGACCGCCGCCCGTCACACCCGCGGATGCATCGTGCTGGAACGGCCCGACCTGGTGAAGGAGTTGGCGCTCAAACACGGTGCCGCCGACACGACCATCCGCCAGACCGCGCTGGCCGAGGTCGGCGCCATGCACGCCCGCACCAGCCAGTGGCGCGAGGAGGAGGAAATTCCCGAAAAACACTGGATGTACCGGCTCGCCAAGCGCTTCTTTTACCACGACTTCGGCGTTTACCATCAGCTCGACCCGAAGGCCCATTCTCCCTCGGCCTGAGCCGTTCTCCGTCCCGCAGAAACCATGTCCGACACCCCCACGCTTCTCTATTGCCGCTGCGCCTACGCCCAGGTCGTGCCGACCGGCGTCAAAAATGAGGTCCTGCAGCAGTTGTCCGAGTCAGGCGCCAGCTTTGAATCCGTGGCCGATCTCTGCGAAATGGCAGCCCATCGTGATCCGCGCCTGAAGGAACTGGCCGCCGCTGGCAAACTGCGCATCGCCGCCTGCTATCCGCGCGCCGTGCGCGGCCTGTTCCACCAGGCCGGCGCGCCCTTGCCGGAGGATGCCGACATTCTCAACATGCGCACCGCACAGGCTGCGGAGATCACCTCCGCCCTGCTCGTCGATGCCTCCACCCCACCCGTGACCCCATGATCACCCACACCGCCCGACCTCTGCGCATCGTTCTTTACGAAGGCCGCGGCGCCATCCCGCTGCCGCCCGAGGCCCGCGCCCGCGTTCTCGCGGCGCTGCTCGACAAGGGTTACGCCGTGTCCCGTGTCGGCTCCAGTGGCGGTGCGGCGGCGCGTGCCAACGACGACCACACGCTGCTGGTGCTTGGCGCCTTCGAGACGGGGCTGGCCCCCGAGGTGGAAGATGCCGAGGGCAGGGTTTCCATTCAGGCCCGCGACATCTCCGGTCTGGAGGCCGACGGAGTGCTGTCCCTCGTCGAGCAGGCGCGCGGCGTCCGGCCAATGAACGAGCCGGGCCGATGGAAACCCTGGTTTCCGGTCATCGATTACTCGCGCTGCACGAACTGCATGCAGTGTCTAAGCTTCTGCCTGTTCGACGTCTACGGCGTCAGCGCCGACAACAAGATCCAGGTGCAGAACAACGACAACTGCAAGACGAACTGTCCGGCCTGTTCGCGCGTCTGTCCCGAGGTCGCGATCATGTTCCCGAAGTATCAGGGGGGACCGATCAACGGCGACGAGGTCAGTGCGGCCGACCACGGCCGTGAAAAAATGAAAGTCGACATTTCCTCGCTGCTCGGCGGCGACATCTATGCCGCCCTCAAGGATCGCAGCGCCGCCGCAAAAAGCCGCTTCAGCAAGGAGCGCAGTCCGGACAAGGCGCTTGATGAACGCAAGAAGTGCCTGACCAAGCTGGTCAGTGACGGTTTCATTCCCATGGACGTGCTTGCCTCGCTGCCGAGTCCCGACGAGATCCTGCGCAAGGCCGAGGAGGCGAAGGCGAAGGCCGCCGCCGCACTGGCCGCGCAGGGGTGACCGAGGTTTGCCATTGCGCGCCCAAGCGACTTCGTGGCAGGCTGAACGCATGCCCCGACTGTCGTTCGTTCGTAGAACCGTCCTCCTGCTTGCCTCCGCCCTGATGGCCGCGCCTGCGGCGGTGGCGGGGCCGAACGTCCTGTTCATCGCCGTCGATGACCTCGGGTCGGCGCTGGGGTGTCTGGGCGACGCGACGGCGCGCACGCCCCGGCTCGACCGCCTGGCCGCGGAGGGGGTGCTGTTCGAGCGCGCCTACTGCCAGATTCCACTGTGCAATCCCAGCCGGGCCTCGGTACTCACCGGCCTGCGGCCGGACAAGCTGCAGGTCTACGACCTCGACCGGAACTTTCGAGACACGGCCGCCGATCATGTCACCCTGCCGCAGTTGTTTCGCCGCAACGGCTGGACCAGCACACGCATCGGCAAGATCTACCATTATGACGTTCCGTGGGGCATTGGCACCGACGGACTGGATGACCCGCCTTCCTGGAACTTTGTGGTCAATCCGAAGGGGCGTGATGTCGCCGACGAGGCGCTGATCACCAATCCAACCCCGGAGAAGAAGATCAGTGCGGCCCTGAGTTGGCTGGCGGCCGACGGCACGGACGAGGAGCAGACCGACGGCCTGAGTGTCACCGAGGCTGTGCGTTTTCTGGCCGAAACGGATGGAAGGCCATTCTTCCTCGGGGTTGGCCTGTTCCGGCCGCACACGCCCTATGTAGCGCCGAAGCACTACTTTGGCCAGCATCCACTGGAGGGCGTGCACCTGCCAACGGCACCGGCGGACGATCGGGACGACATTCCGGCGGCGGCTTTTGCCCACAACAATCCGACGCCGAACTACGGTCTCGACGAGCACACCTGCCGTCAGGCGTTGCAAGCCTACCGCGCCTGCGTGTCTTTCGTCGATGCTCAGATTGGCCGACTGCTTGACGCCCTTGAGCGCGAGGGGCTTTCCGAGCGCACCATCGTCGTGGTGTGGAGCGACCATGGGTATCATCTGGGTGAGCACGGCGGTGTCTGGCAGAAACGCACCCTCTTTGAGCCTTCCGCGCGCACCCCTCTCTTCATTCGCGCCCCGGGAGCGCGTGGCAATGGCCGTGTCTGCCGGCGCACGGTGGAGTTGGTCGATCTTTACCCGACCCTGGCCGATCTTTGCGGGCTCACGCCGCCGTCCAATCTTGCCGGTCGCAGCCTTCGGCCGTTGCTGGAGAATCCGGAAGCGGAATGGACCGGGACCGGGGTGACCCAGATTCTGCGTCCGGGAGGCGGTCGACCGGTCATGGGGCGCAGCCTGCGCACCGAACGCTGGCGCTACACCGAATGGAACGAGGGGGAGGACGGGGTGGAATTGTATGATCATGCCAACGATCCGGACGAGCATGTCAATCTCGCCGGCACCCCCGTGGCGGCCGACATTGTCCGCGGCCTGCGCGAAGAGCTGCGTCGCAAGGCGCGGGGACGCCCACCGTCGGAGGGCGGGTACAATCCGGAGCGGCTTTGAGGTGGCAATGGCTCAGCGCACCTGCAGCCAAAGGCTCTCGCTGTGATCCAGCAGGGAATTGCCGCGGCGGTCATCCCCCCTCAGCGGCGCCTGAACGGGCTGAACCCGCGCGGCCTCGCCGGCTGTCCAGACTTCCAGTCTCAGGGCGCCGCCTCCGACGGGGGCATTGGCGGCGGCCTGCAGCTTGAGTTCGATCGTGCCGCCCTTTTCCGGGACGGTCACCTCCGCGGCGTGCACACCCGCAGGCAGACCGGCGGCACGCACGACCAGCGGCTCCTTGTGGCCGTTCAGGCGCTTGACCGTCAGCTTGACGGCCAGCGACTTGCCGCGCTCCAGCGTCAGCGGCTTGGCGTCGGCGAGCGTGGCCTCGAAGGCGGGACGCGCCGAACCAATCTCCAGCACGTAGTGACCGTCGGTTTCGCCGAGCTGGAACTGATCCTCGACAAGGATCTGGTGCGGGCCGTCGGCCTCGGCGGTCCAGCTTAGTGTCGGGTCGGCCTCCTCGCCAATGTCGTCGACACGGGCCAGCACCTTGCCGGCGGAATCTTCGACACGCAGGGTGGCATCCAGCGGCAGCCCGAGACGCCTGGCCCAGACGCTGGCCTGGAGTTTCTCGCCCTTCTTCATCGTCAGCACGAAGCGGTCGGTGTCTCCGCGGGTGTCGATGCGGCCGGCAGCAACACCTGGCTGAACCGGCGTGGCCTGGGCGCTCTCCTCGTTGGGTTCCTTTTCCGGCTGGGGTGCGGCAGCGGCGACCAGCATCTGCAGAGGTTGCAGTGCCTGCGGCACCTGCAGTTGGATGAGGTCGCCGGGTTGAACACCGGCGGGGGCTTCGGCAGTGTGCTTCGATGTCCTGATGTCCAGTCCCGGGCCGAGGAATTGGAGGGCGGTCTTGCCCGAGGCGGCGATGGCGGCCGGTTGCGCAAAGCGCACCAGGGGGCCCTGACTCAGATGCAGGCGATAGACAACCGTGGACCCGCCGGTGAAGCTGACGTTTGCTTGGGGCGGATGGGCAAAACCGGCGATCTGCACGCTGTAACGGCCGGCCTTGTCGGCGGTGAAAGCGAAGTCGGGATCAAGGTTGCGACCGTCGCTGGCGGTGAAAACGCGGGTGCCGGCGGCATCGAGCACATGCAGCAGTACATCCACCGGACTGCCGAGGGCATAGGCCTCGACCCGCCCGGCGAGGGTTTGGCCGGCCTTGAGGTCGATCTCATAGTGATCGACGTCCCCGCCCGGATCGAGGCGGGCGTTGAGGCAAACCGGCAGCTTGGCGAGTTCCATGCCCTGGTCGAAGGCGTTGTTGGGCTCGGTCTCGGTGAGTTCGGGCAGGGTGCCGACGCTGAACCAGCGCGCCGCCGAGGCACCCTCGGCGTTGATGGCATGCACCAGATGCAGTCCGGCAGGGGTGCCCGCTTCAATCGTGACCTGCCATTCACGCTTTTTTCGGTCGCCCGGCACAAAGTGCAATCCCGGTGTCGGACTCCACAGGCGCGCGTCTTCGACCTTGCCGCCGGCGTTCAGAGGGAAGCTCGAACCCGCCTGGCCTCCCGGTGGAAACAGTGAGTCCAGCTTGGGCGGCTCGGCCGCAAGCGGTGTCGCTCCGGCGGCGATCAGGCCGAGGGTGAGGAGACGGCGCAGCGGGGCGGGGGAGGAGGGGCTCACACGAAGAGCTCCTTGATCGGCTTGCCGCCGTTGACCAGTTGCACGGGACGGCCGGTGGCAGTGTGCAGCACCTGGTGAGGGTCGATGCCGAGCTTGGTGTACAGCGACACGGCGAAGTCCTCGGGCGAATAGATGTTCTCCGCCGCGTAGTAGCCCTTGGGATCGGTGGCACCGACGATCTGCCCGCCGGGGATGCCGGCGCCGGCCATGAGCACGCTCATTGCGCCCGGCCAGTGGTCGCGGCCGGCATCCTTGTTGACCTTGGGGGTGCGGCCGAATTCCCCGAGGCAGACCACGAGCGTGCTGTCGAGCATGCCGCGCTGGTCGAGGTCGGTGATCAGGCCGCTGAGGCCCTGGTCGAGCTTTTGCGCGTAACCGTCCTTGAACGTCTTGAATATGCCGCGGTGATGGTCCCAGCCGCCCCAGTAGGCGACCGTGAAGGAAACCCCCACCTCGGCGAGCCGGCGCGCCAGCAGCAGGCGCTGGCCGAAGTCGTTTTCGCCGTAAAGCTTGCGGACCTGTTCAGGCTCCTTCGACAGATCGAAGGCCGCCTGGGCGGTGGGCGAGGTCACCAGCTCCATGCCCTGCTGGTAGAACTGGTCAAAGCCGACGGTGGGATCCTCGGCGGCGAGGTCGGGAATGCGGCGCAGGCGGTCGAGCGAGGCACGCAGCTGGTTGCGGCCGAGGGCGCGGCCTTCGCTCAGGTCCTGCGGGATGGCGACGTCGCGGACGCGGAACGACTTGCTGTTGGGGTCGCCGCCGATGACGAAGGGAGCGTGCTGGGCGCCGAGGAAATTGGGGCCGCCCGAGCGCGAGACGCTCGGCAGACTCATGTAGGCCGGCAGACCGCCGCGCACGCCGCGTTCGTGAGAAACCATCGAGCCAAAGGAGGGATGGAAGCTGACGAACGCGCCGCAGCCGACCGGCACCGGTGTGGGTGCGCCGGTCATCAGGTAGTGGTTGCCTCCACCGTGGTTGGGATCCTTGTGGCAGATCGAGCGAACGACCGTGAACTTGTCGAAGTTCCTGGCCAGCGTCGGCATCGTCTCGCAGAAATGCACGCCGGGCACGCAGGTCGGGATCGACTTGAATTCGCCGCGGATCTCCTTGGGGGCCTCCGGCTTGGGATCAAAGGTTTCGTAGTGCGACGGACCTCCGTCGAGCCAGACCAGAATGCAGTTGATCTGGTCGGGGCTCGCCTTGCCTCGTGCCTGAGCCGCCTGCGCGCGCAGCGCCAGCAGGTCGGTGAACGCGAGTCCTCCGAGGGCGCCGAAGCCGGTTTGGAGGAAATCGCGCCGGCCGAGGCCGTTGCAGTTGATTCGTGGCAGGGTCATGGCGGGGGTCCGCCACATTACGGCCCGGTTCCGCGGCTTCTTTCCGCGCCGGAAACACCGCCCGTCCTTGACGTGCCGACGCCGGCTCCTATGATGGCGCGCCGTTGCAGACGCCCCCCGCGACTCACGCCACCCCAAACGCCCCACCCCCATGGCCATCCTCGTTGACACAGACACCCGCATTCTCGTCCAAGGCATCACCGGCGACTTCGGTTCCCGCCACGCCAAAGCTTCGCTCGACTACGGCACGCAGCTGGTGGCCGGCGTCACGCCCGGCAAGGGGGGGCAGACTTTTGACCATGGCAGCCACAAGGTGCCGGTGTTTGACACCGTCAGCGAGGCCGCCCGTGAAACCGGTGCCACCGTCAGCGCCATCTTCGTTCCTCCGCCTTTCGCGGCCGACGCCATCCTGGAAGCGGTCGATGCCGGTCTCGACCTCGTGGTCGCCATCACCGAGGGCATTCCGGTCAACGACATGATCAAGGTCAAGGCCGCCATGAAGGGCAGCAAGACGCGCCTCATCGGCCCCAACTGCCCCGGCGTCGTTACCCCCGGTCGCGGCGACAAATCGCAGGGTGGCTGCCGCATCGGCATCGCTCCGGGCTACATCCACCAGCGCGGCAACGTCGGCGTCGTTAGCCGCTCGGGCACCCTCACCTATGAGGCGGTCTGGCAGCTCACCACCCGCGGTTACGGTCAGAGTACCTGCGTCGGCATTGGCGGTGACCCGGTCAACGGCACCAGCCATCTCGACGTGCTGAAGATGTTCAACGAGGATCCCGAAACCGAAGCCATCATCATGATCGGTGAAATCGGCGGCAGCGCCGAGGTCGAGGCCGCCCGCTGGGCCAAGGACCACTGCAAGAAGCCGATCGCCGCCTTCATTGCCGGTGCCACGGCCCCTCCCGGACGCCGCATGGGACACGCGGGTGCCATCATTGGCGGTGCTGATGACACCGCCGCGGCCAAAAAGCGCATCCTGGCCGAGTGCGGTATTTCGGTGGCTGACTCGCCTGCCGACATGGCTGAGGCGCTGCTCAAAGTCTGGAACCGCTGAATCGCCTCGGCGATCAGGGGGGCAAGAGAGCAAAGTGTCGGCTGGAGACGACATGAGCTGTATGATCGATTCTGGATTTTGTAGTAATCGTCAAAGGTTCTGGTTGGAGGAACGTTGCCGGCCGGGGACACCTTGACTCACATTGCCGGCACCTACTAGGGCATGCTGATCACGGAGATTGGCAGCGAGCCGGCGGGACGGATCGACTTCACTATGACCAGCAAGGGGTCGCTTTCCGGCTCGCTCCTGTTGAAGAATCAGAAGATTTACAAGTTCAAGAGCGATCGACACCACCGCCGAGATGACCGGTCTCAACGTAGTCAAACCCAAGGAGGAACCGGAGCTGACCCTGTCCCTCATCATCGCGGAAGATGGATCGTTCAGAGTCGCCGGCAGCGCCATGCTTCCGAATTTCAGCGGCGATTTCATGCAACTATAGGACAGCGCTGCGCGCCTGCGCTTCTTCAAGGCGAAGACGTAAGATCGTCCGTGGATGGCCGTCTTTAGCATGACCTTCCATGATGCGGATACCAACGCTGAGTCTGAATCCCGTCCGGTGGTGCCACCATTGGTTCGCCAACGATCAAGCCCGACGGTGTCATGGTCATCAAGGACACAGTTGTTGACGGAAGCAAGATCACTGCCAGCGCCCGCCCTTCCGAGGACGGTAGTTATCGCTTTTTATTCGGTGTGCGCAAGACTGCCGGCATTTACTGCACCACCATCTTCCGTCTCACCGACCGCGGCGACGTCTGGTATCATGTGGTCAACGGCCAGGGCACCGCTCGCTGGGCGAAGTCACCGAATCTTTGGCGTGAATGTGGTTGAGTGGAAGGCGCCGCTCAAGGAGGCAGTCGCCCGACATCGCTTGTGTATTCAAATTCGGCAAGCAGCACCACCAACACCCTCACGGTCAAGTTGAACCTGAATCTGTCAACCGGTGTGGTCAACGCCATCTTAGGTGCCTCCTGCTTCCAGTTTGTTTTTCCTTCTGTCAGGACGGCTGCCTTCAACGAGACTACCGTCACCAAGCAGCGACTGCTTGATGCCTTCCATCCCCCCCGGCGGTTTTCGCCGGGGTTTTTGGTGTTCGGCCGGGGCGGGTGAGCGACCCGCGCTTGCCATCCGCTGCCGGGCGTTTTATGAAAGATGCCATGAGACTCTGGATCGCCGTCCTCTGCCTGCTGGCCCTGGTGCCGGTCTCGTGCAAGCGCATCCAGGGCAAGCTCGACCGATTGGCCAAGACGGCCGGACTGGTCGAGGAACCGCCGAAGCCGGCTGAGCCTGGGCTGACGCCCGAACAGGTGGCGATGGAAAAGCGGCTGCTTGACGCCGCGGCCTTTGACCTGGTAACCGAGGCGGATTTTGCTCCGAAGGCAGTACCATTCGAACTCAACAAGTCATCGGTGGTTTCGATCCTTGGCTATCACGACTTCCGCGAGCGCGGCGGCACGCCGATGATCATTGCGGCCGAAAAGTTCCGCGAGCAGATGCAGGCGGTGAAGGACTCGGGTATCCCGGTCATCCCGCTGAGCGACGTCCTGGCCTGGCGAAGGGGCGAGAAGAACATTCCCGAGGAGGCTTTTGTCATCACCATGGATGACGGCTGGCAGGGGGTGTACCAGCATGCCTTTCCGGTGCTCAAGGAATTTGGCTTTCCCTTCACAATCTATCTCTACAAAAAATACGTGAACATCGGCGGTCGCAGCCTGACCTGGGAACAGGTGCGTGAGATGATGCAGCATGGTTGCGAGGTCGGCAGCCACAGCGTCTCCCACGAAAGCCTGCGCACACGCAAGGCTGGGCGTAACGCAGCCGCCCACCAGGCCTGGGTGCTCGCCGAGTTGCAGGAATCGAAGTCCTTCCTGGAGGAGAATCTCGGCGTGTCGTGCAAGACCTTTGCTTACCCCTTCGGCATTTTTGACGAGATCATCGCCGAGGCCGGCCTGCAGGCCGGCTATGAGGCCCTGGTCACCGTCAATTCCCAAAAAGTGATCTGGGATAGTCCTCTGGCCAAGCTCGGTCGCTTCATCATCCACGGGGAGAGCGACGCCAACTTCAAGCTGGCCACCAGCTTCCGCGGCCGCGGTGACGTGGCGTCCAGTCATTTCCTTCTTGCCGATGCCAGGGATGCCGAGGGTCGGTCGCTGGTCGAACTGACCCCGGCGCCCGATTCCATCATCCAGGACCGACTGCCGCTCATTGAAGCCAGGCTGGAGCGGGTCGGCGATGTGTTGCCGGAGTCGGTCCGCTTGCGCGTGTCCGGCTTGGGCACCGTTCCGGCGGACTACGACCCCGACAGCAAGATCGTTCGTTACCGAATGCCCGTGCGCCTGCGACGTGAGGACTGCGCCGTGACACTCAGCTTCAAGAAGGCAGCCGATCAGCCCGACGAGGTGCTGAGCTGGCGGTTCAAGGTGGATCTCAAGGCCGCTTATCAACCGAAAACGGTTTCTGCCCCATGAACCCGTTTCCTGAGCCCCCTTCGGAAACCCTGCTGGCCCTGCGTCAGGATCCCTCGGTGCGCCGGTTTGAACGACGCCTGACCCTTTTGACCCTGATCACCCTGGGGGCGATCGTGCTGGTGCTGTTGAATCACTTTGTGCGGCCGACCCGGGAGAACGGGCGAACGACGGAGTTGCCCGGGGCGGTGAGGGCGGAACCGGCGGTCCCGACCCCTGGCCTGCTGTTGCCACCGACGGAGGCTTCCGGTGTCGATCTTCTGGAGGCGATGAAGCGTTCTCCTGCGACTCCGACCTTCCTGGCCCCCTGACGGGGTGGCTGGAACATTTTGGAGGAATGAAATTTTGCTGCAAGAAGGTTGCGGGGCAGTCGTAATTGACCGCGAACCCGATCCTCCACACTCATGAAAATGCACCCCCATTGCGAAGGCAATCATCCCGATCTCCGCTCCGGAGTCAGCCGACGCGACTTCCTTCACGTCGGTCTTGCCGGCAGCCTCGGCCTTACCCTGCCGGATCTGCTCAGGCTGCAGGCCGCACAAGTGATTCCTGATGTCGAGACCTTCAAGCCGGTCGCCGACTCGATCATTCACATCTACCTGCCCGGTGGCATGGCCCAGCATGAATCGTGGGATCCCAAGCCTTTTGCCTCCCCGGACTACCGCGGTCCCTACACGCCGATCAAGACCTCGATTCCCGGCGAATACGTGGGCGAAAAGTTCCAGAACATCGCCAAGATCATGAACAAGCTGACGGTCATCCGCAGCATGACGCATGGCGAGGCGGCGCACGAGCGCGGCACCCACAACATGTTCACGGGTTACCGCCCCAGCCCGGCCATCAAGTTTCCGAGCTTTGGCTCGGTCATCTCCCACGAACAGGGTTCGCGCAACAACCTGCCGCCCTACGTCGCCGTGCCTAACGTCTTCGCTCCCGACCAGGGCACCGGCTACATGAGCAGCGCCTTCGGACCGTTCGCTCTCGGCAGCGATCCCGCCGATCGCAACTTCGCGGTGCGCGACCTGCTCAGCCCGAAGGAGATTGACGACAAGCGCTTTGATCGCCGCCGCTCCCTGCTGGGCGTGATCGACGAGCATTTCCGCACCGTCGAGAAGTCGGACGCCATCAACGCCATGGACAGCTTCTACCAGGCCGCCTACGGTCTGGTCAGCAGCAGCCAGGCTCGCGAAGCCTTCGATCTCAAGAAGGAGACCGACAAACTGCGCGACGAATACGGCCGCAACACCGCCGGCCAGCGCTTCCTGCTCGCCCGCCGACTTGTTGAGGCCGGCGTGCGCATGGTTTCCGTCAACTACGGCAGCTGGGACCATCACTCCAACATCAAGGGTGCCTTTGACGGCCAGGCGCCTAACTTCGACCAGGCCTTTGCCCGCCTGATCCGGGACCTCGACGAGCGCGGCATGCTCAAGCGCACCCTGGTCATGGTCAGCTCCGAATTCGGCCGCACGCCGAAGATCAACGGCACCAACGGTCGCGACCACTGGCCGCGCGTCTTCTCGGTCGCCCTCGCTGGCGGTGGCGTCAAGGAAGGCTACATTCACGGCGCCTCCGACCCGCTCGGCGGTGAACCCGACCGCGATGCGGTCGGCCCAGAAGATCTTGCCAAAACCATGTACCGCCTGCTCGGCATCAACGCCGAGAAGCGCATCATGGCCGATGGCGGCCGCCCGATCGACATCGTCAACGGCGGCCGCATCCTCAGCGAGCTCATCGCCTGATTGGATCTTGGAGTAACACCCATTCCGGGGCGGTGTGGCAGCCACACCGCCCCTCTCCGTTTTCCGCACACCCGTGCGGGTTTCGCGCTTTTGCTGCAACAAGCCGCCGCCCCATTTCCGTAGTTATACCGTCACCCCTCGCCTTCATGTCCAAACTCCTTCTCATTCCTGCGCTGCTGGCCGCCGCCACCCTTCAGGCCCTTGCCGCTTACCCCGACTTCACCAGCACGACGCCGCGCGGCGCGCAGCGTGGCTCCGAGGTCAAGGTTGTGCTGACCGGCGCCCGTCTGGCGGACTTTGAGAGCTTGGTCTTCTTCTCGCCCGGCTTCACCCAGAAAAGCGTCGACAAGGTCGAGAACAACCGGGTCGAGGTGACCCTGCAGGTCGCTCCCGAAACCCGTCTTGGTAACCATCTCATCCGCGTTCGCACCCGCTCCGGTCTGTCACACGGCCGCCAGTTCTTCGTCGGCCCGTTCCCGATCCTGGAGGAGAAGGAGCCGAACAGCGAGTTTGACGCCGCGCAGGCCGCCGAACTCAATCGCACGCTTGAGGGCGTCATCACCAATGAAGACGTCGACTACTACAAGATCAGCGCCAAGAAGGGGCAGCGCATCAGCCTCGAGGTCGAGGGCATCCGCCTCGGTTACACGATTTTTGACCCCTATGTTGCCATCCTCGACAAGGATCGCTTCGAGAAGGCCTTCTCTGACGACAGCGTCCTCTTCCGTCAGGACGGCTACTGCTCCTTCGTCGCGGAATACGATGGCGATTACTACGTGATGGTCCGCGATTCCTCCTACCGCGGCGCCGCCAACTACTACTATCGAGTTCATGTCGGCAGTTTCCGTCGCCCCGATGTGGTGTATCCTGCCGGTGGCAAGCTCGGCTCGACCCAGAAGGTGCGATTTGTCGAGAAGGATGCCACCTTTGAGGAGGAGGTGAAGCTGCCCGAGACAGTCACCGAGGGCTACAGCCTGTTTTCCACCACCCAGGAACCCGCCCCCTCGGGCAATGTCTTTCGTCTCGTGAACTTCGACAACGTGCTCGAAGCTGAACCCAACAACGAGCAGGCCAAGGCCACCAACTCCGATGCCAAGACCCAGTCGGTCGCCTTCAACGGCATCATCGACCAGCCGGGTGACATTGACTACTTCAAGCTGACCCTGAAGAAGGGGCAGCAGCTCGAGGTGGAGACTTTTGGCCAGGCCTTGGGGTCGCCACTGGATTCCGTGGTCAACGTGCTCAATGAAAAGGGCGGCAATGTCGCCAACAACGACGACGGGGGCGGACGTCGCCGGCTTGACAGCAAGTTCAAGGTCAACGTTCCGACCGACGGCACCTACTACCTGCGCGTCACCGATCACCTGGAACGCGGCGGCCCCAACTTCGTTTACCGCATCGAGGTCATCAACTCCGAGCCGGTCCTCGCCTTTTCCTCGCCCAACTACTCGGTCAATGACTCGCACTACCGCCAATACATCGCCATCCCGCGCGGTGGCCGCATGGTGCTGCTGGAGAACATCTCGCGCAGCAACATCAGCGGCGACTTCCAGTTTGATGCGCCCGGCCTGCCTCAGGGAGTCAAGCTGGTCACCGGCACGCTGCCCAAGGACTATCCCAGCATTCCGCTGATGTTTGAGGCCGCGACCGATGCGCCGCTTGGCCACTCGGTCGTGCCTGTGACCCTCAAGTCCACGGATTCGCAGGTGGCCACAGTGGGACGCATGCGACAGGAGTTCGACGTCGTTCGCAACGGCAACGTCATCTACCTCACCGAAATCCACGACAAGCTTCCGGTCGCTGTCGTCGAGGAGGCCCCGTTCTCGCTGGAAATCGAGAAGCCGGCCGTGCCGCTGGTGAATAACGGCATGCTTCAGCTCAGGGTCAAGGCCACCCGCAAGGAGGGTTTCAAGGCTCCCATTCGCGTCCTGATGACCTGGAAACCCTCGGGTGTCAGCTCGCTTGGCGAGCAGACCATCGCCGAAGGCAAGGACGATTGCTACTTCCAGCTGGATGCGAATGCCAACGCTCCCGCCGGGAAGTGGAACTTTGTCGTCATGGGCGAGGCTGATGCCGGCAACGGCCGCATTTACAATGCCTCGCCCTTCAGCGAAGTGATCACCGCTCCCGCCTTCCTTAGTGCGCCGGCCATCCCGCTGGTGGCCGTCGAGCAGGGCCAGGAGACGGTCATGGTTGCCAAGATCGAGAATTTGCAGCCGTTCGAGGGGGAGGCCGAGGCCGCCATCACCGGTCTGCCCGACACGATCCCGGTGGAAGCCGCCAAGATCACCAAGGATACCAAGGAAGTCGCTTTCAAGGTCAAGACCCACGACAAATCCCCCATCGGCAAGCAGTCCAACCTGTTCGTCCGCGTCGAGGTGCCCGTGCCCGGCGGCACCGCCACTCATCGCATCGCGCTCGGCTCAATCCTGCGCGTCGACGCCCCGCGCAAGGCTCCCGCCGCCCAGCCGGTGGTTGCCGTGGCCAAGCCCGAGGCCAAGCCCGCCGCCCCCAAGCCGCTCTCGCGCTTGGAGCAGCTTCGCCAGGAAGCCTCCGGCAAGTGATCGTCCTGTGATAAATCCGCCCGTTGACACGTAGGTAAGCTAAAATACCCCCATGCACCGACTCCGCCCCCTCCGTTACCTTGGAGCCGCCGCCCTGTTCGCGACCTCTACCTCCGCCGAACCGGGCGCTGTCGACTTCGCCCGCGTCCAGGCCGTGCTCGAGAGCAAGTGCCTCGAGTGCCACAACCCCGACAAAGTGAAGGGTGAGTTGCTCATGCACACCGCCGAAGCCCTGCTCAAGGGCGGTGACTCCGGTCCGGCGCTGGTCCCCGGCAAGCCGGATGCCAGCGAACTGGTCAAGCGCATGGTTCTGCCGGCCGACCACGATGACATCATGCCGCCCAAGGGCGGTCCGCTGCCGACGGCCGACATCGAGCTCATCAAGGCCTGGATTGCCCAGGGAGCCAAGTGGCCACAGGGCATTGCCATGCGCCACAAGTCGGCCGAGGAACTCAAGGCTGAGGCCGATCTCGCCGCCCGTGTCGCCTCAATCAAAAAATTGGAAATCTTCCCCGAGAAGATCGCGCTCGAGACCAGGCGTGACAAACATCAGGTGGTGGTCATGGCGACCTTTGCCGACGCCACCACGCGCGATGTTACGCGCTTTGCCGGACTGCGTCTGGTCGATGCCAAGGTTGCATCGCTCGAGGGTGATATCGTCAAGCCTCTGGCCGACGCCGGCGCCACCGAACTGGTCGCCTCGGTCGGCAACATCACCGTCAAGGCACCGCTGGAGGTGCGCGACGGCCAGAAGGATCGTCCGGTTTCCTTTCACCTTGACGTCATGCCCGTCTTCCTGCGTGGCGGTTGCAACGCCGGCGGTTGCCACGGGGCGGCACGCGGCAAGGACGGCTTCCGCCTCAGCCTCTTTGGAATGGATCCCAAGGGCGACTACATTCGCCTGACTCGCGAGATGGTGGGTCGCCGCATCAACCTCGCCCTCCCTGAGGAGTCCACCCTTGTGGAAAAGGCGGTCGGTTCCGTGCCGCACTCAGGCAACCAGTGCTACACGCCCGAGTCGCAATACAACCAGACCATTCTCGAATGGATTAGCAGCGGTGCCCTGGAGGATGCCAAGGACATTCCGGTTGTGACCGGCATTGAGGTCTATCCCAAGCAGATGGTCCTCGAGGGCAAGGGTAACACCCAGCAGATGACCGTGCGCGCCACCTACTCGGACGGCACCGACCGCGACGTCACCCAACTGGCGCTGTTCATGTCCAACAACGACCCGACGGCGGCCGTCAACAAGGACGGCCTGGTCACTTCGGCCGAACGCGGCGCCGCGTTCATCCTGGCCCGCTACGACGTTTTCAGCGTCACCGCGCAGACCCTTGTCATACCCGAGAAGATCCAGTATGAGCGGCCGAAGCTTGCCGAGGTCAATTACATTGACTCCCTGGTCAACGAGAACCTGCACAAGCTGCGCATTCTGCCCTCGGGCATCTGCACCGACGAGGAATTTGTCCGCCGCGCCTACATCGACGTGGTCGGCATGTATCCGAAGCCGGACGAAGTGCGGACCTTCCTCGCCGATGCCAATCCGCAGAAGCGCGAAGCGCTCATCGACGGACTGCTTCAACGCAAGGAGTTCACTGAACTCTGGGTGATGAAGTGGGCCGAATTGCTGCAGATCCGCTCGAACATCCCCGGCAACAACAACCGCCCGCCGTTTTACAAGAACGCCCTCCTCTATCACAACTGGCTGTCGGAGCGCATCGCCAAGAACATTCCGCTGGACGACATTGTCGTCGAGCTGCTCTCCGCCACCGGTGGCACCGTCTCGAACCCGCCGGTGAACTTCTACCAGACCGAACTCGACCAGCTCAAGCTGACTGAAAACGTCGCCCAAGTGTTCATGGGCATGCGCATCCAGTGCGCGCAGTGCCACAACCATCCGTTCGACCGCTGGACGATGGACGACTACTACGGCTTCAAGGCTTTCTTCTCCCAGATTGGCCGCAAGAACACCGACGACCCGCAGGAGGTCATCATCTTCAACAGCAAGTCGGGCGAGTCCCGCCACTTCCTCACCCAGGCGGTGATGAAGCCGAAGTTCCTGGGGGGCGACACCCCCGAGCTCAAGCCGGGCGAAGACCGCCGGCGCGTGCTGGCCGAGTGGCTGGTCTCGCCGAAGAATCCCTACTTTGCGCGCAACATCGCCAACATCACCTGGGCCCACTTCTTCGGCATCGGCATCGTCGATCCGGTCGACGACGTGCGCGTCTCCAACCCGCCCTCCAACCCCGAATTGCTGTCGGCCCTCGCGGAAAACCTCATCACCTCGAAGTATGACATGCGCAAGCTGGTGAAGGACATCTGCACCTCGATGACCTACCAGCGCAGCACGAAGGTCAACGAGACCAATGCCAGCGACAAAAAGAACTTCTCGCACGCCCAGGTGCGCAGGGTGCGCGCGGAGGTCCTGCTTGACGGTATTTCGCAAATCACCGAGACGCCAAACAAGTTTCAGGGGCTGCCGCTCGGCGCACGTGCCGTGCAGATTGCTGACGGTGCGGTCAGCAACTACTTCCTGACGACCTTTGGCCGTGCCAAGCGCGAGTCGGTCTGCTCCTGCGAGGTCAAGATGGAGCCGAGCCTGTCGCAGGCACTGCACCTGATGAACGGCGACGCCGTCAACGACCGCATTCGGCAGGGCAAGGTAGTGGCCAAGCTTGTCGAGGCGAAGAAGAATGACCGGGAAATTGTCGAGGATCTCTACCTGCGCGTCTTTGGTCGCCTGCCGCTGGAGAAGGAATGGCAACCCATTCAGCAAACCCTCGCCGCCGCGGCTGACCAGCGCCAGGCGATCCTGGAGGACGTCTTCTGGGCCCTGATGAACTCCAAGGAGTTTTACTTCAATCACTGACGCGTCACGCGGAGACAGCTCCGCGATTCAGCACGCTGCCGCGTCTGCCCCGGACGCGGTCGCAGCGCGCCACCCTTTCCCCCAAGCCAAGTCCCATGAAAATCCGCAGTTCGATTCTCTTCCTCACCACCCTGGCCTCGGCCCAGGCGCAGGATGCCGAGAAAATCACGTACGAGGACCACATCAAGCCGCTGCTGGAGAACAAGTGCTTCTCCTGCCACAATCCAGACAAGAAGCGCGGCGATCTGGACCTCACCAGCTTTGGCGCGGTCATGACCGGCGGTGGCGGCGGCGCGGTCGTCGATGCCGGCAACCCCGAGGGCAGCCGGCTGTGGACCACCTGCGCGAAGAAGGAGGAACCCTTCATGCCGCCGGAGGGCACCCCGCTCAATGCCGAGGAACTCAAGGTGCTCGCCGCTTGGGTGGGCGGAGGCCTGCTCGAGACCAAGTCGAGCATCGCCAAGAAGTCGAGCAAGCCCAGAGTCGACATGTCCGTGGCCGTCACCAGTGGTCGGCCGGAGGGTCCGATTGCCAGGCCGGAACACGTGCTGCTTGAGCCCGTGCTGGTGGCGCCGCGCACGACCGCTGTCACCGCCATGGCGTCCAGCCCCTGGACCTCACTTGTCGCGGTGGCTGGCGTGAAGCAAATCCTGCTCTATGACACCGACAGCCGCCAGCTCGCCGGTGTCTTTCCATACACGGAGGGTTATGCCCGCAGCCTGCGCTTCAGTCGCAACGGCTCGCTGCTCGTCATGGGTGGCGGCCGCGGCGGCAAGCTTGGCCACGCCGTGGTCTGGGATGTCAAAACCGGCAGGCGCATCATCGAGGCCGGCGCGGAATTCGACCAGGTGATGAGCGCCGACATCAGTCCCGACCACAAGAAGGTCGTCATTGGTAGCCCGTCGAAGAAGGTCAAGGTTTACGACACCGCCACCGGTGACGAACTGTATGTCATCAACAAGCACACCGAGTGGGTGCTTGGCACCGCCTTCAGCCCGGATGGCGTGCTGCTGGCCACCAGCGATCGCAACGGCAATGTCATGGTCTGGGAGGCCTCCAACGGCGGGGAGTTCTACATCCTCGGACAGCACAAGGGCGCCTGCAACGACCTCGCCTGGCGCGCCGACTCCAATGTGCTTGCCTCCTGCTCGGCTGACGGCGTGATCATGACCTGGGAGATGAACGAGGGCAAGAAGATCAAGGAGTGGAGTGCCCATGGCGGCGGTGTCCAGTCGGTCGCCTTCACGCCGGATGGTCAGCTGCTTTCCTCCGGCAATGATGGCCTGGTCCGTCTCTGGGACATCAACGGCAACAAGAAGGGCGAGGCGCCCAGCCAGGGTGACATCGTCACCAAGGTGGTTGCCCACCACGATTCGAAGCTCGCCTTCACCGGCAACTGGCGCGGGGAGATTCGCGTCTGGACGATTGGCGAAAAAATGGGCGAGGTCGGTCAGCTTTCGAGCAATCCGCCCCTCATCGCCCAACGCATCGTCGAGTCTGAAAAGCAGGCGACCGCGCTGGCGGCGCAACTGCCCGAACGCGAAGCCGGCGTCGCCAAGGCCATGGAGGCGGTCAAGGCCGCCGACGCGAAACTGGCGGAATCCAAAAAGCAGATGGCGGATGCCCAGGCGAAGGTCGCATTGCTCGAAAACGAGCTGAAGGAACTGCCCGGCAAGACCACCGCCGCTGACAAGGCCGCGGCGGAGGCGGCTGCCAAGCGCCAGGCGCAGGCGGACCTGCTGAAGAAGTTTGCCGAACGCCAGGCCACCCTGCAGGCGAAGCAGAAGGAGGCGGCCGCCCTTGCCGCCCAGCGCGACGCCTATCAGGGAGCGGATCGCGAGGTCAAGGTGAAGGAAATGGATCAGGCTATTGCTGCCCGGAACACCGAGGTTCAGTCGCTGCAGAAGGAAGTGGCCAGCGCACCCGAGTCGCTGGCGGGCTTTGAGCAGGCCGTCAAGACCGCCCAGGAGCAGGCGACCGCCCTGAAGGCAGCCAAGCCGGTCAAGGAGAAGGAACTCGCCGACCTGAAAAAGGCCCTGGAAAACCTGCCCAAGGCGGTGGCCGCCGCGGAGAAGCAGGCGGCGGATGCCAAGGCCGCGGTGGCTACCGCCGAAGCCTTGCTGGCGGATCATCGCAAGCAACTGGCCGTTCACCAGCAGCTGCCGACCGTCCTCAAGGCCGCCCAGTTCAATGTCGGCGTGCTCGCCGAGAAGGAGAAACTCGCCAAGCTGGAGAGCGAGGTGAATGACTACACCGCGGCGCAGAAGGAAAACGAGGAGGGCAAGGCCGCCAGCCAGTCGCGTCTTGAGGCCGCCCGCAAAGACCTGGCCGAGGCCGGCAATGCCCTGCCGGCCCACGAGGCCACCCTCAACCGTCTCAAGGCCGAGCTCGATGGCGTTGTCAAGGCGACCGAGCCAACCCGTGCCGGAGCCGCCGCGGCCAAGGCGAAAACGGACGAGGAGAAGCAGAAGATTGCAGCCCGTGAGGCGGAATTGGCCGCCATGGCCAAGGCTCGTGACGAAGGCATCGCGGTGGCGAAAAAGGCGGCCGACGAAATCGCCAAGCGGGCCGAGGGTCTGAAGACCAAGTTGGCCGAAGTTGCCACCAAGCTGGCGGCGGCCGAGAAACCCGTGCAGGCGGCCAAGGCCAAGGTGGATGGACTTGAAGCAGCCTTCGCCGGCGCCAAAAAGGCGGCGGCAGAGCTTGCCGGGGCCCTGCCCGAGCGCGAGAAGGCGGTGCAGACTGCGGAAGCGGCGCTCAACGCCCGCACGGCGGACTTGCAGAAGGCTGAGAAGGCTCGCACCGACCTCGGCAGCGGCATCGCTGAAATTGGCCGTTCGATCCAGGCGGCTCGCGCCGAGGTGGCAAGCCGTGAGCAGGCGGTGACGGCTGCCAAGGCTGGCACGGGAATCCTGCCGGAGGCGGAGAAGGCCCTGGCGGAGACCCGGGCGAAGCTTGCCCAGCTTGAGACCCGTGCCTCGGAATCCGCCATGCAGATGGCCGAGGTCGAGGGGCAGGTTGTCGGTCAGCGTGATCAGCGTGCCAAGGCGGAGCAGGCGCTCGCGGCAGCCCGCCAAGTCGTCGCCAAGGTGCGTGCCGATCTCGCCGCCCAGCAGGCCGCCGCCGTGGCGGCGGAAAAGGCACTGGTGCCGGCGAAGACGGAACTTGCCGCGGCGGACAAGACCGCTGCCCCCTTCCGGGGTCAACAGGAGAGCATCCGCAAGGAGGTTGCCGCCCAGGAAGCCGCGCACGCCGGCAAGCTCGCCGAGGTCAAGAAGCTGGAAGACGAACATACCGCCAAAGCCAAGCCGCTGAACGAAGCGCTTGCCCAGCTCAAGGCCGGGTTGGTTCCGCTCGAAAAGGCGCTGGTCGAGGCTCAGGGCAAGCTGGCGGCTGAGACGAAGGTGGTCGACGCCAAGAAGGCCGAGGTGGCCAAGGCGCAGGCGGACTTCGACGGCACGCGCAAGAAGAAGAGCGATTCCGAGGCGGTCATTGCCGCGGCCGAGAAGGATCTGCCGGCCCGCGATGCCGCACTCGCCGAAATCCGCGGGGAACTCGCCAAGCTGCAGCCACAGCTCGAGCCCCTCCGCGCCAGGGTGAAGCAGCTCGAGGAGCAGTATTTCGCGCTTCTGCCGAAGTGACCTGTTTCAGCCTGCCACCCGCAGGCGCAGGAACGCGCGTCCCTGAAGGGGAAGCCGCAGGTGGCGGCTGCCGTCCTTCGTCTGCTTGAGGAGGCGGACTCAACCGGGTTCCATTTGATGAGGTCGGCCGACTGCTCAAGCAGCAACGGCGCCCATTCAGCGGCTTCAAGCCGGGGACGCCATGACCATGCCAGCCAGCGGCCGTCTTCATCGGTTTCCGTTTGGGAGTCAAGCAGCCCGGGCGTGGCGGCGGCAGCATCGATGTCGGCGAGCGAGAATTCGAGCGCATTGACCAAACTGTCGTCATCGGGATCATCGAGCAAACCCCGCTGGCCTGTCAGGACCCCTTGTGGGGCCATCCATTCGTGGAATGGCAGGTCCGGATCGAGGCCGAGGATGGTCGGCAAGGATCTCGCGATCGACGAGTGCGGGGATGGCTGGCTTCCAGATGCGAAAGGCGTCGCAGATCGCCTGGGAGATGCGTGACTGCGCGCTGGTGCTAGGATGGAAGCCGTCGCCGAAGAAGAGAAACCGGGCACCGGCGTCCGGGTCCGCCGCACTCACGAATTCGAGGCCCCCGATCCGGATGGGGGGCCGTGATCATGGCTGGTCAGTCGCGGATTAGCGAAGGCGCTGAAGCGTCCGAGGTCGAACCAAGTCCGGTCGACCAGGCGGCAGGTTTGGAGAGATAAAGGGCGGGGAACTCCACGTCATACTCCTTGGTCAGGCTGTCACCGATGACCAGGCAGTGGGCTGCCTGCACCTCGCTGTCCAGGGACAGGAGCGCAATCCAAGGCAACGGGCTGCGGACGGTCACATGGGATTGGACGCGTGCGCAGGCCGGAAGTTCAGGCAAAAGCGCGGGCGGGTTCCTCGCCTGTGTGTTGACCCAGCGCGCCGAGCAGGGCCTCGGCGGCGCGTCGACCGCTGATCAGGGCGCCGTTGATGGAAACGTCCTCGCAATAATCGCCGCAGCGGTACAAGCCGGGGGCGAGGCAGGCGGCGAGAGGTCCCTGGCCGAGTTGGAGTTGTCGGGACTCCGGCTGGGCCTGCTTGACCTGGCAGGTGCGCAGGTGTCGCCAGTCGGCCGCACCGGCGCCAAACCAGCGCATCATCTGTTCGCGCACGACATCCTCCAGGTCGGTGCTTGAAGGGGCACCAAGAATGCTGGCGGAAATGAGGTGGCGCCCGGGTGGCGCGTAATCCGGAGAGATGCGTGACAGCACGCAGGCGCTGTTGACCGGTCCGATGCCGTCGCCGTCGAGATGAATCGCCGGTCGGCCGGGCAGGGGTTGGTCGGTCTCAAAATAGATGCAGGTCGTGCTGCGCGGCGGGCGGGGTTTTTCGTGGAAGGCCTCCGGGAAAAGGCGGGCGGCGGCCATCTCGCTGGTGGCAATGACGATGTGGTCGGCGCGCACGACCTCGCCGCCGGCAAGCACGATCTCGCCCGGTCTCACCGACTCTGCCGGACGGTTCAACTGCAGGGAGCCGGGGGGCAGGGAAACGGCGAGTTGGTCGGGGATGGCCTGCATGCCATGGGCGGGCAGGGCGGCGCCGCCGCGGCCGAACATCGCGTAGAGGAAGAGGAACATGCGTGCCGACGTGCGCAGGTCGCGTTCAAGGAAAACCCCGCCGAAGAAGGGCCGAAAAAAGCGGTCGATGAACTCGGCGGAAAACCCAAAGTCGCGCAGGAATTGCAGGGTCTGCATGTCCGGCAGACCGCGGTCCGGTCGGCGGACGCCATAGGTTTCCTTGCGCAGCAGCAGGCTCATCCATTTGTCGCGCCAGGAGACAAATGGGTCGGGCAGATGGCGAAAGGCATCGCCGGGATGGTTGAAGGGGTCGGCGAGCAGATGGAAAGAACCCTTGTAAAACACCTCGCCCCCCCGGTAGAAGGGCCGCAACTTGAGTCCGTCGTAGTCCAGCACGCGTCGGGCTTCCGGATAGGCGGGAAGGAAGACCTGGAAACCTCGGTCTAGGGTGAAGCCGTCGACCCGATCCGAGCGGACGCGACCGCCGACGGCATCCGCCGCCTCGTAGACCGTGAAGCGCCTGCCGGCCCGTGCGAGCAGGCGCGCACAGGCGAGACCGGACAGGCCTGCTCCGAGGATGGCGATACTGGGCTGGTCGCGGCTCATGCTCAGACGCACCATGACTGCGCTGCCGTTGAATGCAAGCGAGAGGGGTGACTGGCGCAAATGAAGGACTTGCCTGACTGCCCGGGCTGCCGACATGATGCGGCATGCCCACCGCCCTTGCCGCCGTCCTTTACGAATCCGCCAAGCCGCTTGTCATCGAGGAGGTCGAGGTCCTGCCGCCGCAGGCCGGCGAAGTCATGGTGCGAATGAAGGCCGCCGGTGTCTGCCACAGCGACCTGCATGTCATGAAGGGAGACCTGCCCATGCCGCTGCCGATCATCCTCGGTCACGAGGGCGCGGGTGTGGTCGAGGAGGTCGGCCCAGGCGTGACGAGCGTTGCGCCCGGGGATCACGTCATTCCCATCTGGCGCGCCTCCTGCGGCCGCTGCGAATTCTGCCTGTCCGGTCGTCCGGCGCTCTGTGACATGGGCACGGCCATGCGTTTCACCGGGCTGATGCCCGATGGCGCCACGCGCTTCCGCAATGCGCGCGGGAACAGCATCCGCCATTACGCGGGCGTCTCCACCTTCAGTTCCCTGTCCACGATGCCCGAGGCGGCGGTGGTGAAAATCGACCCTGAATTTCCGCTCTGGAAGGCCGCGCTCATCGGCTGCGGCGTCATCACCGGCGTCGGTGCCGTCACCCATGCCGCGCGAGTCACTCCCGGTGCCAGCGTCGCGGTGTTTGGCTGTGGCGGCATCGGCCTGAACATCCTGCAGGGTGCGCGCATGGTCAGTGCCGGCCCGATCATTGCCGTCGATCGTCACGCGGGCAAGGAGGCCCATGCCCGTCGCCTTGGCGCCACCCATTTCGTCAATGCCTCCGCCTGCGATCCGGTGCAGGCGGTCAAGGACCTCACCGGTGGACGGGGCGTCGACTTTGCCTTCGAGGCCATCGGCCTGCCCGAACCGATAGAGCAGGCCTATGACAGCCTCAAGAAGGGCGGCACCTGCGTGGTGTCCGGCATCTGTCGGGCGGACGCCCGTGCGGCAATCAACGTCAATCAGCTGGTGTATGCCGAGAAGACCCTGCGCGGCACCCTCTACGGAAGCACTAGGCCGCGCACCGACCTGATCAAGCTGATCGACCTGCATCAGGGCGGGCATCTCAAACTCGACGAACTGCTGACCCGCACCTGGCCGCTGGAGGGCATCAACGAGGCCTACGCGGCGCTGGAGCGCGGCGAGGTGGCACGCAGTCTGATCGTCTGGGAGTGATCCCGCGTGGCCTCACCAGGCGGCCACCACCTCGTAGGCGTAACCGGTCAGGTACTCCGTCTCCTGAATCGAGGCGAGGATGGGGTGGTCTGCGCGCTGGGTGTAGGTGGCGATCCGGCGCAGCGTCTTTTTCGCGTCGACGGCTGCGTCGACCAGACTTGCGTGGAACTCGCCGCGGCTGACGTGGTGGCTGCAGCTGAAGGTGGCAACGATGCCACCGGGCTTGAGCATCTTCAGCGAGCGGAGGTGGATCTCCTTGTAACCGCGCAGGGCGTCCTTGACGCTGGCCTTGGTCTTCGTGAACGAGGGCGGGTCCAGCACGATCAGGTCGTGTTCGGCACCGCCGGCCTCCTGTTCCTTGAGGTAGTCAAAGCAGTTGGCGGCAACAAAACGCACGTTGGCGCCGGACACCGTGGCGTTTTGCCGGGCCTGAGCCACGGCCGGCTCACTGATGTCGACCGCCGTCACTTCCGCGGCACCCGCCAGGGCGCAGGCCTGGGCAAAGCCGCCCTGGTTGGTGAAGCAGTCGAGCACGCGGCGCCCCTTGGCGAGGCGGGCGACTTGGCTGTAGTTGTCGAGTTGGTCGAGGTAGAGACCGGTTTTCTGACCCTCCAGCAGGTCTGCATGAAAGGCGAGTCCCAGATGGCGCACGGTGAAGGGTTCCGGTGTCTCACCCCAGATTGGGCCCTTGACCTGATCCAGGCCCTCGGCGCGGCGCACGGCACCCTCGTTGCGCTGCACAATGCCGCGTGGTGAGAAGAGGTCGACCAGAGCCTGGACAATCAGGTCCTGACGCTGGGCCATGGCCAGGGTCAGGGTCTGCAGGACGAGGAAGTCGCCGTAGCGGTCGACCACAACACCGGGCAGGCCGTCGGACTCGCTCCAGACGACCCGGCAGAGGCTCGTGTCCACGCCGGCCTCCTCGCGCACCCGCAGGGCGCGCTGGATGCGGCGTGTGAAGAAATCGAGATCGAGATCCTGGCGGCGGTAGGAGAACAAGCGGGCGCTGATCTGCGACTGCGGGTTGTAGATGGCGCTGCCGAGGGGTTTGCCACGCAGGTCCTGAAGCTGCACCACGTCACCTGGCTGGGGGTTGCCGTAGCGACCCTTGATCTCGGTGGCATAGACCCAGACATGGCCATGGAAGAAGCGGGAGCGGGGCTGGAGGGTGAGCGTGGGCATGGGGCGGTGTCATTAGCCTGCAATTCTCCCTCTTGTCCACCCTGGCTTGCGGGAACCTCGCCCCGGTGGCATCAGGCCGTCAGCACGGACGGGCCGGCCTGCAGGGTCCGCAGTTGGTTCACGGCGCTGAGGATCAGTGTCACGGCGGCATCCACCTCGGCTTCGGTGGTCCGGCGCGAGAGGGAAAAGCGCAGGGTGCAGGCTGCATGTGCGGCGTCAAACCCCATGGCATCCAGGACATGCGACGGGTGCAGGGCGGCGCTGTGGCAGGCCGATCCTCCTGAGCAGCAAAGCTCCTTTTGGTCGAGCAGGATGAGCAGGCCGGCGGCATCGCTGCCGGGGAAGGCGATGGAGCTGGTGTTGGGCAGGCGCGGCGCGCCGAGGCCGTGCACGACGGCATCGGGGATGCTTGCGAGCAGGCCTGTCTCCAGGCGGTCGCGCAGGCGCGCCATTTCGGCGGCGGCGGTCGGCAGAGCGGCGAGAGCAAGTTCGGCGGCACGGCCCAGGGCAACGGCCCCCGGCAGGTTTTCCGTGCCGCTGCGCCGGTCGTTTTCCTGGCCGCCGCCGAGCAGCAGGGGCTGGAAGGCGGCCCGGCGACGGATAAAGAGGGCGCCGATGCCCTGCGGGGCATGCATTTTGTGACCGCTCAGGCTGAGGTAATCGACCGGCACTGCGCGCACGTCGAGCGCCATCTTGCCGGTCGCCTGCACGGCGTCGGCATGCACGGCAGCCCCGGCGGCATGGGCGATCTCGACGAGTTCCCGCATGGGCGCGATCGTGCCCGTCTCGTTGTTAGCCCAGAGCAGGGAGACCAGGGCCGTGCGACCCGGTTCGAGGGCCTCGCGCAGGGATTCGACCTGCAGCACGCCCTGCCGGTCGACGGCCACCGTTCGCACCTCGCCGCCCTGTAGCCGCCAGCGGCTGGCGCATTCGAGGCCGGCGGCGTGTTCGGCGGCGCCGGTGACCAGCACCGGCCGGTCCGGCCATTCGGCGCGCGCGCCGAGGTGGATGGCATTGATGGACTCGGTGCCGCCCGAGGTGAAGACGATCTCGTCGGGTTCGGCGCAGAGCAGGGCGGCGACGTTGGCGCGCGCCTGTTCGAGCGCGCGCCGGGCCTGGCGACCGGGAGCGTGCGCCGCGGAGGGATTGCCGAAGCGGGCTCCGAGGAAGGGCAGCATCGCCTCGACCGCCGCCGGATCGGGCGGGGTGGTGGCGTTGGCGTCGAGGTAGATCATGCCCCGTTCAGTAAACAGGCCGCGGCGGGCAGGGTCAACCGGCAAGGCCGGCGCAAACCCGGTCGAGATGCTCGCGGGCCCGCACGGCGCGCTCCAGCATGTCCTCCACGGGCTCGTGCTCGCCGCTCGACAGCTCAAGGACGAGCACGACGTGGAAGTCGGCGCGGCGCAGTTCGCCGGCGACCCAGGCCAAGCCGATCTAGCCCTCGCCGGGCGGCAGGTGGGCGTCCCGGTCGCCGCGGTTGTCGTTGGCATGCACCAGATTGAGGTGGCCGGAGAGCTTGTGGGTGACGGTGGCCATTTCACCGGCGAGGTGGGCGTGGTCGGTGTCGAGGCAGGTGCCGACCGTGCAGGCGCGGATTTTGCCGAGCAGATGCATCTTGTTGCGCACGTGCCCGAACAGCAGGTGCGGCAGCATGGTTTCGAGCAGCAGTTGGATGCCAAGTTCGCAGCAGCGTGTGGCGACGCGGTTGAGCGAGTCGGCGGCGCGGTGCATGCGCTGGAGGAATTCCTCCTGATGCCGCCGTCCCTCGCGCTCGGGACCGGGGTGCAGGACAATATTGTCGCAGCCCATGAGGGCGGCGGCTTCGCAGGCGCGCACGAGTTTGTGCAGGGCGATGTCGAGGCGGCGCTCGAGAAACCAGTCGAGTTCGGTGGGCGGCCGCAGTTCGCGGCGGTCATAGGCGCAGCCGTCGGTGTGGGTCAGGTAGACGGCAGTGGCCTGTTTAAGATGGTCGGCGCCGCAGAACTCGACCAGGCACTGGCGCACGGTGGGTTGCGCTTAGAACAAGCTCGCGGCCCCGGCCTTCATATTCTCAACCTACTTCGGGTTCGGCGAGATTGCACGGATGGAATGAAAAAAGCCGGCGGTGTGCCGCCGGCTTTTGTGCGAATCCTGTGCTGGAGCCGGGTCACTTGGACTTGGCCAGCATCTTCTGCAGGGTGCCGGCAAATTCCGCCGGGCTGCTGCTGCCGACCTGGTTGCCCAGGCTTTTGCCCCCGGGGCTGAGGAACTCAATGTGCGGGATGCCACTGACACCGTGCTTCTGCGCGGCGGCGGCGTTTGCCTCGACGTCGGTGTCCAGGTAGGCCCAGACGAACTGGTCATGCAGGGGCGTGACCTCCTTGCTGGGGTAGACCGACTTTTTCATCACCTGGCAGGGGGGGCACCAGACGGCGGAAAAGACCACGATGACCGGCTTGTTGTCGGCCTTGCCGGCGGCGAGGGCGGCATCGTAGCTGGTGAGGAACTTCGGGCTGCCCTTGGGGAAGTCCGCGGCGAGGGCGGGCAGGGCGAGGGCGGCGAGCAGGAGGAGGAGGAGGCGTTTCATGGCGGTGGGGTGTGGAGGTGGGACGATGTCGGTGGGTGATTTATTCCAACTGAAGTTTGGCGAGCGAACGATAGAGACCGCCGGGGCGGTCGACGAGTTCATCATGGGTGCCGCGTTCGAGAATGGCGCCTCCGGACATCACAAGGATCTGGTCGCAGCGCCGCACGGTGCTGAGGCGGTGCGCGATGATCAGGCTCGTGCGGTTTTCCATGAGCTTGTCGAGGGCCTCCTGAACGAGGCGCTCGCTCTCGGCATCGAGACTGCTGGTGGCTTCATCGAGGATGAGGATGGCCGGATCGGCGAGGATGGCACGGGCGATGGCAATGCGCTGGCGCTGACCCCCGGAAAGCTGGGTGCCGCGGTCGCCGACCACCGTTTCGTAGCCTTCCGGCAGGGCGGTGATGAACTCGTGGGCGTTGGCCTTGATGGAGGCGGCAACCACCTCGTCGCGACTGGAGCCCGGGCGGCCGTAGGCGATGTTGTCGAGAATGCTGCCGCCAAAGAGCAGCACCTCCTGCGGCACCAGCGCGAGATTGCGGCGCAGTCGGGTCAGCGGAAGTTCACCCAGCGGCTGGCCGTCGATGCGAATCTCGCCGGCGGTCGGTTCGTAAAAGCGGAAGAGCAGGGAGATGCTGGTGGTCTTGCCGGAGCCGCTGGGACCGACCAGGGCGATGCGCTGGCCGGCGCGCGCGTGCAGATCGAAGTCGTGCAGGACCGTCACATCGGGGCGGGTCGGGTAGGCGAAGCGGACACTGCGCATCTCGATCTCGCCGCGGAAACGCTCGAGCGGTGCCGCGGCGTCATCGGCGGGTTCAACGGACTCGGCGAGGATTTCGCGCACGCGCTCGGTGGCACCGAGGGCCCGTTGTAGCTGGGCGACGAGTTCCGGGAACTGCATGAAGGAGGCGGCGATCATGCCGCTGAGGCCGGCGAACTGGGTCAGTTCGTCGCGGGCGATCTCGCCGTGCTCAAGCATGCGCATGGCGAACCAGGTCACGAGGATCAGGGCGACGCTGAAGGCGAAGATGATGAAGGCGATGAAGGAGGCTCGCGGGGCGGCGGCGCGGATGACGGTACGCAGGTAGTCGCCGAGGTTGCGCTCGTAGCGGGCCAGTTCGTGGGCCTCGTTGCGGAAGGCCTTCACGCTGATCATGCTCTGCAGGCTTTCATCGACCACCACCTGGGTGGCTGCGAGGTTGTCCTGGGCCGCGCGGGTGAGGCGGCGGATGCGCGCGCCAAAAATCGCGATCAGGACGATGACGACCGGGATGGTGGCCACCATGAAGAGAGAAAGCTTCACCGACATCAGCAGGATCAGCGTCAGGCAGATCGCCAGCATGACCGTGTGGCGGATCAGCATGGGAAGGGTGATGACCAGGGTCTCGCGCATCGCCTCGACGTCATTGGCGAGGCGCGAGGCGAGTTCACCGGCGCGGCGACGGTTGAGGGTCGCCATGGGCAGGCGCAGGATCGTGCCAAAGGTGTCCATGCGCAGGGAGGCCAGGGCGCGTTCCGAGGCCTTGGCGAAGAGCAGGATGCGCCAGAAGGCGATGAAGGCCTGGGTTCCGACCAGGGCAACAAGGAAGAAGACCTGGTCGTTGAGTTCCGCCATCCATTCGGGACCGGAGGCGCCGCCGAGTCCCTTGCCGGCAAGCGCGGCCAGTTCCTTGATGAAGACGACGGTCAGACCGCCGGTGAAGGCCAGGGCGACCAGGGCGGGGATGAAGACATTGAAGTGCGGGCGCAGGTAGCGCAGGAAAAAGCCGGCATCCCGCCAGGCGGCGCGGTCCCAGAGTTTCTTCGACGAGGGGGTATCGGGCATCGGAAGAGGGACAGTGGCGGGGGCGTGGCAAATGGCAAGGCGTCAATGCCCGCCCCAGCCCGCCGACGGAGGATAACGTCACCCGGTGAAGACCGGATGCGCCCGCAACGGTGCGGCTCAGAGGTTGGCGTCGGCGGCGCGCTTGATGCTCGACAGCACGTCGCTGATCTTCAGGTCGATGCGCTGGCGCTTCTGGAAGTAGCTGACCTTTTCGTAACCGGCCTCGGTGAGGTTGTTGAGGGCGGTGATGAAATGTTCGCCGACCCGGTTGGCCCGGTGGGCGTCGGACCCGATGACGATCGGGATGCCGCGCTCCGACATCATGCGCAGCATTTCGTTGCCGGGGTTCATCTCCGAGTAGCTCTTGTTGAGGCCGGAAGTGTTGAGTTCCATGGCCACACCGGTCTTGGCGATGCGGTCGAGGGCGGCTTCGGCCGAATTCTTGATGATGGCAAAGCACCAGCTGTCCGGGTGGTAGTTCTTCACCAGGTCGGGATGGGCGAGGCAGTCATAGAGGCCGGATTCGGCGCTTTGGGCGAGGTGCTCGAAGTAGGTGCGGCGAAAGTTTTCGATCGTCCCGACCTCAAACTTGGACAGGTATTCCTTGGCCTGCCAGTGCAGGCCGCCAAGGATGTAATCAAAGTCGGCGCGTTCGTGCAGGCTGCGGATCCACTCCTCGCAGCCGGGGAAGAATTCGCTCTCCAGACCGAGGCAGACGTCAAGTCGGCCCTCAAAGGCCTTGGCGGCCCGGCGGACGATTTCGACATAGGTGTCGAATTCGCTGTTCGCCATGCGCACGCTGGGCCAGAACCCGTCGGGCATCGGGCAGTGGCAGGTGAAGATGATGCCCTTCAGCCCGGCCTTGAGGGCTTGGGCGGCATACTCCTCCGGTTCACCCCAGGCATGCTTGCACAGGGGCGTGTGCATGTGGGAATCGTAATAGAGCGGATCGCCGGGCTTGACCTTGACCACGGGCGCGGCCTTGGCGGCGGGCTTGGGACTGGCTGCGGCCGGAGTGGGTTTCTTGGCAGGCGCGGCCTTGGCGGCGGTTTTCTTGGCCGGGGCCGGCTTCTTGGCGGGCGCGGCCTTGGCGGCGGGTTTCTTGGTCGGGGCCGGCTTCTTGGCGGGAGCGGCCTTGGCGGCGGGTTTCTTGGCCGGGGCCGGCTTCTTGGCGGGCGCGGCCTTGGCGGCGGGTTTCTTGGCCGGGGCCGGTTTCTTGGCGGCGGGTTTCTTCGCCGGGGCCGGTTTCTTGGCGGCTGGTGTCGATTTCCGGGCGGAAGGTTTTGGCGCAGGAGCTTTTTTGGAGGCGGCCTTGGCGGAAGGGGATGCTGCCTTGGTGGCTGGCTTGGCGGATTTCTTGGTGGATTTGCTCACGTGCGTCGACTCCTGTTATTGGTTCAGCATCAACCAGCCTCTACCTTCGATACCGACGATGCGAACCGTGCTGGGATCCTGAATATCCTCGTCATAACACAATCGCAGGGTCAGCGGAACTTTTTTCCAGCCTCCCTCCGCCAGTTGGCTCCCCAGTTCGGTCCAGAGGGCGTCATTCCGGCTCAGGCTGGCCTGCAGGGGGGAGGGATGATCGGGATGCACCAGTTCCAGCCGGTCCGGGCTGCCGGTCGTTTCGGAGGGCGGGTCCAGCAGGGTGACGAACACGCGAAAGAGGGTGGGTGAGGTCGGGCGGTGGGCCAGGAAATCAGGCCATTCCATCTCGCTGTAGCCCACGTGGCTCTCCCAGTCGACGTGGAACCCGCGGCGGGAAAGTTCGATGACGAGTTGCATCGGTTCGCGGTCGGCGCAGGTCGACTGGGTCAGGAAGAGGGTGCGACCGGGCTCGCGCAGTGGCCTGGCCCAATCCAGTCCCTGCCAGTCGAGCGGTTGCAGGGGGTGACGGCGGTGATGGCGGGCCATGAGCGGCTTCACCCGTGCGGGATCTCGGCAGACGACCAGCAGGGATTCAGGACTGGATGCCTCAAAAAAGGCCTGGGTCACCCGTTCGAGGTGGTCGAGGCTCTGGGCCGAACCGGAGCGGAAGCTGTCGCCGGCGGCATCGGTCAACAGGACTTGGTAAGGATTGATGACAGGTTGGCGGTTCAGGCTGAAGGCCAAAAGGATGGCGGTCACGGTGACCGACAGAAGGAGCAGCATGATGCGAAGAAGGTTCTTCGCCGCCGGGGGGTCTCCGCTGGTTTGGGCGGGCCTGGCTGGACTGCGGGGCATGGTTGCCATGGAGCCGAAGGCGGGATTCGAACCCGCGACCCTCTCATTACGAATGAGATGCTCTACCACTGAGCTACTCCGGCACTGGTGGGTGCGGATGAGCCTGAAACATAGGCCCGCGCCGCGGGTTTGTCATTCGGTTTCTGTGGGGGCGCCGCCGTTTTTTGCCTCCGCGGATCAGGGCGAAGTCCTTGCAAGGCCTGCCCCGCGGGCCCATGTTATCCTGTCATGGATGACGCAGTGAGCAGTCCCTACGCCGCCTTTCTTGCCGAACTGGATCAGATCCAGCGCCACAAGTGGCTGGTGAGTGAAAGCGAGGGGCGTGATGTGGGTTTCGAACGGGCCCTCAATGAGTGGGCGCGCAACCACCGGACCGAATGGCGCCGGGAGCAGAACCGTAAACCGGTCGCCACGGGCCGGCGCAGCCGCTGAGGGCGGTGCCCGGCGGAGGTCTCACTTGAAGAAGACCGGGATGACCAGGATGGCGAGCACGTTGACGACCTTGATCATCGGGTTCACCGCCGGACCGGAGGTGTCCTTGTAGGGGTCGCCGACGGTGTCGCCGGTGACGGCGGCCTGATGGGCAAAGCTGCCCTTGCCGCCGTGGTGGCCTTCCTCGACATACTTCTTGGCGTTGTCCCAGGCGCCGCCGGCGGAGGTCATGGCGATGCCGACAAACAGGCCGGTGACAATGGTGCCGATGAGCAGGCCGCCGAGGGCTTCCTTGCCGAGGAAGGCGACGCCGACGACGAAGACGATGGGCAGGAGGGCGGGCAGGATCATCTGGCGCAGGGCGGCCTTGGTGACGATGTCGACGCACTGGCCGTACTCGGGGATGTCCTGGCCGGTCAGAATGCCGGGCTTGGCCTGGATTTGACGGCGCACCTCGCGCACGACGGCGCCGGCGGCATTGCCGACGGCGTCCATGCCGAAGGCGGTGAACAGGTAGGGCAGAAGGCCGCCGATGAACATGCCGATGATGACCTTGGGATTCATCAGGTCGAAGGCGATGACCTTCTGCTCCAGGATGAACTTCAGTTCCTCGACGTAGGAGCCGAAGAGGACCATGGCGGCGAGGCCGGCGGAAGCGATGGCATAGCCCTTGGTGACGGCCTTCATCGTGTTGCCGACCGCGTCCAGTTCATCGGTGATCTTGCGGACATCCTCCGGCAGGCCGGACATGACGGCGATGCCACCGGCGTTGTCGGTGATCGGGCCGAAGGCGTCGAGCGAGATGATGATGCCGGAAAGGCTGAGCATGGAGACAACGGCGATGGCGATGCCATACAGGCCGGCGAGATCCCAGCACACACAGATCGAGGCAGCGATGGCGAGCACCGGCAGCAGGGTGGCGTGATGACCGACGCTGATGCCGGCGATGATGTTCGTGGCGTGGCCGGTTTCCGAAGCCTTGGCGATGCGCCGCACCGGGCCGTGGGCGGTGGAGGTGAAGTAGTTGGTGATCCAGACGACGACGAAGGTCATCACCAGGCCGACCAGGGCGCAGTAAAAGAGGTCGTTCGCGGTGACGGACTTGCCGGCCATGGTGACCGGTTCGGCGAACATGGCGGTGGTGGCCCACTTGAAAAGACCGGCGGAAATCACACCTGCGACGGCGACACCGCTGACCAGCGAGGCGGTCGGCTTCTGCTTGACGAAGTTGACCCAGCCGATGCCGAGCAGGGAGGACAGGATGGAGAGGCCGCAGAGAACGAAGGGATAGACCAGCACCGCGTGATTGCCTTCCGGACCGGTCAGGTGACCGACCAGAATGCCGCCGATCAGGGACACGGCGTAGGTTTCGAAGACGTCGGCGGCCATGCCGGCGCAGTCGCCGACGTTGTCACCCACGTTGTCGGCGATGGTGGCGGGGTTGCGGGGGTCGTCCTCGTTGAGGTTCTGCTCGATCTTGCCCACGAGGTCGGCGCCGACGTCGGCCGCCTTAGTGTAGATGCCGCCGCCGAGACGGGCGAAGACAGAGATCAGCGAGCTGCCAAGGGCCAGGCCGACCAGGGAGTCGATGGCGGCGCGCACCCCGGCCATTTTGACCACGATCAGGTAGAAGACGCCGACCGAGAGCAGGCCGAGGGCGACCACGAGCAGGCCGGTGACCGCCCCGCCGTTGAAGGCCATCTTGAGGGCGCCGTGCGAGTCCTTGCTGGCGGCCTGGGCGGTGCGCACGTTGGCGCGGACGGCGATCATCATGCCGATGTAGCCGGCCACCATCGAGCAGACCGCGCCGACCACGAAACCGGCCGAGGTCATGCCGTCACGAGCATACCAGACGATGAAGAAGATGACGACGGCAATCAGGCTGACCGCACGGATCTGGCGGCTGAGGTAGGCCTTGGCGCCCTCCTGGATGGCACCGCCGATCTGGCTCATCCGTTCATTGCCGGCGTCGGCCGCCAGGATTTGTCGGATCAACAGAACGGCAATCACGAGGCCGACGACGGCCAGGGCGATTGAGACAACGATACCTTGTTCGAGAAGCAGCGAATTCATCGGGAGAATAAAAAACAACCGGCTGGTTGGGGCCGGTACAAGAAGCGGGCGAGTCTAGAGGCTTCCTTGCATCTGGCAAGACTCTTTTGTGATGGGGCAAGACTCTTTTTGATGGGGTCTCAAGAAAAACCGGTCGCCGCCTGCGCCGGATCGCGCCAGGCGCCGGCCGTCATGACGATTTTCGGATGCTCGGGCACCCCGCGCGCGTTGCTGCCGACCTGCTCCGCCAGGAGGTCCACCGCCGCCGCGCCGAGGACTGCAGCCTGCTGGTCGATGCCGCCCAGTTCCGGCCGGTCCCGGCTCCAACTGAGGGTGCAAGCCTGGGCACGGTCCGCAGCCGGGAGATCGCCCATCCAGTTCAGGCAGCGCTGGCCGCTGTCGATCACCACCTCCGGGCGGGTCTGGCGCAGCCAGTCGAGAAAGTCCTCTCGCGCCGACCGGCGGACCAGGCGCAGCAACTCGGAAGCTTGGGTTGGGGGCAGGGGATGATGGGTCAGGAAGCTCGCCGCCCAGGCGCCGAACATGCGCTCGTTGACCGTTCGTTCGGAGTAAAAGCCGATTCGACGGTAGCCCTGGCGACGCAGGACGCGCAGGGCGGTCATCATGCCGAGGAAGTGATGGTGGTGGACCCGGTGCAGTTCCGGGCGGGCATACCCCAAGCCGATGACGACGCTGCTGAAGTCCTCCCAGCGGATCGGCACGCGGGCTCGGCTGCGCGAGATCAGGGGCGAGAGGATCAGACCGCGGATGCCGCGGGCAAGCAGGACCTCCGAGAGACGCCGGCCGTTCATGCCGCGGGCCTTGAGGTGAAACTCCTCGAGTTGGTAACCCAGTTCCGTCGCCCGGCGCGTGGCGCCTTCAAACAGTTCGGCTCCCCAGGGGGACGGCGGGACCGTGTCGCGCCGGTCCGACCACACGAAGGCCAGGGCCGGCGCTTCCATGGCGCGTCGCCCGGTCCGCAAACGGGTCATCAGCCGGGCGATCTCCGGGTCCGGCTGCCAACCCATGGACCGTGCCGCAGCTTCGATGCGTTTGCGCAGTTCGCTGGAGACGTGACGGCCACCGCGCAGGGCGCGAGAGACGGTCATCTTCGACACGCCGACGCGTTCGGCGATGTCACTGAGCGAGGGGCTGGCCATGTCTGTTACTGTAACAAATATCCGAGGATTGCAAGCGAGTGCCGCCGGCGTTTAGACTATCATTTCCATCTTATGAAATCGCCCCGCCTTTTCCTTGCCGCCCTTGCGGCTTCCGCCCTGACCAGCCAGGCCCAGCCGCTCTGGGTCGAGGCGGAATCCTTCGCCGACCCGGGTGGCTGGATGCTCGACACGCAGTTCATCGACATCATGGGTTCGCCCTACCTGCTGGCCCATGGCATGGGCGCGCCGGTGAAGGACGCCCGCACCGAGGTGACGGTCGCCGAACCCGGTCGTTACCGCGTCTGGGTGCGCACGAAGAACTGGGTGGGGCCCTGGGAGGCGCCCGGTGCCCCCGGCAAGTTTCAGGTCAGCGTCAATGGCACAAAACTCGCCAAGGTGCTCGGCACGGAGGGCCGGGACTGGCTCTGGCAACTCGCGGGCGAAGCGGAACTGGTCGCCGGCAAGGCGGAACTCGGCCTGCATGACCTCACGGGTTTTGAAGGCCGTGTCGACGCCCTGCTGCTGACGCGCGAGGCCGGCTTCACGCCACCGGAGGATTTCGCCGCCACCAACCAGCTGCGACGCGAAGCGCTGGGTCTGCCGAAAACGGCGCCGGAGACCGAGGAATACGATCTTGTGGTCGTCGGCGGTGGTTACTCCGGGCTGGGCGCGGCGATCAGCGGTGCCCGCCAGGGTCTCAAGGTGGCCTTCATCCAGAATCGCCCCGTGCTCGGCGGCAATGGCTCCGGTGAGGTCCAGGTGTGGGCCATGGGCGGCACGCGCCGCGGTCTGTACCCTCATCTGGGCGAAATCGTCGAGGAGTTTGCCGACCGCGCCAGCAACAGCCCGGCCGCCTCGCCGGAGGAGTTCAACGACCGCCTCAAGGAGGAAGTCGTGCGCGCCGAGAAGAACATTGACCTCTTCCTCAACACCCATGTCTACGCCGTCGAAATGGCTCCCGGCGAGGAACGCCGCATCCGCAGCGTCACCGGACTCGACACGCGCACGGGCCGGGAGACCCGTTACCGCGGCAAGTTCTTCAGCGACTGCACCGGCCACGGCAGCGTTGGCGCACTCGCCGGCGCGGAGATTCTCATGGAGGAAAAGGGTCGCATGGGCATGAGCAACATGTGGGTCCTCAAGAAGGTCGCCCAGCCGCGCGCCTGGCCGGAGACGCCCTGGGCATTGCCGCTCGGTCTCGACGACTTCCCGGAACCCCGCAAAATGGAGCCGGTGGGCGTCAAGAACAAGGCCAACCAGTCCGGCTATGACCTGGGCTACACGCCGGCGCCGGACATGGAGGAGTTTGTCCACGGGGAATGGTTCTGGGAAAGCGGCTTTGATCAGCACCCGATCCTCGGCCTCGAGCGCATCCGCGACTGGAACTTCCGTGCGGTCTATGGCGCGGTCAGCGCGCTGAAAAAACACCTGCCGGAAAAGTATGGCAGCTATGACATGAAGTGGCTGGCCTACGTTGGCGGCACCCGCGAGTCGCGCCGCATCGTCGGCGACTTCCTGCTCAAGGGCGAGGACATGGTCAAGGGCGTCATCCAGCCCGACGCCTGCGTGCCGACCACCTGGGATCAGGACCTGCACTACCCGAAGGAGCAGTATGCCGGCAAGTTTCCGGACAACCCCTTCATCTCGCGCGCCGAGTTCGGCAAGCACACCGACCGCAAGAACGGCTACCCGGTGCCCTACCGCTGTTTCTACTCCAAGGACGTCTCCAACCTGTTCATGGCCGGCCGCAACATCAGCGTCGACCGCTGGGCGCTCGGCAGCACGCGCGTCATGCGCACCTGCGGCATGATGGGCGAGGTGGTCGGCAAGGCCGCCTGGATCAGCGTCCGGCATCACACCACGCCGCGTGGCGTTTACGAGCAGTATCTCGACATCCTCAAGGACCTGATGACCAAGCCCGGTGCCATGCGCCGTGACAGCCTGGAGGGCGATCTCTACCTGCCGGCCAACGCCCGCCAGTTGCCCGAGGTGGCCAGTGACAGCATCGATCCGAAGAAGCTCGAAGGCCTGGTCATCGACGACGAGGACGCCGAGTTGACCGGCACCTGGTCGAAGGGCGAGGGCCTCAAGCCCTTTGTCGGCAACCATTACAGCTACACCCAGGGCAAGGACGCCAGCGCGCGCTTCTCCTTCGCCGTCAAGGAAAGCGGCACCTACGAGGTTTTCATCTACTGGCAGCCGCACGAAAATCGTGCCAAGGCGGCACCTGTCAGCGTGCTCAGCGCCGACGGCGAGAAGACCCTGCGGGTCGACCAGTCCAAGCCGGCCTCCGGCAAGCAGGGGGCCCACAGCCTGGGCAGCTTCCGCTTCCAGGCGGGCGAGGAGGCGGCCGTCATCTTCCGCACCGACGGCGCCAAGGGCAATGTCCACCTTGATGCGGTTCAGGTCGTGCGCCGTTCGTGAGAAACGCCGGGCTGGGGGCACCCCCGGGGACGCCGGATCCTTCATCTCCGGGCCCCCGGCGCATTTTTTTCTTGTCGGGCGGGGCCGCTCTTGTTAAAAGCGCGGCCCGTCCATGCTCCGAGGAGTCGCCATCATCTGCCTGACCATCTGCGCCGCGCGCGCCGAGGATCTGCCGCTGCCCACCGGCGATGGCCTGCTTTTTCAGGCCCCGGTGGTGCCGTCCGGGCCGAGCTTCCTCAAGCCGACCAAATCCATCAAGCCGCCGCCCCCGCTGCCGGGCGGACGCCTGGCCTCCGCCCAGCCCCAGGTGCATGCGCCCACGGAAGCGCGCCTGCGCCGGTTGATCCTGCTGCCTGGCAGCCTGAGCCCGCAGGCCATGCGCGAGCAGATTGCCGCTGGCGGTCAGGGCCTTCAGCCGATGACGGTGGTGGGCATGCAGGCCCCGGCACCGGTGCTGGCCGATCTCGCGGGTTTCTTTGGTGGCACGGTCAATCCGGAAACGCAGAAGCGTCTGGTGGAGACCGTGCGTCACGGCCTGGCCGACGGTCGCAGCGCGCCCAAACGCGTCGAGGTCGTCGGCTGGCTGCCCGGAGAGGGTGTCATGGCCCTGGCGGTGTATCCCGAGGGCTGAAGCCCCGCTCCGCGGTTCTGCCACTGGAACCTGTTTTCATCGTGGCGACGGTTCCCTCCGGAGCCGGGCATCCACACGCGAGGGCCTCAGCGGGCGCTTCAGCGCAGATACAGGAATTCGTTGGTCATCATCCACGCCTGGCAGAGCAATTTCCAAGCCTGCTGCTCGCGACTGGCGGGATTCTCCACCGTTGAGGCGAGTGCGGCATCGGCGGCGGCGAGGAAGTCGCGCGCATTCTGCAGGTCGTCGGGCCGGGCCGTGCGACCGTAGGCGAGCGCGACCGCCCGCCGCACCCGTGCTTCAAGGCCCTCGATGCGGCTCAGTCGCCCGGCCAGACCCTGTGCGGCCTCGGCGGCCAGCGGACTGTTCATCAGCAGCAGGGCCTGCGGTGAAACAATGGTGCTGTTGCGCTGGCCGGTCGACACGGCCGGATCAGGGTAGTCAAACTGCTGGAAGAGGTCATACAGATTGTTGCGAATGACCGGCAGATAGAGGGCGCGACGCTGGCTGTCATACTTGGTGGCGTCCTTGGAGGTGTGATTGAAGACGAACTGGCGGTTGCGCAGCGGGACGGTCTTGCCGCCCATGTCGAGATCGAGCCGGCCACCCACGGCGAGCAGGCTGTCGCGCAGTTCCTCGGCCTCGAGCCGGCGTGTGGGGAAGTGGTGCAGCAGACGGTTTTCCGGATCGGCCTCGCCGGCCTGCACCGCCGGTTGCCGGTCAAGTCCCCCCTGGCGATAGGCTTGGCTGGTCAGGATGAGGCGGTGCAGGTCCTTGAGGCTCCATCCATTGTTTGGCAGCCAGCGCGCCAGCCAGTCGAGCAGTTCGGGATGGCTGGGTGCCTCGCCGAGCAGGCCAAAGTTGTCCGGGGTGGCGACCAGGCCGCGGCCGAAGTGCCAGGTCCAGACGCGGTTGACGATGACTCGCGCGGTGAGCGGATGGGCGGGATCGGTCAGCCAGCGGGCCAGTTCCAGGCGGCCACTGCGGTCCTTGTGAAAGGCCGGGGCCGGGGCGTTCGGCGCCTGCATCACCTGGATGAAGCCGCGCGGCACTTCCTTGCCGAGGTTGAGATGGCTGCCGCGGATGTGGATGGCGAGCTTGGTCTGGACACTGCCGTCGCGCACACCGAGCACCGTGGGGAGGTCGGGCAGGCTCTTTTCGATCGCCTCCATCTCGTCCATCAGACGCATCACCTTCGCCTCGGCGGTTTTGCCGGGCGATTTCTTGGCTTCGGCCTGGGCGGCGGACACTTCCTTTTTCTTCGCGGCCAGGGCCTGTTCCGCGGTCTTGACGGAGGCGAAGGCCTCAAAGTCGCCAAGAGGGGTTTCGTGCGCCAACGACAGCGCGCCCATCGTGTCGCTGCTGAACGACTGCGTGCTCTTGAAGATGGCGGCCAGCGCGTAGTAGTCGGCCTGGGTGACCGGATCAAACTTGTGGTCGTGGCAGCGCACGCAGCCGAGCGTCATGCCGAGAAAGGCGCGACCGGTCGTCTCCAACTGCTCGTCGATGACATCCATCGCCAGCTTCTCCTTGTCGGGCTCGGCCAGCACCTTGGCGCCGAGGTTGAGGAAGGCGGTGGCGGTGGCCTGCTCGTGGCGTTCGTCCAGGTCACGAGCGGGCAGCAGGTCGCCGGCAAGCTGCTCGGTCAGGAAGCGGTCGAAGGGTTTGTCGCGGTTGAAGGCGTTGACCACGTAGTCGCGGTAGCGCCAGGCGGTGCCGAGGGCGATGTTCTCGTCGAGGCCGTTGGAGTCGGCGTAGCGGGCGACATCGAGCCAGTGGCGCCCCCATTTTTCACCGTAGTGCGGCGAGGCGAGCAGGCGGTCGACCAACCGGCGCACGGCGGCTTCGGGGGCGGCGGCATGGTCGGCGACAAAGGCGACCACTTCCTCCGGGGTGGGCGGCAGACCGGTCAGGTCAAAAGTGATGCGGCGCAGGAAGGTGGCGGGTTCCGCCGGGGCGGCAAAATCCAGGCCCTTCTCCTTCAGTCTGGCGCGCAGGAAGGCGTCGATGGGATGCCCCTCCCTGGGAGTCGGCACTTCGGCGACCGGTTGAAAGGCCCAGTGGCGGCGGCCCTGCTCGACATCGACCGGGCGGGGCTTGACGGAAGCGGCGACCGCCTGCTCGCGCGGGTCGGGGGCACCTCGCTTGACCCAATCCTCCAGCACACGCTTTTCGGCGGCCGGCAGCGGACTCTTCGGCGGCATCTGCAGGTCGCGCTTGTGGTAGCGCACCGCCGTGATGAGCAGGCTCTTGTCGGGATCCCCGGCGACCAGGGCCGGACCGTTGTCGCCGCCCTGCAGCAGGGCGGGCTGGGAATCGACCGTCAGGCCGCCCTTGCTCTTGCCCGCCTCGGCGGAGTGGCATTCGTAGCAGCGCTCGACAAGGATGGGCCGCACCTTCTTCTCAAAGAAGTCCAGGTCCGCTGCAGACGGCGCCGCGCACAGCGGTCCGACAAGACCGGTGCAGGCGGGAAGGGCCACGAGCAGGGGGAGGCGCATCGGCATTGCTACGAAGCCGGCACGCGCATTCTTGCCGACCGGGTCCGGTCAGCCGCGCTGGAAAAAGCCGCGCTGCTTGGCGCTGATCGGCAGGCCGCATTTCTCCATGACCTGCAGCATGTCCTCCCAGACCTGGCGTTTCACCTCGATCCCGCCGCCCGTGAGGCGTTCCTCGCGCAGGATGAAGCTCGGGTGGAAGGTCACCATGGCCGGGATGCCGCGCACCTCGAAGAAGCGGCCGCGCAGGCGCGAGACCGGTCCCTCGATGCCGAGCCCCTCGCAGGCGGTCTTGCCGAGGGCGATGATGACCTTGGGACGGATGATTTCGATCTCGGTCAGGATGAACGGCAGACAGGCGCGCATTTCCTCGCCGGTCGGCGCGCGGTTCGAACTGCCCTGATCGGGCATGGCCGGGCGAAACTTGCAGATGTTGGTGATGTACACCTGATCACGCTCCAGCCCCATGGCCCTGAGGATGTCGGTGAGCTTCTGGCCGGCGGGGCCGACGAACGGCTCGCGCTGGCGCTCCTCTTCGGCGCCCGGGGCTTCGCCGATGAACATCAGGTCGGCCTCGGGCGAGCCGGTGGCGAAAACCAGGGTGTCGCGCAGACTGCCGAGCGCGCGGGGCGCCGGCGCGGCTTCGGCGAGCGCGGCCAGGGTGGCAAGCTTTTGAGCCTTGGTCGCCCCTTCAACCGCGATCACCAGGTCGGCCTTGGCCCTTTCAACGGGGCTCTCGGTGACGACCTTCGCCGGAGGTTCGGGCGGGGCGGGTTCCTCTTCGAGAAGGCGGCGCACCTCCGCAGCGCGGGTGCGTCGGCCCTGTCGGTAGTGGCGCAGTCGCTCCAGGCTGTCCGGGCGCAGCGGCACATGGCTGGCACCGGCCGCCCGGCGCTGCTCAAGATAGGCTTTCAGAACGGACGCCGCCTGGATGGACATGCCACATTCTTGGGCCAGCCGCCGCGACGGCTCAAGCGGATTCGGTCACGGCCCGTCGAAGATCATTCCCTTCGTGTGGTTCTGGCCATCGGCCCGGCGCTGGCGTGCCTCGGCAAAAAAGCTCTTCAGCAGGGCGACACTCTCCTCGGCGAGCACTCCGGCGGTGATTTCGCAACGATGGTTCAGGTTGGGGGCCTGCAGCAGATTCCAGAAGCCGCCGGCGCCGCCACCCTTGGGATCGCCGCAGCCAAAAATGACCCGCCGCACCCGGCAGTGCACCAGGGCGCCCGCGCACATCGGGCAGGGCTCCTTGGTGACGTAGAGATCGCAGTCGGTCAGCCGCCAGTCCTCCATGGCACTCTCCGCCTGGGTCAGGGCCAGCATCTCGGCATGAGCGGTGGCGTCCTTGAGGGTCTCGACCTGGTTCCAGGAGCGGGCAATGACGCGTTCCTGATGGACAATCACCGCGCCGATGGGCACTTCCCCCTGTCGCGCGGCCTTGGCGGCGAGGCGCAGGGCCTCGCGCATGAAGAAGGCGTCGGACGGGGGTTCCAGGACGGAGGGCAGGTCGGTCATTCGGTTCAACCTCCCACAGGGGTCCCGGGCTTGCAACGCGGGGCTGCGCGGAAATGCCGGTCGCAGCTCAGCCGCCGGCCGTGATCTGGACAATCTCGATGACGTCGCCGTCGCTCACCTGGGCCGACTCAATCTCGCGCGGCAGCAGGGCGGTGCGGTTGTGCTCGACCACCACGGGACGGCCGGCCAGGCCGAGCGTTTCCAGCAGCCGGGTCATCGACAGGGGCGCGTCGAATTCGCGGGAGTCGCCGTTGAGGGTGATGATCATGGCGCGACAGAAGAAAGCGTCAGGCGGTCGTCAAGCCCGCGCTCAGGCCGCAGAGGATGGCGCTGTCCCAGTCCTTCCAGACCGGGTCGAGGCCCTGGCTGCGCAGCATGGCGGTCACCTCGGCGGGACTGCGGGTGTCGGCGATGCCAAACTGGCCCTCGGCCTTGGCCTGCCCGGTTTTGTCGGTCAGGTCGACACGCCGGCCCTTGACGGTGAGATGCAGGTCCTCGGCGCCGGCTCCGGTGTAACCGCCGGGTTCGGTGTGACTGCCGGCGCTCATGCTGGTGACTCCCAGCGGCGCCAGGGCGTCGCGCAGGGCCGCGGGTTCACGCGTGCTCAGCACGATGCCCGCTTCAGGGAAGGTCAGGCGGAAGGCGCAAAGGGTCTGCACCAGCGCCCAGTCGGGAAAGCCGGTCAGCGGTTGGAAACCGCCGGCGGCGGGCCTCAGGCGCGGGAAGGCGACCGTGAAACTCGCCTTCCAGCAGTGCCGCTGCAGGTGCTCCAGGTGCGCGGCCAGACGCAGGGCTTCGAGACGCCAGTCGCTCAGGCCGAACAGAGCCCCGATGCCGATGCGACGGAAGCCGCCCTCATGGCCACGCTCGGGACAGGCCATGCGCCACTCAAAATCCTTCTTGGGCCCGGCCGTGTGCATCTGCGCATAGACCTCGCGGTCGTAAGTCTCCTGATAGACGACCAGGCCCTCGGCTCCTGCGGCAACCATGCGCGCATATTCGGGGGCCTCCATCGGCCCGACCTCGATCGCCACCGTCGGAATGAAATCGCGGATGGCACGGATGCATTCCTCCAGATAGCCGTCGCTGACAAACTTGGGGTGCTCGCCGGCCACCAGCAGAATGTTCCGAAACCCCTGGGCGGCCAGATGGCGTGCCTCGCGCACGACCTGCTCGATGCTCAGCGTCACGCGCAGGATGTTCGGATTGTCGCGCGAAAAGCCGCAGTAGGAGCAGTTGTTGACGCACTCGTTCGACACATAGAGGGGGGCGAACAGGCGCATCGTGCGACCAAAGTGCCGCCGGGTCAGGGCACTCGCCTCGCGGGCCATCGCCTCCAGTTGCGCCGGGGTCTTGACCTCAAGCAGGCCCCAGAATCGCTCCAGCAACGGCGATTTGCGCCCGGGCAGGGCGTCGAGGACAGGCAGAAAGTCGGTGGGCATGAGGGGAACCAACACTATAAGCGCGTGCAAGCCGCGCGCAACGGGTGGGAGAGGCTTGTCGGTTGGGACGGAGTGCGCCGAAAGGGCCTTTGGCTGCCTGGCGGCGAGTTCGTGGGGTTGGGGAGAACTTCACGGCATGCAGACCTCTGGCCTCCGAAGGGGAGGGGACTCACAGGGCAAGGATCGGATGGGTCGGGGCCTTGGGGTTCCCTCCAGGGAACAGAGCTTGACGAATGTGGGGCGTAAGGCATCTTCATAAGAATTCTCGGGGTGCGGATTGCGTTCCTCACCCCCTGCGCTCCGGACCCATCATTCGACCCCTCAGCGACCCTCCTGAGATTTGAAATCTGGGATCTGAAATTTCAGCCCATCCTCTTTTTCTTGACGGGAATTCCCGCATGAAAGATCCTCTTTTCATGCAAGAATTTCAGGTACGAAGTCTGCCCACACGGGCGGCCTTTTGCCAGCAAAAGCCTCTGTGTGTCCGAACAGTTCGGACACAAGGCGGCTGAATTATACTGTTAGGCAGATCAAAGAATGAAACAGCAAAATATATTAACTGGAATTCTCCTCTGCAACTTTCTGGTGGCATTCGAAGGCCTAAAAACACTCTTCGTCCTAGGACATCGGATCCCTGGCCTCTTCCAGATTCTCGTGCCATATACCTTGCCCGCGTTGTTGTGGTTCGTCCCGGCGTTTATGATGTATACGATGCGACATGCTAGGTTTTTGGCTTCCTTAATGGCTATAGGCATTGTCGGGGGCTTCAAGGTCTTCGCTGCCCTATCCGCCCCAACAAACGCCGAGATGCCGTATGGGGCATATTGGTTGGAGGCGGATGTCCTGCTCATTCTGGCGGCGCTTGTTTCACTTCCAATTGCATATTCTGAAGCTAAATCGAAGAAAACAAACGGAGCCTAACAAGGCGATGGAGACAACTCCGGTAGCTGTCACGGTTCTGGCTTGCGCCAGAACCGCGCCATCTACCTCCGTGTCTCATCTTTGACGTTCGAATGAAGAAGATGTCCATCACAGTCGCGATTCTCGCTGCCATCCTGCTATTGGCGCTCGGATGGGCGTGG
>JAUREI010000043.1 GCA_030827515.1 Prosthecobacter sp. | reverse complement strand
TGCTCATCACCCACGACCTCGGGGTGGTCGCCGAAACCTGCGACGAGGTCGCCGTCATGTATGCCGGCCGCCTCGTGGAACGCGCACCCGTGAACGAGCTGTTCGCGCGCCCGCTGCATCCCTACACCCGCGGCCTGCTCGACTGCCTGCCCAAGCCCGGCCTGGCTCCGAAAACGCCGCTGCCGGTCATCACCGGCATGGTGCCCGGCCTGCGCGCCCTGCCCTCCGGATGCCGCTTCGCGCCGCGCTGCCCGAACGCCCACGGCGGTGAGGCCGACGGCCCGCGCCCGGCCTGGCGCGACTGCGGTGCCGACCACGGCGTCGAGGCCTGTCCCTGCTTCGCCCAGAATTCCGCCCCATGAGCCTGCTCCGCGTCCAGAACCTGCAGCTGCACTTCCCTGTCCGGGGCGGTGTCTTCCGCACCACCCAGGCGGTGTGCAAGGCGGTCGACGGCGTCAGCTTCGAACTGGAGCAGGGCGAAACGCTCGGCCTCGTCGGCGAGAGTGGCTGTGGCAAATCGACCCTGGCGCGCACCATCGTCCGTCTCCTGCGGCCCACCGGTGGCCGCGTGGAATTCGAAGGCCGTGACCTCACCCACGCCGGCGCACGCGCCCTGCGACCCCTGCGCCGTGAGATGCAGATGGTCTTCCAGGACCCGGCCGAATCCCTCAACGCCCGCCACACCATCGGCCAGATCCTCGAGGAACCCTTCGTCATTCAAAACCTCGGCAGCCGCAGCGAACGCCGCGAATGGACGGCCGAACTGCTGCGCCGGGTGGGCCTGCCGACCGATGCCCTGACGCGTTACCCCTTCGAATTTTCCGGCGGCCAGCGCCAGCGCATCGGCATCGCCCGCGCCCTCGCCCTGCGCCCCAAGCTCATCGTCTGCGACGAACCCGTCTCCGCCCTCGATGTCTCGGTGCAGGCCCAGGTGCTCAACCTCCTGCTCGAACTCCAGCGCGACTTCCAGCTCGCCTACCTCTTCATCGCCCACGACCTCGGCGTGGTTCAGCACATGAGCGACCGCGTCGCGGTGATGTATCTCGGCAAGATCGTTGAACTGGCACCCGCCGCCGAGCTGTATCGAAACCCGCGCCACGCCTACACCAAGGCCCTGCTCGACGCCATCCCGGTGCCCGATCCGAGCCAGCGGCGCGAACGCCAACTGCTGCGCGGCGACGTGCCCAGCCCGATCAACCCGCCCGCCGGCTGCGCCTTTGGCCACCGCATGAAACATCCGAAGTGGCAGGACAGCGTCGGCATGGACCTGAGCCTGCGCGAAGTCAGCCCCGGCCACTGGGTCCAGCCCTGCCCCTGCTGCACCTGACGATTTCAGATCGCCCATCGCCGAGGGCACCCGCGGCACGGCGGAGAAGAAAAGAGTGGGTCGGCCTTCATAAGCCGGATTTTGTGCCTTCGGCCTCGCGGCCTCCGGTGCGGTCATTTATCTGACGACGCCTTGCGGCGCCGACCCCCGCTTGCGCGGGATGCGACTATTACCCGGAGTCATCCACCCGCCGCTTGCGCGACGGGCTTGCGGCCAGGCGGGCCTTTCTCCTGTTCTGTCTTGCACCGCATGGGGTTTGTCGTGCCTCCTTCCTTGCGGTCGGAGCGGTGGGCTCTTACCCCGCCGTTTCACCCTTGCCCACCTTCGCTCAGGGAGCGCCGGAGGGCGGTTTGTTTTCTGTGACACTGTCCGTGACGCCGGATTGCTCCGTCGCCCCCGCGCTTGCGCGCGGCATGCTGCCTTGCGGTGTCCGGACTTTCCTCCCGTCCGCGCCCCGCCGAAACGGGACCGACGGGCGACCACTCCGGCCGACCCGAGGTCAACCTACACCCCCGCCCCGCCGTGCCAAGAAGATTTCAAATCGCCAATCTGGAATTTGAAATTTGAGATCTGAAATCGTCCGCCCGCCCGCGTATTGCTCCTCGCCATGATCGGCGTCTACGACTTCTGCGGCCACTACGAGTGGACCTTTGACTGGCTCGAGCGCCTCGGCGGCCCGGAACTGCTGCGCCGCTACTGGCGCGAGGCGATCGGCGGCGATTCCCAGCAGCACGCCGCAGCCCTCATCATGGCCGACGGTTTTGCCGGCATGGACCATTACTGGGGCCACACCCTCGGCGAGGAGGGCGGCGAATGGACCGTCACGCGCCGGCCCGATCTCTTCCGGATCGACATGCACGACTGCCCGTCGAAGGGTTTTCTGCTGCGCAACGGCCTGCACCAGCATGCCGACTACTGCGATCACTGCCTCGGCTGGATCGGACCCATGCTGCAACAGGCCGGTTTCACGGTCGATCACCAGCACAACCATCTCGGCCAGTGCTGGTGGGAAATGCATCGGGCGGGCGATTCCACCCCGCCTCAGCCGCCGGGGGCGGTCGCCGGCGAAAACGACGTTCGCCTGCGCCCCGACTGGCCCGGCGGCCCCCTCGATTCCTATGCGCGTGCCAACGATCCTGACGACAAGCTGCCTCATGCTGACCTCCCCGCTGCCGGCGGATCCCTGGGAACCGCTTCCTGATTTGCCCGAAGCCAACGGCGGCTTCGCCTGCGCGGTCGTCGGCGACCGCCTGCTGCTGGCCGGCGGCACGAACTGGGTGAACGACGAAAAGCACTGGCTCGACACGATTCGCGTCTTTGACCCGGTCGAACGCCGCTGGTCCGAAGCCGGTCGGCTGCCCGTTCCCGCCGCCTACGGGGTCGCCGGCGCCTGGGACGGCGCGCTTTGGCTGGCCGGCGGTTCACACGGCAGCGGTGCCCACGATCTCCTGCTGCGCGTGCCCGCCGCTGTTGAACCCACCAGCCGTCGCCGCTTGCCGGCCGGCACCGGCGCCGTGCTTGCCGCGGGCGGAGTGCATGACGGCAGCCTCATCCTTGCGGGCGGCGTGCCCGACCCCGCGCAGCTCGCCGCCGCCCACACGCGCGTGCTGCGCCTGCGGCTGGACCCTGGCACGGTTGAAACCCTGCCCGCCCTGCCGGGGCCCGGACGCTTCACCGCCGCCGGGGTGGTGGCCGCAAACCAGCTCTTCGTGTTTGGCGGTGCCGAATGGACCCACGACACCGTTCGCAACCGCGACGATGCCTTCGCGCTCGACCTGCGCGAGCCGCGCGGCTGGCGCACCCTGCGGCCTTTGCCCGCCCCGGTGCGTGGCCTGTGCGCCGTGGCGCTGGATGATCGCCGCCTTTACCTCGCCGGCGGCTACCGCACCGATGCCTTCACGGCGGAAGCGTGGATCTACGATGTGGTGAACGACCGCTACACACCGGCGCCGTCCCTGCCCTTCGCGGCCATGACGACGCTCGTCGTCTGCGGCGACCATCTGTACTGCCTGGGCGGCGAGGACCGCCAGCGCGCGCGCAGCGCCGCCTGTTTTCGCATCCCGACCGACGCCCTGCGGTCACCACGCTGAACCTCCTCAGGCCTTCGCCTTCTTCGCCGCGGGCCGGACAAAGGGGGCGAAACGCGATTCCAGGCGCCTGGGCACGACGCACTGGATCTCGGCGACCCCGCTTTCGTAGTCCTCCGACAGCACCTTGCCCTCCTGATGGGCGAGCGCCACCACATCCATGCGCCCAAGCGGCACACGCAGGTCGAGACGCACGACGCGGTCGATCATCAGGTCGTGCAGACGGTGCAGCAGGTCGTCCATGCCCTGGCCGGTGCGCACCGAAAGGAACAGGGCATCGGGAAACTGCCGGCGCAGCTCAAGCTGGCGGGTGTCATCGATGAGATCCGCCTTGTTGAAGACCAGCAGCACCCGCTTGTCGCCTGCCCCCAGCTCGGCCAGCACCTTCGTGGTGGTCTGGTAGTGCTCAAGCGCCTGCGGCGCGGCGGCATCGACGACATGGATCAGGAAATCGGCCAGCACGGCCTCCTCGAGCGTGGCGCGGAAGCTCTGCACGAGGTCGTGCGGCAGGTTGCGGATGAAGCCGACCGTGTCGGTCACCAGCAGCGCCTGGCCGTCGGGCAGTTCGAGCCGGCGTGTCGTCGTGTCGAGCGTGGCGAACAGCTTGTCCTCGGCGAGCACGCTCGCCTGGGTCAGCCGGTTGAGCAGCGAGGACTTGCCGGCGTTCGTGTAGCCAACGATGGCGGCATTCGGCACCGGCACGCGGCTGCGCTCCTTGCGCATCGTGTCGCGCTGCTTTTTCACCTCCTCAAGGTCGGCCTTGAGCTTGTCGAGCCGCTTGTAGGTGAGCCGGCGGTCCACCTCGAGCTGGGTTTCGCCCTCGCCGCGGGCTGCACCGCCGCCGGCACCGCCGCCGCTGCCGCCCTGGCGGTCGAGGTGACCCCACATGCGGGTCAGGCGCGGGATGGAGTATTCCAGGCGGGCCAGTTCGACCTGCAGCCGCGCCTCGCGGGTCTGCGCGCGCATGTGGAAGATGTCGAGGATGACCTCATGGCGGTCGATGACCGCGATGCCGCCCTCCTGCTCCCAGGCACGCTGCTGGGCCGGGCTGAGTTCATTGTCGAAGATGATGCAGTCGCAGCCCAGTCGCTTGGCGCGCTCCATGAGCTCCTGCGCCTTGCCCTTGCCAATCAGGTGACGGGCAGTGTGTTCCCGCGCGTAAACCAGTTCGGCGACCTCGACCCCGATGCCGAGCGTGCCGACGAGTTCCTTCAACTCCTCGAGCAACTCCCCGGCCTCCGCGGCCTTGCGACGGTCGAAGTAGGCGCCGATCAGGAAGGCGCGTTCAACGACCTGGGGCTTTTCGCGGATGTCAAACATCGGCCACCATGCACCCAGCCACCCCGCTTGCCAAGCGCCGCAGTTGCCGAGACCGGCAAACCGTGGCATCTGGGGTCATGCTCCGCCTTCTGCTCCTGCCCGTCCTGCTGTTCGCCCTGGCCGCCTGCGGCCCGGTGGACCGCAACGGCGTGCGCCTGGACACCTACGAGAACGACGCCACGGAACAGCTTGTCCGCGCCCTTCTGCGCAGCCTGCCCGACCCCAACCCGGGCGTGCCGAAGAGCCACTCGATCGCCCTCGGCGAAATTGTTCCCAAGCGCGACTTCACCCCCGCCAGCGTGCCCTTCCTGCGCCGGTTCGACGACCTCAAGCTGCGCATGATCAGCGCAGTCGTTCTCACCACGACCCCGCCCGACCAGGCCATCATCGATCCCGAGCAGCGCGTCGCCGCCTACGTCCTGCAAATCCGCCACATGCGCCAGACCGGGCCCGGCGTCTGGGAATACGAGGCCGGCTGGTCCTACAAACAGCACTTCCAGCGCCGCCAGTGGACCGTCCGCGAAAAGGACGACCAGTTCACCGCCGAACCCGGCCCGGTGCTTGACGGCAATTGGCAGGAAGGCGCCTAGACGGCGGCCATGCCCGGCACTCCGGAACCCGGGGAAGCAACCCCGCGGCGTCAGGACGAACCGACCTCATCCCTTGGTCACCATCTCGTCGAGGTTGAGGACAAGGTTGGCGATCAGGGTCCAGGCGGCGAGTTCAACGGGATCCAGGGCCGGGTCGGCCTTCGATTCGCCCTGGCTGATCAGTTGCCTGGCGTCGTCAGGACGGGCGCGGTAGGCGGCGCGGTGCTGCTCAAGCGTCCGGCGCATGAGCTCGGCCTCCTCGGCGGTCGGATACCGGCTGGTGGCGGCACGGAACGCCTCGGTGAGGCGCAGGTCGTCGCCGGCGCCCGGCCGCTTCAAGAGCCGTTCCGCGAAGTGGCGGGCGGCCTCGACGTATTGGACGTCATTCATCAGGTTGAGCGCCTGCAGCGGCGTGTTGCTGCGCTCGCGGACGAGGCAGGCGGACTCGCGGTTGGGGGCGTCGAAGCTGGTCATCGACGGCGGCGGTGCGGTGCGTTTCCAGAAGGTGTACAAACTGCGACGGTACAGGTTCTCGCCCTTGTCCTGAACGTAGAAGCGGGTGTTGCTGCCGCCGAAGGCGACCGGTTCCCAGATGTTTTCCGGCTGATAGGGTTTGACGCCCTTGCCGCCGACCTTCGGGCTGAGCAGGCCGCTGATGAAGAGCGCGCTGTCGCGGATCACCTCGGCATCGGCGCGGAAGCGCGGGCCGCGGGCGAGCAGGCGGTTCTGCGGGTCGCGCGCGAGGCTTTCCGGGGTGAACCGGGCGCTTTGCCGGTAGGTGTGCGAGGTGACCAGCAGGCGCACGAATTCCTTCATGTCCCAGCCGCTTTCGCGGAAGTTCACCGCCAGCCAGTCGAGCAACTCGGGATGGCTGGGCGGCTCGCCCTGCGAACCGAAGTCGTTGCTGGTCTTGACGAGGCCGGTGCCGAAGAACTGCTGCCAGAACCGATTCACCGTGACCCGCGCGGTGAGCGGGTGTTCCGGCGCCAGCAGCCAGTCGGCCAGATCGAGGCGGCTGGGCTGGGCCGTCTTCGCCTTCAGCGGCGGGAACACCGCCGGGGTCGCACGCTCCACCTTGGCACCCGGCTTGTCGTAGAGCCCCCGCTCCATGACAAAACTCTCGCGCGCCTCGGGCAGATCGGCCATGACGAAGGTGGCCGGGATGGCGTCCTCGATCGCCTTCTTGCGCGCTTCCAGCGCGAGTTTCTTTGCGCGCGGGCCTTCGACAATCTGGCGCGCTCCCTGGTATTCGTTCTCAAACCACAGGGCCTGCAGGCGCTGGCGCTCGGCCTCGGTCCACTGCTCGGGCTTCTTGCCGCGCACGAGGGTCTGCAGGTCGGTGGGCAGGCCCTCGACGCGCTTGCCCTGATTGCGCTGCACCCAGACCTTCCAGGACCACTGGGGATCCTTGGCCGGCTCGACGCGCGAGCTGATTGAGAGTCGATCCCAGCTGACCGTGCCGCCATACTGGGTGAAGGCAAAACCGTTGACCTTCATGCCCGGCTTGAGCGCCAGGCGGTCGGCATTGACCTGCAGCTTCACCCACTTGCCGGTCTCGGGCAGACCGCCGACGCGGACGTTTTCCGGCGTCCGCACCTTGCCGAACGGAATGGCACCCTCCTCGCCCCAGGTGGCGCGGTGGTTCCAGCCGGCGGTGTGGAACTGCAGCATGACCGCCGTCGGCGGATTGGCCGGATCGAGGTAGCACTGGACGCTGATCACCCCGTTGGCCGGAATGTCAAAGGAGGCACCGCCGGAAAAGAAGTCTTGCGCCACCTGCTCGGCCTTGCGCGTCAAGGCGCGCTCGCCGCTGAACACCGGCCCTTCCTTGGCGGTGACGAAACGCGTCGGCTCGCCCGCGTGCTCGACCTTGGCCTGCGGCGGAAAGGCATCGTCGAACCACACGACTTCGCTCGTCTGCGCCGGCGGCGGCGGCTGCACCTCGGCCGGGTCCTCATACTTCAGTTTCGCCAGCGCCTCGCGGATCGCCTGCTGCTGCGCGGCGATGTCGCGGTCGAGAGCGGCAAGCTGCTTCGACTGTTCGTCGCTGGCGAGGCGCAGGATCGGCGGGGTGAGCAGGATGTTGCCGTCCATGGCCGGATCGGCGGCGCTGTTGAAGAAGGCGTAGAGTGAATAAAACTCCTTCTGGCTGATCGGGTCAAACTTGTGATCGTGGCAGACCGCGCAGCCGGCGGTCAGGCCCATCCACACCGCGACGGTCGTGTCGGTGCGGTCGACCGCGTAGCGGAAGACAAACTCCTCGTTGATCGAGCCACCCTCACTGGTGGTGACGTTGCAGCGGTTGAACCCCGAGGCGATGCGCTGGTCGAGCGTCGCCTCCGGCAGCAGGTCGCCGGCGATCTGCCAGCGGGTGAAGTCGGCAAACGACAGGTTGTCGTTGAAGGCGCGCACCACCCAGTCGCGGTAGGGCCACATGCTGCGCTCGTTGTCGAGGTGCAGGCCGTGGGTGTCGGCGTAGCGGGCGGCATCCAGCCAATAGCGGGCCATGTGCTCGCCGTAGCGCACCGACTTCAGCAGGCGCTCGACGACGCGTTCATAGGCGTCGGGGCGGAGGTCGGCGAGGAAGGCGTCGACCTCGGCCGGGGTCGGTGGCAGGCCGGTGAGATCCAGAGTGACCCGGCGGATGAGCGTCTCCTTCGACGCCTGCGGCGAGGGCTCCAGGCCTTCGCGGCGCAGCCGGTCCTGGATGAAGGCGTCGACCGGGTTGCGAATCGTCGCGCCGGCGGGCTTGGGCACTGCCGGCTTGGCAGTCGGGATGAAGCTCCAGTGCTGCTGATACTCCGCGCCCTGGGCAATCCACTGGCGGATGGTCTCGATCTGGGCCGGCGTCAGCTTCTTGTGGGATTCCGGCGGCGGCATCAGCTCGTCAGGATCCTGGGTGAGCATGCGCTGGAGGATCGTGCTGGCCGACGGATCCCCGGGTTTCACCGCCTGCACACCGTCCACCACCGTGTAGGCACCCTCGGCCGTGTCGAGCCGCAGGTCGGCCTTGCGCTTCTTCTCGTCGAAGCCGTGACAGGCGAAGCAGTTGTCGCTGAGGATCGGGCGGATGTCGCGGTTGAACTCCAGCTTGCCGGCACCGTGGGCGGAGGCGGCGAGCAGGAGGAGGGCACTGACGGGGGCATAACGCATCGCATCACATACGAAGCGCCGGGGGGGCGGATTTCACGGGACGGACGGAAGTCCCCTGCCCGTTCAGCCGAGGATCTCGTTGACCACGCGTCCGCCCTGCAGGCCGGTGAGGCGGATGCGCCGCCCGCCGCTGACCACCGCGAGGTTGTCGTGATCGAGCCCGAGCAAATGCAGGATCGTGGCGTGCAGGTCGCGGAAGTGCACCGCGCCATCGACGACACTGCTGCCGTCATGGCTGGTTTCGCCGTGGGCATGGCCGGCTTTCACGCCGCCGCCGGCCAGCCAAAAAGTGAAGGCGCGGTGCTGGTGGCCGGTCTGGTCCTTGTCCTTGCCCGGCGTCAGGCCCGGCCGACCAAACTCGCCGCCCCACACCACCAGCGTGTCCTCCAGCAGGCCGCGGGCGTCGAGGTCATCCAGCAGGGCGGCGATCGGCGCGTCGGTGGTGGCGCAGTTCGCCGTCAGGTCGCGGCGGTGGTCCGTGTGCTGATCCCAGCTGCCGTGGGTGATTTCGATGAAGCGCACGCCGGCCTCGCAGAAACGCCGCGCCAGCAGGCACTGGCGGCCAAAGTCGCTGGCCTTGCAGGTGCCGACCGCGTGATTCTTCCCCACCCGGTAGCGTTCAAGCACGACCCTGGGTTCGCGGCTAAGGTCGAGCAGGTCTGGCGCCTCGGTCTGCATGCGAAAGCCCAGCTCCAAGGCCTGGATGACGCCATCGAGCTGGGCGTCCTCGCCGCGCGCGTTCTGGTGCCCGCGGTTGAGCGACTGAATCAGGTCGAGCTGGCGGCGCTTGAGAGACGGCGGCAGGTGATCGCCACGGATGTCCGCGAGCGTGGCCAGACTCATGTCCTCGCCATTGATGCCAATGGGCGTGCCTCCGTAGATGGCGGGCAACTGGGCCGCGGCATACTCGGCCGGTTTGGCCGTGTTGAAGCTGATGAAGCCGGGCAGGTTCTGGTTGTCCGTGCCGAGGCCATAGGCCACCCAGGCGCCCAGGCTCGGGCAGGGCCGCAGGCGGTCGCCGGTGTGCAGCTGCAGCATCGACTGGGCATGGATGCTGGTGTCGGCGGTCATCGAGCGCACGACGCAGAGCTTGTCGGCGTGGCGCGCCAGGTTCGGCAGCAGGTCGGAGATCCACAGGCCGCTGGCACCGCGGCGCCGAAACTCGGCGATGGAGCCCGCATGCGGGGTCTTGCCGGCCTGGGGCTTGTAATCGAAGGTGTCGAGCTGGGCCGGACCGCCGGACATGTTCAGGAAGATGACCCGCCGCGCGCGGGCGCGCTGCAGCGGCGGCCTCAGGGCGAGATCGGCCGGTGCCGCGCCGGCGAGGCCGGACAACGCCAGGTAGCCGAACCCGCAGGAGGCGGTGCGGAGCATCTGGCGGCGCGAGAGCGGTGTCATCGGACGAGTCATACGCGGTCTTCAGTCGACATATCGCAATTCGCTGGCCGACAACAGTGCCTGGCAAAAGGCCGCCCAGGCGTCGCTGCGCCCGGCAGGCCCTTCATCCTGCGCCGTGGAGGCCAGCATCAGGTCGGCCTCACGCAGGAAATCGCGCGCCTGCTGCATCTCACCGTCGGTCGGCGTGCGCCCGAAGGTACTGCGGTAGGCGAAGCGAACCCGCGCGTCCGTCCCCGGCGCAGCGGCCTGGACGCGGGCGCCGAAGCGTTGCGACAGACCGACCACAAAGGGGTTGTTGAGCAGGTAAAGCGCCTGCGTGGCCAGGGTGGCGCGATCGCGGCTGCCGGTCACCGCCGTGGCGTCGGGCAGGTTGAAGGGCGTCAGCTCCGGGGGCATGGCATTGCGCAGCAGGAGCAGATACAGGCTGCGCTGGCGGCTCGGCCGATGCAGCGGCGGCAGTTCATTGATGAGGACGTCGCGCCCCTGGATGAGCGAACCCACACCGGGCTGGCGGTCCAACTCGCCGGCCGCCGCCAGCATGGCGTCGCGGATGGCCTCGGCCTCCAACCGGCGGCGCGGCTGGTGCCCAAACAGGGGGTGTTCACCCGGGCGCGCGGCCAGTTGGTAGCCGCGGCTGAGCACGAGCGCGCGGATCAGGCGCTTGACCGACCAGCCCTCGCGCATGAAGCGCGTGGCGAGGTGGTCGAGCAGTTCCGGATGACTCGGCCGGGCGCCGGCAACGCCAAAGTCGTCGGGCGTGGCCACCAGGCCCTGGCCGAAGAGATGCAGCCAGACCCGGTTGACGAAAACGCGGGCGGTGAGCGGGTTCTCAGGGCGGGTCAGCCACCGGGCCAGTTCGAGTCGCCCGCTCTGGGTCGGCCCCGGCGCGGCCTCGTGCCCGCCGAGCGCACTCAGGAAACCGCGCGGCACCGACGCACCGAAGCGCTTGGCCTCGCCGCCGATGTGGAGTTTGCAGTCCTCGATCTTTTTCGCCTCGCGCACCCCCATGGCAAGGGCGGCCTCCGGTGGCTGGGGAAAGGCGGGGGCCGCCGGCGGGCGCCGCGGTGGGTTGGCCAGCAGCACGGGCTCCAGTTCCAGCCGCGGCGGCGCCGGCGCGGCGGTCTGCAGCCGATGCAGCGCGGTCTGCGGGGCCGTCAGCGCCTGGCGGGCGGCGGCTCCCCACAGGGTCTCGGTGCTGCGGAAGATGCCGGCGAGAGCGTAATACTCACGCGTCGGGATGGGATCGGTCTTGTGGTCATGGCAGCGCGCGCAGCCGACGCTGAGACCCAGCAAACCGCTGCCGACCAGGCCGATCTGGTCGGCGATGACATCCATTTCGAAATTGTCGTTCATCGCCTTCGCCGGTTTGGCGCCCAGGGCGAGCAGGCCGGTGGCGACGAGCTGGCGGTCGCGCTGCGCCGGCGTCTCGGCAGGCAGCAGATCGCCGGCGAGCTGTTCCAGCAGAAACCGGTCGTAGGGCAAATCGTCGTTGAAGGCGGCGATCACGTAATCGCGGTAGCGCCAGGCATGAGGGAAACTGGCGTTGCGACTCAGGCCGTCGTTGCCGTTCGACTCCGCGTAGCGGGCGACATCCAGCCAGTGCCGGCCCCACTTCTCGCCGAAATGCGGCGAGGCGAGCAGGCGGTCGATATAGGCCGGGTCCCTGGGATCGCCTTCCTCATCCGGCGGCGGCGGCAGGCCGAGCAAATCGAAGTTCAGGCGGCGGCGCAGGGCGGCCGGATCGGCATCCTCGACCGGCGCCTGTCCGGCCTGCTCGAGGGCGGCGAGCAGGAAGTGGTCGAGCGGATCGCGCGGCCAGGCGGCAGCGCGCACGGCGGGCGGGGGCGGATCGGCCACCGGCTGCAGCGACCAGAGCGGCTCCTGCGGCGCCCGCTCGGCGCGGTTCACCGGTTCGGAACGCGGATCGGGCGCACCCATCTTGACCCACTCGATGAAATCGTTCACCACCGTCGGCGGCAGGCGCTTTTTCGGCGGCATTTCCAGGCCGTCGTAGCGCACGGCCTGGACGATCAAGCTCGCGTCCGGTTCACCGGGCACCAGGGCCGGGCCCGAGTCGCCGCCGGCCAGCATTTCCGGCGCCGCGTCGAGCAGCAGGTTGCCACCGACCTTGTCCGCCGTCTGGGAATGGCATTCGTAGCAATACTTGACCAGGGCCGGACGGATTTTGGCCTCAAAAAAGGCGCGCTGTACCGGCGTCATGTCCGCCGCCGCCAGCGGCAGGGCCGCGGCAAGCAGGAGGGGGACAGGCACAAAGCGCATCGGCCAAGTACGGCCCGTGCCGGCGGCGGATTTCAGCCGGCGGACAGAAGTCCCCCGCCCTAGGCCGTCCAATTCAGCAGCAGCGCTGCGGCGGGTTCGGTGATGCGGACCGCGCGATTGCGGTTCAACGCCACATTCCAGTGGTGAATGCCAATCACGGTCGGCTGGCCGTCCTCGTCCCAGTAGAGCAGCGGCGCGCCGCTCTGGCCCTTGAAGGTCTCGACGTCATACAGGAGGAAATCGCCGGAGACGCCGGTAAGCACACCGGCATCGACCAGAAAGCTGTCCCAGGGATCCACCGGAAACCCGGCGACGCTGACCGCCAGTCGCCGGGCCTGGATGTCGCGCAGGCGGGCGGTGTCGTAGCAGGCATAGCGCAGCGGTGCGGTGAAAGGCGCCAGCGATTCCGCCACGCGCACCACGCCCAGATCACCCGCCTCGCGCTGCCCGGGGGTCGCGCCGTGGATCCATTCGGTCGTGCTGTTCCAGTAGATCGCCGGCAGCCGTTGCGGCAGGCCCGACTGGCTGCCGCCCAGGCTGACATGGATCTCGCGCATCCAGCCACCGTCATGCACGCAGTGGCCGGCCGTGAGGATCGTCTTGTCGCCCATCACCCAGCCCGAACCCAGCTTGCGCGCCCCGTCGGGACCCACCATCTGCAATTGCACATGGGCTGACCAGGGAAAGTCGCCGGGCCGGGCCACCCGTGACAGGCTGGCACTCAAATCCGCGAAGGCCGTCGTGCGGGCATCCCGGGCCGCCGGTTCCAGACCGGGCAGCGGCAACGGAACGAAGGGCGGTGCCGCGACCGGAGTCCCCTGCCCTTCCGTCAAAGCGTCGCTGCGGAAATTCGCCGGCAGCGGCGCCAGTTTCAGGCCTTCGTTGCCGCGGGGTCGCCAGCGCGGGCCTCTCGGCTTGGGCGCTACTGAGGAATCGGCTTTCCTTGCCATGGGAATGATGTCCTGGTGACCGGCCGGACAGGTTCAACTCAACGAGCAGCCGCCGGGCCTGCACCCTCCGCCGGAGTCTTCGGGTCTGGCTTGTCCGACAGGTTGCTGGGGGATACCGTTGCCGACTGCATGCCGGCCAGAGCCGCCTGCTCCTTGAGCAACTGCTGCTGCGCCTTGAGATGGTTCGTCTGCGCTTCCAGCAGGCTCTTTTCCGCCGCCAATTCCGATTTCTCCCGGTTGACGTTGACATTCACCAGGGTGGGCACCGCGGAAGCCACGGTTGAGGTCACCGTCTTCAGCAGAAGGGTGACTGCTTTCGCCGGGCTGGGGCGATCGATGGAGAACCCCGTCGGCATGCCATCAGCCAGGGTCAGGGTCGTGTTGCTCTGAACCAGCGGTGCGCGGCGGAACGGAAAACAGGCCACCACCTCCAGGTTCGGCACGGTCACCGTCTCACGGGCAATCAGGTTGAGTCGGGCAATCTCAAACCGCAGTTCCAGGGTGGTCGGCGGATGAAACAGCACCCCGTCGCGCTGCAGGGCGTCGATCTGGGCGAGGTCATCCCGGGTCACCGCCTTGCCGCCGGCCAGGCCCTGGCCAAGACAGCTCGTCGTCCCGGTGGCCGCCGGACAGATCTGCACCTCCACGCCGTGACCGCGGATTCGGGTCAGCACCCGCTCGCGCTCTTTCACATCCAAGGGATCGAAGGTGTAGGAAAACGGCGGCATGGCCTCGCGCACCGCCTTCAAGTCGCCGTTCTGCGCCCCGCCGCCGGCGATCTTGAAGACGCTGATCGTCGTGTCGACCAGGTCATTGACGATGCCGGGCGTCTGATCCGTCGTGTTCAGCTCGACGTTGGTCAGCAGGCCCTTGGCATTCACCGTCACCGGTTTGGGGGTCTTGTCGTCGAACAACGGGTTCTTCGACCAGGCCAGATGGTAGTCGCGCCGCGAATCGGCGACGATTTCCTGGGTGACCGTGATGGCGTAACCGGTGGGATCCGTCTTGCTGGGCCCACCCTGGATCGTCAGCAGCGCCTTGGGCAGCTTGTACCAAAGCCCCACCCGGTCGTGTTTTTCCGGATGGCTGGGATCGACAGCGGTCGAGCGGAAGGACGAGCAGCCCGGCAGCAGGGCTGTCAGGAGGAGAAGGCCAATGAGGTTGGGCAGGGAGCGCATGGCAAAACCTTGTTTTTATTTAAGGAATTTGCGGAATATAATCCGGCCGGACTGCTAAAAACAATTTTTATTAGTCCTCCATCGTATGGCAAGGCTTCGGGAGACTGACCCTCTTTCCTCGAGACCTCGACGGAGGGTTTCCTGCTCTCATGACGCATCAGAATGATGCATGTCGGCTCTGTCATGTATATAAAACCGGTGTTTTCTATGCATGATCCAAAGTTGATGTTCAGAAAGGGCGGGTTTTGAACTTGGTGCACTTCGGTCCTCAAACCTGTCCCAAACCCGGCGCTCTGGGACAGAGCGCCCTACCTACCCCCCCTGCCCCTCAGCTCCACAGGTTCCGGTCGAGCGTGCGGTAGTTGACGGCTTCGAGCACGGAGTCGGCGTCGATGCGGTCGAGGCCCTTGAGATCGGCGAGGGTGCGGGCGACCTTTAAAATGCGGTCGTGGGCGCGGGCGCTGAAGTTCAGTTCGCCCATCTGGTGTTCGAGGAAGGCGGCGCCCTCGGTGTCGAGTTCGCAGTGTCTCTTGATGAGGCGCGGGGTCATCTGGCTGTTCGTGTGGATGCCGCGGCTGCCGCGGAAGCGCGCGGCCTGGACGGCGCGCGCCTGTTCGACGCGGGCGCGGATGGCCGCCGAGGTTTCGCCGGGCGCCGCCTGGGTCAGCGCGCGCGGATCAACGCGCGGCACCTCCAGATGCAGGTCGATGCGGTCGAGCAGCGGGCCGCTGATGCGCTGGCGATACTTTTGCACCGTCGTCCCGCTGCAGCGGCAGGCGCGCTGGGGATCGCCCTGATAACCACACGGACAGGGATTCATCGCCGCCACGAGCATGAAGGAGGCGGGAAAGGTGACGCTGCCGGCGGCGCGCGAAATCGTCACCCGGCCGTCCTCGAGCGGCTGGCGCAGCACCTCGAGCGTGCTGCGCCTGAACTCGGGCAGTTCGTCGAGGAAGAGCACCCCATGGTGGGCGAGGCTGACCTCGCCCGGCCCGGGGTTGCTGCCACCACCGAGCAGGCCGGCGTCGCTGATCGTGTGGTGCGGCGGCCGGAACGGCCGGGTGGCAACAAAGGACCGTCCTTCGCCGAGCAGACCGGCGGCGCTGTGGATCTTCGTCGCCTCAATGGCCTCCTCTTCGCCCATGCCGGGCATGATGGTGGCGATGCGCTTGGCGATCATGCTCTTGCCGGTGCCAGGCGGGCCGACCATGAGCAGGTTGTGGCCGCCGGCGACCGCCACCTCGACCGCACGGCGGGCGTCGTGCTGGCCCTTCACGTCGGCAAAGTCGGTGTCATAGACCGCCGCCGCCGCCAGGTTCTCGGCGGCGCGGCAGGGCTCGGGCGGCAGCTCGATGTCGCCCTTCAGGTAATCAACCACCTCGCGCAGGTGGGCGACGCCGACGATGTCGATGCCGGCGACGACGCTGGCCTCGGCGGCGGCGCGTTTCGGCACCAGCAAACGGCTTCGACCGCGAGAGCGGGCTTCCAAAGCCACCGCCAGCAGACCGCGCACCGGCCGCAGATCACCGTTGAGGGCGAGTTCGCCGATCATCGCCGTTTCGGCCAGGGTGGCGATGGGAATTTTGACCCGGTGGGCGATGAGCGAGACCGCGATGGGAAGATCGAACCCCGAGCCCTCCTTGCGCAGGTCGGCCGGGGCGAGGTTGACCGTGGTGACGCCCTCGTTCATCGCGTAGCCACAGGAGGCGATGGCGGCGACGACCCGCTCGCGGCTCTCGCGCACCGCGACATCGGGCAGGCCGACGATGCACATCCGCGGGTTGCCACCGCCGTCGTGAGACTCGATTTCGACCTCGACCGCGTTGACGCCGGCGAGGGTGGCGGAATAGGTGCGTGCAACCATGCGCTTTCAACCTAGAGGAAAGACGCATTCAGGCAAGCTGGAATCCCTAGTTGGCGTCGTGGATGAGCCGTCCGGCCAGCCAGGTCTTCAGCACCTGCGTCTGCGGCAGGTCGTCGAGCGGGCAGAGCAGGGGATCACGGTCGACCAGAATGAGGTCCGCGAACTTGCCTGGCTCGATGGCGCCGGTGTCCTGCTCCAGCTTGAGCAGCCAGGCGTTGTTCGTCGTGTACAGGCGCAGGGCCTGCTCGCGACTGAGCGCGTGTTCGGGGTGGACCGGCTGCTCGAGACCGCGCGCCTTGCGACTGACCGCCGTCCACAGGCCGAGCCAGGGGTTGTAGGGGTTGATGCTGCGCAGCGAGCCGATCTTCTGCATGTGATCGCTGCCGCCGCCGACCACGAGACCCTTCTCGAAGCACGTCCGCAGGGGTTGGAACAGGGCCATGCGCTCGTCGCCGAAGTGATGCGTCAAGGTGCGGCCGTCGAGGTGCAGCCAGATCGGCTGCAGGTCGACGCAGATGCCGAGGCGGGCGGCCTTGGCAATCGATTCCGGACTCATGAAGTTGCAGTGGGTGATGCAGCTGCGGCTGTCGCGAATGGGGAAGTCGCGGTTGACGTCCTCATAGGTGTCGACCAGCAGCTTCACGGCGCCGTCGCCGACCGAGTGGGCGGTGAACTGCAGGCCGGCGCCGGCGATCTTGGCGACGAGCTGGCGCAGGCGGTCAGCGGGAATCTTCTGTTCGCCTCGGTAGGCGGGATCGCGGATGCCGTAGGCGTCGCTGACCCCCCAGGGCAGACCCATGAGGGCGCTGCCGGTGAGCATGCCGCCGTCGAGGAAAACCTTGGTTCCGATGATCTGGAGCAGGGGATCGGGGCGGGTGAGGGGATGCCGGAGGATCTCATCCAGCGCCTTTTCCGTCGCCGGCCACAGGCCGAGGGGGCTGAAACTGGCCGACAAGCGCAGGCGCACGGGCAGTTCGCCGGCATCGCGCATCTTCAGATAGAGCTTCATCGAAGACGCGCCGGCCCCGCGGTCGGCGACCGTCGTCAGACCCACCGCGCTGTAGTCGCGAAACAGCTCGAGCGTGCGCCGGTAGGTGTCCTCCTCCGTGGGGGACTTGCGCTTGACCGGTGCCTTCAGGCCCGGGCTGTAACCGCGCAGCAGGCCGGTGGGTTCGCCGCTGGCATCGGTTTCGACCTTGCCGGGATGGCCCTCGGGCAGGCGGAAGTCGCGGTCGATGCCGGCGAGTTTCAGCGCCTGGCTGTTGAGCATCGAGTCCGGACCCGTGGAAAAGACCACCGGATTGGCCGGTGCGGCGGCGTCGAGTTCGGCGCGGGTCGGGTAACGTTTTTCCTCGAGCCGGGTGATGAAGACCTGGCGCAGGGAAAGCAAATCACCGGGCTGGCTGACCGCGGCGCGCGCCTTGAAGTAGGCGAGGACGTCGGCGATGCGCTGCATGTCCGGCAGTTCGTGATCGAACTCGGTCATCGCCGCGCCAGGATGGACGTGCGAATCCATCAGGCCGGGCATCAGGGTGCGCCCCCCGAGATCGAGCAACTGGGTGGTGTCGCCCTTGAGCGCGAGCACCTCGGCGTTGGCGCCGACGGCGGTGATGCGGCCGGCCTCGACGGCGACCGCCTCGGCCACACGTGACTGCGGGTCGAGGGTGAGGACGCGGCCGTGGTGCAGGATGAGGTCGGGCGCGGCTGCGAGGCTGGCGGTGGTGGCAAGCAGCAGGAGGAGCAGGCGGTGCATGGCCAAACCAACGCACCAGCGGCGGCCTTTCCTGCCGGCAGTCAGCGACCGGAAGTCGGTTCCGCCAGCACGCGCGCCAGCCAGGCGCGCAGTTGCCGGCGCTCGGGCAGGTCGCGCAGCACCCAGGCATCGCTGTGGTTGCGGAAGGGCAGGGGAACAAAGGTCCAGTCGCCCTTCATCCCGCTGGCGCGCAGCCAGGCCTTGGTGGCGGCCGTGCCACCGCCCTCCTGAATGATGAACTGCGGCCGGCCGCGCAGGCGGGCCAGCCGCTGCAGCGCCGCGGCCCGGTCGGAGTCCGGATAGGGCCAGATGCGCACGCCGTCGTAGTGACTGTGGCAGACAAAGGCACGCCAGAGACCGGCGATGGCATCGTCGTGCAGGCCGAGGTGGTTGCAGGCGATGCTGCCGCGGGAGAAACCGCACAGCACGACGCGGTCGGGATCACCGCCGAATCGCTCGCAGGCCTCGCGGACGGCGTCGCGACAATAGCGTTTCGAGGACTCGAGGTCGCCCCACCAGCGGATCGCCGGCTGCCAACCGTCCGGGCCGGGTTCGACGAAGGGCAGGCAGAGCCAGAGAAATCCGCGCCCGCCGCTGGCGCCGTAGCCGAGGCGGCAGCCCTCAGGCAGGCCGTCGCAGGTGTCGCCGTACGCATTGCGATAGCCGCCATTGCCAGGCCACTCGACCAGCACCGGCAGGCGGGAATCGGGTTGCCAGTCGGTCGGCAGATAGAGCGTGTGGCGAACCCCGCGGTTCTCCCAGCCCGGAGCCTGGTGCCAAACGCGTCGCCCCGGCGCCGGCTCGGCCGTTTCGACGGCCGGCACCACCAGATCGGCAGGAACACTGCCGAGGTCGGGCAGGGGGGTAGGCTGGGCCTGCGCGTCCGGAATCAACAAGCGCAGACAGGCCAGCGCTGTCAGAACGCCCTGCCTAACGTGGGAGAAGAAAATACGGCGCATGCAAAAATCAGCACTGTGAAAAGCAAGTATAATAATTAGGTTGTTTGATTTGTCGACTCCCATAAAATTCTCCCACCTCTCCCTCTGCCTTGGCGCCCTGTTTTTCCTGCCCACGCTGCTGACCGCCCAGGAGTCCGGCGCCGCGGTGCTGGTGCGCTGGACCTTGGTCGACAGCATTGTCCTCGTCCTCCTGGCGCTAACCTCCTACCTAGTCGCCTGCTTCGCCCACGGTCCAATCGTCAGCCACGGCATCCTGTTCAACAACCTGTACTTCCTCATCGTCATTGCCAACCACGGCGGCCACATCGCCCTCCGCTCACTCGAAGGAGGATTCTGCGAGCATGTGTTGGAGTTTCCCCACGTCGAAGCGCCAACGACACCCTAGCCAAACCCATCCCACCATGCAAACCGCACACGACTACAAACGCTACGCCGTCCTCTATGTTGACGACGAGGAGATGGCCCTGAAGTACTTTAAGAAAACCTTCGGCTCGGAGTTCCGTGTGCTGACCGCCACCAACGCGGCCGACGGCCTGAAGCAGATCGAGGAGATGGGCGAGGAGATCGGCGTGCTGCTCACGGACCAGCGCATGCCCGGCCAGAAGGGGGTTCAGCTCCTGGAACGCGCCCGCCAGCTGCGTCCGAAGATGGTGCGCATCATCACGGCCTACGACAACTTCGGTGTTTCGGTCGACGTCATCAACCTCGGCAACATCTTCCGCTACATCTCCAAGCCGCTGCAGGTCGAGGACATGCGCAACACGCTGCGCCGTGCCATGGACTTCTACCTGCTGCAGATGGAGCGCGACGAATTGCTGCGCGAGAAACTGTCGGTCCTGCAGAGCATGGTCATCACCGACCGGGTCATCAGCCTGGGCGTGCTCGCCTCGGGCATCTGCCAGAGCCTGCGCAACCCGCTCGATGCGGTCAACACCTTCCTGAACCTCGTGCCGGCGCGCCGGCGCGAGGAGGAAATCCAGCTCGACCGCCTGCGCGAGCCCTGCTTCTGGCGTGACTTCCACGGCCAGGTGCTCGAGCAGACACGGCGCATTTCCGAGGCCATCGGCGTGTTGGATGCCAACGGCGGGCGCGAGCTGGTGGAGGTCGACCCGGCGGCCGTCGTCTCCCACAGCCTGGCGGCCGCGTCAGCGGCCGCGGCCGCCAAGGGCGTCCGCCTCAAAAACAAGATGCAGGGTCCACTGCCGATACTGCGCGCCAATCCCGCCCGGTTCTCGCGCATTTTCGACACCCTGCTGGCCGACGAGATCGATCTGCTTGGCGAAGGCTTGTCCGTGACCGTCTCCGCCTCGGTCAGCCGCATGGGTGACACGCCGGTGAGCATCGTCTTCGAGATCCGCGACAACGGTCCCGGCCTGCCCCGGGAGGCGCTGCGTCCGATCTTTGACCCGTTCTGCATCCGTCCCGAGGGCACCGAAAAATTTGGCCTGGACCTGCTTGGCGTGTACTTCCTGGTGCACCACCACGGCGGCCTCATTGAGGCGGACAGCGTGCCGGGTGAAGGCACCACCTTCCGGATCGAGTTCCCGCTGGTCGCGGAAGCCGACAGCCAGTCGTCGAGCAGCCGTGACTTCGTTACCAAGGTGCTGATGAACGACGCCCTCTGGGAGCGCCTGCTCGCCGGCGACTGATCCACAAGCCATTCGGCACAAAAAACGGCCGCCTGGTGACAGGCGGCCGTTCTTGTGAAAGGCTGAGGGACTTATTTCTCGATGGCAAGCAGCTCGACCTCGAAGACCAGGGTCTCGCCCGGGCCGATGTCGGCGCCGGCACCGTTGTCGCCGTAGGCAAGCTCGGAAGGAATGTAGAGCTTGTACTTGGAGCCGACCGTCATGAGCTGCAGGGCTTCGGTCCAGCCCTTGATGACTTCCTGGACACCGAAGGTGATCGGCTGGCCGCGGTCCACACTGCTGTCGAACACCTTGCCGCTGAGCAGGGTGCCATGGTAGTGGACGTTGACGCGGTCGGTCGCGGCTGGCTTGGCGCCGTCGCTCTTCTTCAGGACTTCATACTGAAGGCCGCTGGCGGTGGTGACCACCCCCTCGCGCTTGCCGTTCTCGGCAAGGAACTTGGCTCCGGCCGCCTTGGTTTCGCCAGCCTTGGCCATCTGGGCCTTCTCCATGTCGGCCTGTTTGGCCTGCATAACCTTTTCGAAGGATTGCATGGCGGCTTCCAGCTCCTCGGGCTTGAACTTCGAAGGCTTGCCCTCAAACTTGTCGCGGATGGCCTGAAGGAACTGGTCGAGGTCGACCTCGACGCCCTGCTGCTTGAAGTTGTTGGCGATGTTGCCGCCGATCTGGGAACCAATGAAGTAGCTGACTTTGTCCATGGGAGCGTTGGCCGCGGCCGGCTCCTTGGCGGAGTCGGTCTGTGCGGTGAGTTGAGCTGCGGCAACCAGCGTGGCGCAGACGAGGGTGAGGGTGGATTTCATGGGGATGAGGCGGCGAGAGTCGGGGCGAAGGCGCGGGCGGTCAACCGAAGAAAAAGGTCCCCCGGGCGATTTTGCCGGGTCTCAGGCCCGCAGCGGCCGGGTCGGCCGGGTCGACTGGCCACTTCGGAAATGGCAGCGAACCACGGTTTCCCAGCCGGGCGCGGAATCGATGTTCAGGCGCGCGCCGATGATGTTGGCACGATGGCGCATGACCCGCAGGCCGATGCCGTCGGACTTGGCGCCGTTCGGGTCGAAGCCGATGCCGCGGTCGCGCACCTCCAGAATGCAGTCGCCGTCATGACGGGCGAGGGTGATCTTGACAAGGTCGGACTTGGAATGGCGGATGGCGTTGCTGAGCGCCTCCTGTGCAATGCGGTAGAGGTGGGTTTCCTGGGTGGCATCGAGGGCACGGACCGCCGTGTCGATTTCCGTGACGCACTGGATCTGGCCGGCGGCGTTGGCGTGCTCGGCCAGCAGCAGCAATCCACCGGCCAGGCTGCGGTTGCGCACGGCCGCCGGCGACAGGCCATGGGAGATGCGCCGGGCCTCGCGCACGGTTTCGCGCAGGATCGCGTAGACGCGCTCGCCATCCTGGCGCTGGCGACCCTCCAGGCTCTGGTTGAGAATTTCCAGCATGGCGGCGGCGCCCGTGAGCATCTGCCCGAGGCCGTCATGCAGGTCGTTGCCGATGCGGTTCTGCTCGTCTTCGACAACGCGCACGAGCTCGGATTCCAGACGCATGCGTTCGGTCACGTCAATGGCGGTGGTGACGAAGCCGTCCGGGCTGCCGTCCGGGCGGTGCAGAATTGAGGTCTGGGCTTCCGCATGGCAGATGCTGCCATCCTTGCGCCGGAAGCGAAAGGGATCGGCGACCCACTCGGCTTCGCCGCTGAGCAGCAGCTCGATCTGTTCGCGCGCCAGGTCGGCTTGGGCGGGCTCCAGGTTGTACAAGTCCCAGACGACGCGCCCGCGCAGCTCATCTGCTGGGAAGCCGGAGATGCGCTCGGCGGCGCGGTTGACGGCGCGAATGACCCCCTCGGCGTCGAGGATCAGAATCATGACGCTGGCGTCATGGAACAGCGCCTCGTAAAACTGGCTCTTCTGCCAGAGATTGCGCACCGCCTGCTTCTGCGGGGTGATGTCGGTGAAGACAATGACACCACCGGCACGACGTCCCTTGTCATCCTGGAAAAAGGTCGGCGAGGCCTGGGTGTGCACCTCCTCGCCGCTGGCACGCAGGAGGGTCAATTCAAGGGTTCGGCGGCCGCGGGTCCGGCAGGCTGCCAGGTCGAGCTGTTCCGCCACCGCCGTGCACGCTCTCTCCGAGCAAAGGTCGGTCAGCGGCGTGCCGATCAGACTGGTCTTCGTGCGGCCCAGCAGGCGGGCCAGGCGGCGGTTGACACCGGTGATGACGGTGTCGCGATCGACAAAGACAACTCCCGCGATGTTGTTTTCAAAGAGGCCGCGATAATGCGCCGTCGTCCTCCAAGCTTCCAGGTCGCGGGGCCGGCGGCGGATCCGTGTCGCCGAAGACCCGGCCGACTGTTCCGCGTTGGAGGGGGAATCCATGGCGGGTGGCTCAGGCGTCGTCTTCGGCCCATTCGGCCATGAGTCGGCCGAGCTTGCGCTTGAGGCCAACCTTGCCGGCGGCGGAAAGGCGGTCGATGAAAAGCACGCCGTTGAGGTGATCGATCTCGTGCTGAAAGGCGCGCGCGAGCAGGCCGTCGCACTCCCAGGTTCGGGTGGCGCCCTCCAGGGTCTGGAAAGTGACCTTCACCGCGATGCTGCGGCGGATGTCGCCGCGCAGGCGCGGGAAGCTCAGGCAACCCTCCTCGCCGGTCTCCTTGTCCTTGCCCAATTCCAGAACCGGATTGAGAAAGATCACCGGCATGTGATCCGGCATGTTCACCGGCTCGCCGTCAATGCGCAGGAAGGTCAGGCAGTCGGGATTGTGCGAGACGTCGATGACAGCGAGTTGCAGGTCGACCGCCACCTGCGGCGCGGCCAGACCGACGCCGTTGGCCGCCTCCATCGTCTCGATCATGTCATCGGCCAAGCGGCGCACCTCGGGGGTGACTTCCTGGACGGGGCGGCACTTGGCGCGCAGCACGGGCGCGGGATAACGAACGATGGGCAGAATCATGCGGGTTTTCCAATAAACCTCATCCCGCAGCTTCCTTCACGCTCTTTCTTGCGCCCCGCGACCCCGGCCACGCCAAAGGCTTGACCGGGGCGACTTCATTCTCAGAGCCCCATGTCGGTGACCGCTCCCTGGCTGGCGCTGACGCAGAGCTTGGCGTATTTGGCGAGCACACCGCGGGTGTAGCGCGGCTTCGGCTGCTTCCAGGCCTTGCGGCGGGCCGCCAGTTCCCTGGCGGGAACGCCGAGTGTGATGGCGCGCTTCTCGGCATCGATGGTGATCGGGTCGCCGTTCTTGATCAGCGCGATCGGTCCGCCCACGAAAGCCTCCGGCGTGACGTGGCCGACCACAAAGCCGTGGCTGCCACCGGAGAAGCGGCCGTCGGTGATCAGGGCGACGTCCTTGCCCAGGCCCTTGCCCATGATCGCCGAGGTCGGCGACAGCATCTCGCGCATGCCTGGGCCGCCCTTCGGCCCTTCCATGCGGATGACGATGACGTGTCCCTTTTTGACCTTGTCGTTGAGGATGGCCTGCAGCGCCTTCTCCTCGGACTCGAACACGATGGCCTTGCCGGTGAAGCGCAAACCTTCCTTGCCGGAGATCTTGCCGACGGCGCCCTCGGGGCAGAGGTTGCCCTTGAAGATGACCAGGTGGCTGTCCTTCTTGATCGGGTTGGAAATCGGGCGGACGATGGTCTGGTTTTTGGGGTAGACGATCTTCGAGTTGCGCAGGTTCTGCTTCATGGTCCGTCCGGTGACCGTCAGGCAGTCGCCATGCATGAGGCCCTCCTCGACGAGCATGCGCATCAGAGGCACCGTGCCGCCGATGCGGACGAGGTCGTTCATGAAGTATTTGCCGCTCGGCTTGAGGTCGGCCAGCACGGGCGTCTTTTTGCCGATGCGGACGAAGTCCTCGATGCCCAGCTTGACGCCGGCGCTGTGCGCCATGGCGATGAGGTGAAGCACGGCATTCGTGCTGCCGCCGAGGGTGATGATGAGGGTGATGGCGTTTTCAAACGCCTCCTTCGTCATGATGTCGCGCGGGGTGATGCCGAGCTTGATCATGTTCATGACGGCGGCGCCGGCATCGAAACAGTCGATGAGCTTGTCGTTCGACACCGCCGCCTGGGCGCCGGAGTTCGGCAGCGACATGCCCATCGCTTCGATCGCGCTGGCCATGGTGTTCGCAGTGTACATGCCGCCGCAGCTGCCTTCACCGGGAATGCTGTGCTCCTCGATCTCGGCCAGTTCCTTGTCGCTGATCTGGCAGTTGGCGTGCTTGCCGACCGCCTCAAAAACCGTGACGATGTCCGCGTCCTTGCGGTCAGGACCCACGCAGCCCGGCAGGATGGTTCCGCCATAGACGAAGACGCTCGGACGGTTCATGCGCGCCATGGCCATCAGGCAGCCCGGCATGTTCTTGTCGCAGCCGCCGATGGCGACGAAGCCGTCCATGCCCTCGCATCCGACCACCGTCTCAATCGAATCGGCAATGACCTCGCGCGAAACCAGCGAGTACTTCATGCCTTCGGTGCCCATCGAGATGCCGTCGGAAATCGTGATGGTGTTGAAGATGAGGCTCTTGCCGCCGGCGGCGTCGACGCCCTTCGCGGCCTCCGTGGCAAGGCGGTCGATGTGCATGTTGCAGGGCGTCACCATGCTCCAGGTGCTGGCAATGCCGATCTGCGACTTCTGGAAGTCCTCGCGCTTGAATCCGACCGCGTGCAGCATCGCACGGCTGGCCGCGCGCTCGGCGCCGTCCACGACAATGGCGGAATGTTTGCGGTGCAGGGACTCGGACTTGGGGGAGGCGGCTTTCTTGGGCATGGGATGAACTGAAACATCGGCGAAGCCGGCCCGCTGCGCAACTGCCTCTGTGGGGGCTGGGGCATTGCAGATTTCAAATTTCAGATGCCGGCTTTTTGGCTCCTCCCCCGGGTTCCAGACAACACCCTCTGCGCCGCCCCCTCTGAATCCTCTGAAATTTGAGATCTGCAATGCCCCCCGGGCCCTTTCACCAGGAGTAGTGCACGCTGTAGGTCAGCGTCTGCTCTTCGCCCGGCTTCAGGGCCACGCGGAACTCGATCGTCTGGGCATCGGTCTTGGCGAACGGCCGGCTGGGCTCGCGGATCTCCCAGTTGTGCCAGCGGTACAGGTGCTCGACCACCCGGATCTCGACGTCCTCGTGCTCCTTGCGGTTGCGCACCTTGATCTCAAAGCTCTCATCCATCCAGCGATTGCCAGCGTCGGTGCGGAAGTTGAGGCGCTTGCGCTCGCCGGTCAGGTCAAAGGCGTTGCCGGTGAACAGCCGCAGGGTCTCGTCGCGCGCGGTGTGGTCGATGACGTCCTCGCCGACAAAGTGCAGGCGGCCCTCGTCGTCCTGCCGGTAAAAGCGCACCCGACCCTTCGGCAGCGGCAGGCCGAGCCGGTTGTCCTTCGTGTTGGCAATCTCGCGCAGGATCCAGACCTTGGGATTGCTCTGCGTGCCGTAGTTCTCGTCGTGGCGGATGTTCTCGGGGTTGTAGCCGCCGTAGCGGTTCGGATCGATGAAGGCGCCGTCATAGACATACGGGCGCTCGGCCTTGACGCCGGCCGCGCGCACGAACTCGACTTGCTTGGTCTCGCGGTCGCGCAGGGTCG
>JAUREI010000075.1 GCA_030827515.1 Prosthecobacter sp. | reverse complement strand
TTCCGGGCGACCGTCATGGACCCAGAGACCGTAGCGCAGGCGCAGTTTCTGGCCTTCGGCGAGCTCCAGCGGCTCATCCAGGCTCAGGCAGGTCCCCATCCAGCCGTCGTCACGCACGTGAAAGGCGGTCGGGTGATGCGGGTTCATCGGATGATTCATCAGGGTGATGCCCGCCAGACCGTCGGCCGCGTTGGTGATGCGGCCGGAGTAATCGCACCAGCGCGCCGGCAGACGGAACATCGCCTTCTCGTTGACCTGACCCTCGGAATTGAGCAGGCGCCCTCCGCCGTCGTGCACCCCGAGGCTGCGCGCGACGCGCACGGCCATGAGTCCGAAACCCGTGGCGCCAAACTGGACGCGACCGCCCTTGGGCGGGCTCAGCTCGAGATCGACGAGCAGGAACCAGCTGTGCGCGCCATCGATCGGCCGCACCTCGGTGCGACGCAGTTCGACGAGTTGCAGGCTGTCATCCTCCGCCTTGAGCCAGTGGTTGATCTGGCGCATTGAGGCCGCCTCGTCACCGTCGGCATAGCCCTCACGGGGAATTTCCACCGTGACCACACGGCCGCGTTTGGCGGGACGATCACCCCAGAAATCGAGGCCGTTGAGGTCGTTGTGGGAGATCCAGACCCCGTTGTGGTGGCTGTGGCCGTGCGGGTCGTGGGGGTGGCCCATGCGAACGAGACTCGGCTCGGCGGAGGCGCGCACGGGATACCAAAACGGCCGCGGATCCGTCGGATCGTGGTGACAGGCGGTCAGTTCGCGCCCGTCGAGCTGGAAGGACGTGACATGATGCGGCATCGGCACCGCCTGGACCCGCGGCACGGGAGGCGGCAGGTCGGCGGCATTCAAAAGCGGGGCCAGGCACAGAAGGGAGATCGAAAAGCGCGGCATGCGGCAGAGGATACGGTCGCCACGGCCGCGCTTATCTGCGCCTTTGACCCCGGGCCGGCACGCGCCATCGTCCGCCATGGAGTTCGAGTTCGCCACCGCCACCCGCATCGTCTTCGGCCCCGGCAGCGCCCGCCGCCTGCCGGAACTCGCCACCGGCTTCGGCCGGCGCGTTCTGGTGGTCACCGGCCGGCGTGCGGATCGCCACCATGACCTGCTGAACGCCCTGCAGGCTGCCGGCCTGGAACTCACGGGCTTTCCCATCGCCGGCGAGCCCACCACCGAGGAAGCCGAGGCGGGTGCCGCCCTGGCGCGCGATGCCGGCGCCGAACTCGTGCTCGGCCTCGGCGGCGGCAGCGTGATCGACGCTGGCAAGGCCATTGCCGCTCTGGCTCACCAACCGGCCGGACTCTTCGACTACCTGGAGGTCGTCGGTCACGGTCGTCCGCTTGACGGGCGTCCCCTGCCCTTCCTGGCCGTGCCGACCACGGCCGGCACCGGCGCCGAAGTCACCCGCAACGCCGTGCTGGCCTCGCCCGCACACCATCTCAAGGCGAGCCTGCGCCATGCCTGGATGCTGCCCGACCTGGCCCTGGTCGATCCGGAACTCGCCCTGGGTTGCCCGCCTGGCGTGACCGCCGCCAGCGGCATGGACGCCCTGACCCAGTGCCTGGAGGCCTTCGTCTCCTGCCGTGCCCAACCTCTCACCGACGCGCTCTGCCGCGAGGGCATCCGCCGCGCCGCAGGGGCCCTCGAACGTGCGGTGGCGCGGGGGGACAATCTCGACGCGCGCAGCGATCTCGCCCTCGCCGCGCTTTTCAGCGGACTGGCCCTGGCCAATGCCGGGCTCGGCGCGGTGCACGGTTTCGCCGCCCCGCTCGGCGGTCGCCACCGCGCCCCGCACGGCGCCGTCTGCGCCGCCCTGCTGGCACCCGTCTGGGAGGCCAATCTGGAAGCCGTGCGCGCCGCCGGCCATACCGCGACGCTGGCCCGATTCACGGAGGCCGCGCGGCTGCTCACCGGTGATCCGGGAGCCGAACCCGAGGCGGGCACACGCTTCCTCAGCGACCTCACCCGGCGCCTGCGCATCCCCGGTCTGGCCAGCCATGGGCTGGTGGAGGCCGACTTCCCCGAAGTCGCCCGGCTGGCGGCGGGTGCGAGCAGCATGAAGGGCAATCCGCTGCCGCTCTGTCAAAGCACCCTGGAAACCATCCTGCGCCGCGCCCTCTGAATCCCCTCAGTCGGGCAGATCCTGACCGCGTGTTTCCGGCAGGAAAGCGAGCACCACCAGGCCCAGCAGGAAGAGTCCGCCCATGAGGGCGATGGCGTCGGTCAGCGCATACTGCGTCTTCACCATCCCCGAGAGGATGAGCACCGGCGCGGCCAGCAGGCGGCCGGCATTGAAGCAGAAGCTGGCACCGGTCGAGCGCAGGTGACTGGGGAAGAGTTCCGGGAAATAGATCGCGTATCCCGAGTGGATGCTGAGGGTGACGAAGCCGAACAACGGCAGCAGGAACAACATCTGCAGGTGGGTTTGCGGCAGATAGCAAACCGCCAGCACCATGACAAAACTCAGCACATGCATCACTGCAAAGGTGCTGCGGCGACCAAAGCGCGCGCACAAGGGTCCGAAGCTGAGCTGTCCGATGCCGGCGCCAATGACCTGGATGATGCCATAGGCGAACTTCGCCTCGCGGTCCGCGGTCGCCTGCTCGACCCCCAGGCGCAGCAGCAACTCCCGGGTCAGGTCCTGGGTGGCGACACAGACACCCCAGAAGGTGCCGAGTCCGACCGCGGCCAGGGTCATGCCCAGCAGAGCGCGGGTTCGCCAGCGGCGGTCGCCGAAGAGGTCCGCGTAGCTGCCCATGCGCTTGCCCTCCTCCTTCGCCTCCTGCCACTGCTCGGGTTCCTGCACCGAGGAGCGCACCCAGAGGGTGAGCAGGGCCGGCACAATGCCGATCAGGTAGGCAATTCGCCATTCGTTCTCGACCTGCATCGCCGTCAGTGCGGCCAGCCAGGTGCCGAGCACGCCGGTGGCGTGAAAGATGCCGCCGGCATGGGTGCGCGCCTCGCGCGGGAAGACCTCGGCCACCAAGGCCGCCGCCACCGCCCATTCGCCACCAACTCCCATCGCCACCAGAAAGCGCAGCACGCCGACATGCCAGAGTTCGCTGGCAAAGTAGGTCATCCCGGAAAAGACCGAGTAAAACAGGATGGTCAGCACCATCACCGGCTTGCGTCCCCACTTGTCGCCGAGCGAACCAAACAGCAGTCCTCCAAAGGTTCCGCCGGCGAGGAAGATGCCGAGGAAAATGTCCCCCCACTGTTTGACCGCCGGATCGCCGGGGCCGACCTTGAGGATCTCCGACAGCATGGCACCGCGCGTGAGATTGAAAAGCTGGCCTTCGAAGGCGTCAAACACCCAGCCCAGCGAGGCGACAAGCAGAACCAGCCACTGATAGCGGGTGACACCGGAATACCATTTGGAGGAGGAGGTCATGGGAGGAGAGACGGGCTGGGCCGCTGCGTGGGCGCGGCAGGTTGACAGAACAGGAGACTACGAAGGCCAACCGGCCTTTTTCCGGGGCAAGGAACAGTTCATTCTGGCAGAGCCGGCAGCGGCGTCTATAAACCGGGCGGCATGACAACGCCTCCCAGCCATCCAGCCCACCCGCCCACGCGGGTCCAAATCGTTGACAGCTTCGACACCTTGGTGGGCACGCCCTGGGCCGGTGACATCAATGCCCTGTGCTGGCGGCGCGAACTGGAGGGTGACTTCGCCGAAGTGGTGGCGGCGCTTGCGGTCGGCCCGGGCATCACTTCGCTGGACGCGGAGACCCTGCGCGGACTGAGCCTGGGGCCCGCTGGGCGCAAAGCCGTGGCCTGCCTGCTGGAGGATCTGCATCGACTGGATGCGCACGGCCTGCAGCCCACGCTCGACTGCATCAACGGCTACACGAACGACCCTCAACCGGGTCCGGTGCGCACGGACGTCTGCTCGTTCCATGTCGACAGCGCCACGGCGGAGGCCGACACCTACCTGTGCACCTACCATGGCGCCTCGTCGTGGGGACTTCCCAACGAACAGGCCGTGCGCAGGATCGACCAGCCCGAAACACGGACGGCGTTGCTGCAAGCCTACGGCGGCGCCGATGACGCGGCCTTTGACGCGTGGCTGGAGGAACACTTCTACAACCTGCACTACGCGGCGCTGCCGGAAGCGCAGCCCTACGCCTTCGGCACAGCCCATCTGTGGCGCATCGCCACGCTCTGGCCCGGTTGTCCGGTCCCTCCCTGCATCCATCGGGCACCGGATCCGCTGCCGGGCTACAAGCGCCTGCTGTTGATCAGTTGAAAGCATCACAGCGGCAGGGTCGTGCCGGGCACAGCCACGGGATACCAGCCGTCGGCATCCGGCAGCACGGGCGGCGGAGTGTCCCAAGACAAATCATCCGGTGCGAGCGCCTCAGTGCTGGCGAGGACCTGATCCCAGGTGATGACCTGACCGGTGTAGGTGGCCATGCGGCCCATGACGGCCATCAGGGTGCTGTAGGCGGCATACTCCGCGTCGTTGCGGTAGCCACCGGTGCGGACGTTCTCAAAGAAGGCGTCGTGCTCGAGCTGGTAGGCGTCCGCGCGGTTGCGCCGACGTTCCCCGCCAGGCGGCTTGCCGTTGAGCAGGAAGCGACCATTGGCGGCAAGGTTGGCGGTGCCCTTGAGACCATGAAAGTGTTCGCTGACATCGCGCACGCACTTGCCACCGATCTGGCAGCACTGGCTGAGCAGGCGGAAGCCGTCCTCGTATTCAAACTCGACGGTGTGGTGGTCGAAGATCGTGCCGTTCTCGCGCCCGCGACGCACCTGGCGACCTCCCTGGCCGGTGGCACGCACGGGCATTCGCCCCTGCAACGCCCAGTTCGCCACATCGAGGTTGTGACAGTGCTGTTCCAGGATGTGGTCGCCGCTCATCCAGGTGAAGAAGTACCAGTTGCGAATCTGGTAGTGCAGCTCGCTCTCGCCCGGTTCGCGCGGATAGCCCGGGCGCGAGGTGCCGTTCCAATACACACGACCATAAACGAGATCGCCGATTTCACCGGCGTGCAGCCGGCCGATGACATCCTGGTAGGCCGGATCATAACGGCGCTGAAAGCCGACGCAGACATTGAGTTTCCTCCGCTTTGCCTCCGCCGCGGCGGCCAGCACGCGCCGAACGCCGGCGGCGTCAACGGCAACCGGCTTCTCCATGAACACGTGCTTGCCCGCCTGGATCGCCTGCTCAAAAAGGAAGGGTCGCGGCCCGGGCGGGGTAGTGATGAGCACGACATCGGCCAGGTCGAATGCCTTGCGCCATTCGCCAAACTCTGTGAACACCTGCTCGGGCGGCACCGCCACCTGCCCCTCGTGCTTCTGCCTGAGGATGTCGAGGGCCGCCTGCGCCTTGCCCTCAAGCGGGTCCACCACGGCCACCAGTTTCACCGTCGAACCGGCGCTCAGCGCCTGGCTGCAGGCGCCCGTGCCGCGGCCGCCACAGCCAATCAGGGCAATGCGGGTGTCGCCCTCACCGCCGGCGGCGAAGGCGTGCGTGGCGGCCGAAACCGCCGCGGCGGAACTGGCGGCAAGAAAGGAACGGCGATCGGTCATGGCGGCTGAACGAGGGGGTTGAAAGGTTGCAGTCAGCGTTCCGCTTGCCCACGCAGGGAGGAACGGGATCAGAACTTGAGCATTTCGCCAACTGGCAGTGGCCGACCCTGGCGGATCGATTCCTCGGCCACGAGGCAGAGTCCGGCCGACCACAGGCCGTCGAGGCCGCTTGCGGCGGGCGCACGGCCCGTGCGCACCATCTCGACACAGCGCGCGATTTCCTCGCGCAGTTCGAAGACCTCGCCGCTGTGCTTCTCCAGCTTGACGTTTTCGAGCGTCTCACCGTCGAAGACCTTGAGAAAGTAGCTGGGCTCCAGCGTGCGATCAAGCGCGCCGCTCCAGCCGGCCCAGAGCGCGCCCCTGGTGCCGCTCACCTTGACCGTCTGATGGTGCTCGAAGGCGGCCAGCGTCTGCGAGACGACGCCGTAGCTGCCGTTCGCGTACTTGAACATGGCACTGAAGTTGTCGAACAGGTTCGGACGCTGCGGGTCGCGCGAGTTGCCGTAGGCATAGAGCTCCACCGGATCACCGCTGCCATCGAGATACCAGCGGGCGAGATCAAAGAAATGGATCGGCTCCTCAAGCACCCAGCTGCCGACGCGGCTCGGGTCGTAGCGCCAGCCGCTGGCGCCGGTGCGGTAGGGTTTGCGCGACAACTCGACCAGCACATACTGCGGATCGCCGATGGTGCCGGCATCGATGATCTCCTTGATGCGGCCCCACTGGCTCGACAGGCGCAGTTCGTGGCCAACGGCAAGGTGCACGCCGTGCTCGCGCGCGCCGGCGACGATGGCCTTGCAGTCCTCAAGCGAGATGGCCATGGGCTTCTCCAGCAGCACATGCTTTTTCTTCGCCATCGCCGCCAGGGCGATCTCGCGATGGGTGTGGCTGGGCGTGGCAATGTCGATGATGTCAAATTCGGCCTGCGCGACCATCTCCAGACTGTCGGCAAAGATCTGAGCGTCGGGATACAACTGGCGCGCCTCGGCGCGGGTCGCCTCGGTGGGGGCGCTGATGGCGACGAGCCGGGCGTCGGGATTGCCGGCGATGGACTGGGCATGGAATTTGCCCCAGGCGCCGAAACCGGCGAGAGCGAAGCGAACTGGTGTCATAAGTTGTCGAAAGTGTGAGGTAGAATGAGGAATGGCCGGTATCAGGACGAGCCCAAAGTTGGGTCATTTTCTCTCCGCCGTGGTCAGCGGCGTCACCGGATGGGCAACGCGCCGGTTCTGCAATTCATTCAGCCGGCAGGTCGGCAGTTTCGGCAGAACATGCTTGGCAAACAGGTCGCACTCGTCGAGGTGCGGGTAGCCGCTGAGGATGAAGGCGCGGATGCCCAGATCCATGTAGCGGTTGAGCTTGGCGAGCACCTGTTCGGGGTCGCCGACGATGGCGCTACCGCAGCCGCTGCGAGCCAGTCCGACACCACTCCACAGGTTGTCCTCCAGATACAGATCCTTGGCCTGGGAGCGCAGTTCATCCTGGCGCTGCACCCCGTAGCTCTGGCTGTCCTGCGAACGCGCCTTGATCTCGGCACCCTTCTCCGCCGTCAGCTTCGAGATGAGCCGATCGGCCGCCGCGCGCGCCTCGGCCTCGGTTTCACGAACAATGACGTGGCCGCGGAATCCAAAGTCAATCCTGCGGCCGTGGGCGGCGGCCTTCTCCGTCATGCCGCGCATCGTCTCGGCGAGACGGTCCTCGGTCTCCGGCCACATGAGGAAGACGTCGCAATGCTTGGCGCAGAGTTCCTGGGCGGCGGGCGAAATGCCGCCGAAGTAGAGCAGCGGCCCGCCATTTTGCTGGTAGGGCTTGGCCGGCTCGGTGTTCGGCAGGCTGATGTTGTAGAACTCGCCCTTCCATTCAAACGGTCCCTCGGTGCGCCACAGTCCCTGCAGGATCTGGATGATCTCGCTGGCGCGCGCGTAGCGGACTTCGTTGCTCTCCTTCATCCCGGGCATGTCCGAGGAGATGATGTTGATGCACAGACGCCCCTGGGCGATGTGGTCGACCGTGGCGATGGCGCGCGCCAGCATCGGCGGCCAGACCTCGCCCATGCGCAGGGCGACAAGCTGGTTGATCTGCCGGGTCTGCGGCGCCATGGCGGCGGCGAAGGTCAGCGCGTCCTGGCCCGCAATCCAGCCGGAAGGCAGCAGGATGTTCTGAAAGCCATGTCCATCGGCCTTGCGGACGATGTCGCCACAGTGCTCGTAACTCGAGCGCAGGGCGCCGTCGGGCACGCCGAGAAACTCGTAGTCGTCCGAGCAAAGCGCGGAGAACCATGCGACTTCACATTGACGGTCGGGGGTGCGGATGGGGAGCATGGCTTTGGCGGATGAGGGGTTCAGAGACGACGGACGCGCAGGTTGCGGTAGCGCACGGTGCCGGCGAACTGGGCGCCGCCGTGCAACTGCAGGCCAATGTGGCCGGTGGCGGGATGCACGCTCGCCGGCTCGCGGTGTTGAAGGATCTGAACGCCATTCACCCAGGTGGTGATCGTCGGTGGATCACCGGTGATGCGCGCGCGCACCTCGTTCCATTCGCCGGCACGCCAGAACTGCGGCCAGGACTCCGGCAGCACCGGGCAGGGCTGGGTCCCAGAGTCGTTGAGGGTGATGATCTCCGGCGTCTCGCCAAAGGTGTAGTTGCGCACGCCACGGCGCTTCCAGATTCCCTCGCCGAGGATGCCGCCAATCGTGCCGCCGGGATGGTAGTCGATCAGGCACTGGTAGGCCTTGCCATCCGGCGTGCAGCGCAGGAACAGCCCGCTGTCGGGTCCAAAATCATTGCGCATTTCCAGCACGACCTCGACATCGCCAAACACCTCCTCGGTCAGCAGCAGGCCGCCGTTGCCCGGCGTGTCCTGGTCGCCTGCAATCGCGCCGTCCTCGACGCGCCAGTGCCCGGCCGTTCGGTTGCCGCTGGCGCGGCTGTGCGGGCTCAGGGCCGACGGCTTCCAGCCGGTGAGACTGCTGCCGTCAAAAAGAGGCTGCCATTCGCCCTCCGCGCGCAGGGAAAGGGGAACCGCGAAAAGGCCGCAGGCGGTTTCTAGAACGCGACGACGGGTTTGAGTGAACATGGAGGCTGTTTATTTATTCCAAAAGCGGAATAAATTATTGTGGTCCTCGCCCAAGCAAGCTTAAAGTGCCCTGAAGCTTCTTTTTCATGTACGCCTGCACTCCCACGACCCCAGTGCGCCGTCTTCGGAAGCAGGTTCAGCGGCATCCTCACCGCCGTCAACCTCGTTCGCCTCGGCGCTGATCCCGCCTCCCGGCGCGGCACCTACTGGGAAACCATCGCCGTGCCCGAGCTGCGCGGCCAGGCCCGGCGCGTGGCGGAAACCCTCCTCGGCCAGTCGCCCGCTTCCACCCCGACACCGGTGATGATGGAATACATGATGTAACCGCGGCTCACTTGTTCTGCCAGCGGTCCTCTGTCGCCATCAGCGCCCTGGGCGCCTCGCCATCCAGCCACGCGCGCGCGGCCGGATCCTCCTTCAGCCAGGCATCCCAGAACGCCGTGCTGATGGCGAGAATGACCCGGTGATGGTTCGGGTTGCGCGGTGCTTCGCCGCCGAAGTCGGGTCGGTCGGTGAAGGCGAAATGACTCGCCTCGTGCAGCACGAGCTCATACTTCCCGCCAGGCGGCAGGGCGGGATAAACGCCGAGGCGCGAGGCCAGGTCCGCGGCACCGATCGTCGTACCCCCGATGCGCGCGATGTCGTGGGTGCCGGTCATCAGCAGCCAGGGCCGCGTCACGCCGGCAAACGCCTTCGTCGCATCGCCCGCCGCCGGCGTGCTCGGGCTGAAAATGACGGCGGCCTTCAGGCGCGGATCGGCAAAGCGCGCGCCGCCCAGGGGGATCGACTGACCGCAGACCGCCTGCGTCGTCACCGCGCCAAAGGAATGGCCGCTCATGCCCACCCGCTGCAGGTCGAGCCGGCCGGCCAGGGCATGCTTGGGCGTGCGGTTCCAGGTTTCGAGTCGGTCGAGCACCACAGGCACGTCCTGAACGCGCGCGAGAAAGTTGGCGGGGCTCGCCGCACCACGCATGACCAGAGCCCGGCGCGCCGGCGGCGTGTCCTTCCACACCGCCTCGTCGCTGCCCGGGTGCTGCAGAAACACGGCGACGTAGCCGCGCGCCGCCCAGTGGCGGCCGAGAAAGGCGCTTCCCTCGCGGCTGCCGCCCAGGCCATGGCTGAACAGCACAACCGCCGCGGGTTTTGTCGCCGCCGGCAGAAAAACGCGCAGCGGGATGTCGCGCTCGCGCGCCTCGTCGCGGCAGATGAGATCAACGGGAGACGACGGCGGAGTGGCCGGCACGGTCAGGGGATCGTAGGCGGACGCGGTCAGGGCAATCCCCAACAAGGCAAACAGGCATTTCATGAGCGGGGTTTCGTGAAACCGCGGTCACGCGATTTGGATGCAGTCTTTTCACGCCTTCGCCTTCCGGCCAAAGGTCCAGGCCACCAGACTCAGGGTCACCACCGAACTCAGCGGCATGAGCACCGCCGCCGTCAGCGGACTGAGATGCCCCATGAGGCCGACGATCACGGTCGCCACATTGTAGGTGACCGAAAACGCAAAGACCCGCTGTGTGGCGCGCCGGTGCACGCGCGCCAGATCGAGCAGCCCGCTGACAAAACGCAGGCTGTGGCCGAGGAAATAGAAGTCGGCCTTCTGCTCCAGGAAACTGCGTCCCCCGACCGGACTGCCGGCGCAGAGAGCGGCGTCAAAGGCAAGACTGTCATTGGCACCGTCGCCGATGTAAAGCGTGTCCCCGCGGTCATGCTCCGCCACCCAGGCCGCCTTGGCCTCGGGAGTCAGGCGCGCCTGCCAGTCGGCCGGCTCCAACCCGAGCTGGGCGGCGATGCCGGCCACCTTCGTCTTGCGGTCACCACTGAGTATGTGCACCTGCAGGCCGCGCCGGCGCAGGCCGGCAACTTCCTCGACCGATTCGCCGCGCAACTCATCGCGAAAACGGAAGTCCGCCAGTACGACGCCATCGCAGGCCAGTCGCGCATCGGCCTCCGGCGAACGTCCCAGCGACCAGCGCCTGCCGGCGTCATCGGTGCAGACCAGTCCCTGTCCCACCACCTCCTCGACCGCACCCACCCTGACGGCGCCATCGGCGGGACCCAGTGCGTCGAACAAACTGCGGCTGACCGGGTGCAGGTTGCCGGTGACCAGCGTGCGCAGGGCCGAGCGCGCCTCGTCGTCGAGGGCCGCGAGCGCGGAGGGATGCTCCAGCACCGGATTCTCGAGGGTCAGCGTGCCGGTCTTGTCGAAGACGACCCGGCGCACGCGCATGAGCCGCTTCCACAGCGCCAGGGTGCGCACGAAAACCCCGCGGCGCTCGGCACGCGCCGCGGCCAGTTCCTCGGCCAGCGGCACCGCCACGCCGAGCGCGCACGGACAGGAGACCACAAAGATCGAGATCATGACCTCCAGAGCGCGGGCGACACCGGCCCCGCGCCCCCCCCAGACCAGGGCCCCGGTGAGGCCGATGGCGATGACCAGACCGAGGTACCAGCGCAGCAGGCGTTCCAAGCCTCGGTCGCGGAACTCGCCCGGTTTGCGCGCTTCGAGCAGGCGCCGCAGCGTGCTCTCCGACCAGGCCTCCAGCGCCTCGACCTCAAGCGGCGCCAGCCCGATGTTGAGGGCACCGGACGGCAGCAACTGACCCGGCTCGCGCGGCTGCGCCTCGCTCTCGCCATTGATCCATTCCAGGCTCACCGACCCGGCGGCGTGCAGCAGCTTCGACGCCACCGGCACCGACTGACCCGGTTTCACCGCGTAGCGCAGGCCCGGCTGAAGGGCCGACAGCGGCCGTGCCTTGCCGTCCTCCAGCAGGGTCACCCGCTCGGGGATCGAGGTGTCGCGCATCAGCTTGCGGCGGTTGCGCTCCACCGCCGCCTGCTGCGCCCAGCGTCCCGCCAGCATGAGGAAGATGAAGATGGCGACGAAGTCGAAGTACTTCAGGCCCCCGACCCCGGCCAGCCAGCCGCCAACCGACCCCGCATAGGCGGCAACGATGCCGAGCGCGATCGGCGTGTCGATGTGCAGTGCGCCGCCCTGCAGGCTGCGCCAGGCCTTGTCGATGAAGTAGGAACCGCCGACCAGCATCGCCAGTGTCGCCGACGCCGCCGCGATCAGGTCGAACCAGGAGGCGAAGGCGAAGTCGGCCGGCATGTCGAAGTAGGCCGGCAGCGAGAAGGCCATCGCATTCATCGCAAAGGCTCCGCACAGGCCCATGCGCCGCTCCAGCCCCGAGGCCTGCCGGCGTTCGCCCGCGTCATCGTCCCCGCGCGGCGGACCGACCAGATAGCCGAAACGCTGCAGCTCGCGCGCGAATCCGGCGGCATCAAAAGTGCCTACCTCGACCACGAGGGTCAGCGTGCCATGCACGACGTCGATGAAGACGCGCAACCCGCCCGGCTGGCGCGCGAAGAGTTTTTCGATCAGCCAGACGCAGCCGACGCAGGACACACCCTGCAGCGCCAGGCGCAGTTCGACCGGACGACCCTCGCCCGTGCGACCGGCCTCGAGGGATGCAAGCTGCTCCAGCCATTCGTAATCGCGTTCGCGCAGCGCCTGGGGCGACACCGGTGGCAGAGACTTGCCACCCTTCAGGTCGTAGAAGTGGTCGAGCCCCTGAGCGTGCAGCAACTCCGCCACGTAGGCGCAGCCCGCGCAGCAAAAGCCGTCGTCCCGCCCCGAAGGAACGGGCGCGCCGCAGTGCTTGCAGGAGGGGAGGTCGACCATTCGCGCGGCAGTCTGCACCGGTTTCAGTGTCCCCGCCTCCCCCGCCTTGGCAAAGAACAGCCACGAATTGCGAACGAATCGCCTCAAGCCCGGGCAAGAATCACTTCGTAGCCGTAGATCTCGCTGAACAGGTCGCACTTCGAGTTGAGGGCGATCTGTTCGACGGTGGTGTCGTCGACCCCGGGGGTGAGCAGGTAGAGGCGACCGCCGTCGGGCCGGAGCTGGATCGACTTGATGCGCTGGGCGTGGGTGCGGTCCAGCGCGTCGGCAATGCGCAGCAGGGCGGCGAGCTTGAACACGATCATGCGCTCCTCGCGGGAGAGATCGGCGAAGTGCGGGTGGTTGGGCTCGGGATTGTAGCGGCGGTGGTAGCGGGCAAGCAGGGCGACCAGCGTGCGGTCGCCGCTGCTGAGGCCGAAAATCTCGGTCTGCAGAAGGATGTACAGGCTGTGCTTGTGGTGCTCGCGCGGACTGATGAACATGCCGACCTCGTGCAGTATGGCGGCGACTCGCAGGACCAGCTCATATTTCGGCTCCAGGCCGTGCAGATGCTGCAGCTCGCGGAACAACTGCTGGGCGAAGCCGGCGACATGGTCGGCATGGCGGCGGTCGGTCTTGTAGCGCACGCCGATTTCGCAGGCGGCCTGGATGACCTCCTCCTGGAAGTTCGCCGTGCGCGGGCTGGCGGTCATCAGGTCGAGCATGAGCTCACGCTGAAAATCCCCCTCGGGCACCCAGAGGGTGTCGTCGCAAAAACGGCGCGCCAGGGCCAGATTGGTCTGCAGTGCCGGCAGCACGCCCTCGGCGCCGGTGTAGTGAACGTGCAGGCGGCGCACCATTTCATCCGGGGTGAGCAGGGCGAGCTTTTCGGCGACACGCTCCAGCTCGACCTCGACGATGCGGCGCACACCCTGGCGCGGCGGGGTCATTTCCGCGGCGACGCTCTGGATCTCGGCGCCGATGGCGACGTGGTGATCGATTGCGTAGCCCGAATAGTCCTGGACGAGGTGGTCGACAACGCCGCGAATGTGTTCTTCCAGGTGGCTGAGCTGCCGGGGGGTGTCGCCCTCCTCGATGGCGACCGCCTCGCGGGCGCGAAAGATGCCGAGGCGATAGTTGCTGTAGGCGGCGAGGCGACCGTTCTTGAAGTACAGGGCGCGGGTGTTGCCGGGGCCGATGTGGGATAGAAACGTGCGCCCCTCGCGCAGGGCCGGGTTTTTTTGCAGCAGGCGCAGGCTGATCTGGTAGATGAAGCGGGTCATGTCGCCGTCATCCATGAGCCGGCAGCCGAGGCCGGTGGTGACCTGCAGGCGGTTGAGGAAGATCTCATGGTTGGCCGCCTCGGAGAGGATGTTCGTGGTGAACAGGCGGGTGTGCGCGGCGGGCACGCCGTACTCGCGCAGGCTCAGCTGATAGTCGCGCAGGATGCCGGCGGCCTGTTCGACGGTGGACCGGGCGACGAAGCCGGCGCGGAAGATGTCGCGCGCCAGCGGCAGCGGGCGGTCGAGATGCTCGAGCAGGCTGAATTCGCCCGCCTCGGAGCGCGTGCCGATGATGAGAGAGATCGAGGCGGCGCCGACGTAGAGGACGGCGTGCTCGGCGGGCGGGGCGGCGTGGCTCATGCGGCGGAGGGTTTGCCTTTGGGCGCGGCGTTGGCGCGCAGCCAGGCGACGCTGCCGACGGCGACGGCGCTGCCGCCGAGCTTCGCCAGGGAATAGCGGATGCCGCGCGCAAGGGCCGGCAGGGCGTAGCGGTCGACTTCCTGCTTGAGGGTCTTCAGGTAGAGGTCGGGCAGTTCCTCGACCAGGCCACCTCCGAGGGTGATCTGATCGGGCGCGAGCAGGTTGACGACGGCGGCAACGCCCATGCCGAGGTAGCGGACACCGTTGCGAAAGAGGCTGACCGCGGCTTCATCGCCAGCCTTGAAGGCGTTCGCGAGGGCCTTGCTGCGCAGGTCACGCAGGTTGCCGCGGGTTTTTTTGTCGAGCTCGGGCAACTGGCCGCGATAGCAGGCGACGCCGGCCTGGGAGGCGAGGGCGAGGCGGCTGCTCAGGTCCTCGAGGATGACCGCGCCAAACTCACTGCCGCCGAGGTGCGTGCCGGGCAGGTAGATCATGCCGAGTTCCATGGCGGAGACCGTGCGGCCCATGATGAGGCGGCCGTCGTAGACAAAGCCGGCGCCGAGACCGGTGCCGGGGAAGACACCGAGCAGGGAGCGCGCGCCGCGGCCGGCACCGAGCTGGAACTCGCCGTAAGTGCCGGCATCGACGTCGTTGAGCACCGCAACAGGCACCTTGAAGGCGGTCCGGAGGATGCCGGCGAGGCCCATGTTGTTCCAGCCGAGGTTGGGGGCGTTGATCAGGATGCCCTTCTCCGGGTTGACCAACCCCGGGCAGCCAATGCCGATGCCCTGCAGGCCCGCCGGGTCCAGGCCGGATTCCTCGATCGCCTCGCGAATCGCGTTGAGGATCTTCTTGCGGCCGCGGATCTGGCCGTCGGAGCCGTTGGTCGTCTTGCGCGCGGTCGCCAGCACCCGGTAATCGGCATCCAGCACGCAGGCCAACATCTTCGTGCCACCGAGGTCGAAGCCGATCCAAAACGGCTGCTTCTTCAGCCTGACCGGGGTGGGCTTGGCCGGCTTCTTGGCGGCTTTGGCCGGCTTCTTTTCAGCCTTGGCCGGTTTCTGCTTTTTGGCGGGAGATTTGACGGGCATGACGGCGGAGGGCAATTCTCCCTACTGAGCACGGGCTTGGGCAGGGCGGCAAGCGACAATCCATGCAGCCGGCAGCCGTTTCATCCAGCCGGTCATCGACCTCCACTCGCCCGCGCGCGGCCAAAATCCCCTTGCACCGGCCGTCATCCACCGGAAGTCTGACGGCCGCCCTTTTCATCATGCAAAGCCTTTGGAACGACACTGAAGCCGCCACTTTCGGCACCGACCCCCTCGGACAGCGCGTGTACACTTCGCGCCTGCTCGGCCGCAACCCCGCGCTCGTCCTGCACGGCGGCGGCAACACCTCGGTCAAGGTCACGGAAAAGGACTATTTTGGCGACGAGGTCGAGATCTGCCACGTCAAGGGCAGCGGCTGGGATCTGGCGACCATTGAGCGCGCCGGTTTCGCCCCCGTGCGCATGGACGCCCTGCTGAAGATGGCCCGGCTGCCGGCGATGAGCGACGAGGACATGGTCCTGCAGCAGCGCGCGGCCATGACCCACCCAAACGCCCCGGCCGCCAGCATTGAGGCGATCCTGCACGCCATCCTGCCCTTCCGCTTCGTTGATCACAGCCACGCGAATGCCATTTCCGCCCTGACCTGCGCCGCCGACGGCGAGGCGCGAGTGCGCGAACTCTACGGCGACCGCGTCCTCATCGTGCCCTACGTCATGCCCGGCTTCATCCTGGCCAAGACCGTCGCCGACCTCATCAACGGGCGCGACCTTCGCAAGGAAGGCATCCAGGGCATGGTGCTGCTCAAGCACGGCCTGTTCACCTTCGACGACGACGCCCGCCGCAGCTACGAACTGCACATCGAAATGGTCACGCAGGCGGAGGACTATCTTGCCAAGCGCGCCGGCGCCACCGCGGCCGACGTTCCGGTGCCCGCACCCGAGCTCATGGCCCTGGCAAAGCTGCGCCAGACCGTTTCCAAAACCCGCGGTTTCCCGCAGATCGCCCGTCTGAGCGCCAGTCCGGCCGCGCTTGCCTACGCCAGCCTGCCTCAGGTCGCCGACTGCGCCACTCGCGGCCCGTTGACGCCCGACCACAGCATCCGCACCAAGCGCGTGCCGGTCGTGCTCGGCGCGGATCACGCCGCCAGCGTGCAGCAGTTCAGCGCCGACTACGCCGCCTACTTCCAGCGCCATGCCGACGGCCAGACCATGCTCGACCCGGCGCCACGCTACGCCGTCTGGCCGGGTCAGGGCATCGTCAGCTTTGGCGACACCCTCAAGGATGCCAGGATCGTCGCCGACCTCGCCGAGGCCACCGCCGCCACGGTGACTCTGGCCGAGCGCACGGGCGGCTGGCAGCCGCTGTCCGAGAAGGACATCTTTGACATCGAATACTGGGACTTGGAGCAGGCCAAGCTGCGCAAGGGGCCGGCCCGCAAGGTCCATCAGGGCAAGGTCGCGCTGGTCACGGGCTGCGCCGCCGGCATCGGCTTCGCCATCGCCGAATCGCTCGCCGAACAGGGCGCCCAGGTGGTCGGTCTCGACATCGACAAGGAAATTCCCGAAATCATGGCGAAAATCGGCGCCATCGGTCTCGTCGTCAATCTGACCGAGGACCAGCCGGTTCAGGACACCATCGACTTCGCCGTGCGTGAGTTCGGCGGCATCGACATCGTCGTCAGCAATGCCGGCATCTTCCCCAAGAACGACCCGCTCGACACGATGGCGCAGCCCGACTGGGACCGCACGATCGCCATCAACCTGACCAGCCACCAGAAGCTGATGAACAAGGTGATCCCCTATGTGAAGCAGGGGGTGGACGCCAGCATCATCTTCGTCGGCAGCCGCAACTTCAAGGCGCCGGGTCCCGGCGCCAGCGCCTACTCCTGTTCGAAGGCCGCGCTGACCCAACTCTGCCGAGTCGCCGCGCTGGAACTTGCGCCCCACAAGATCCGCGTCAACATCGTCCATCCGGACGCCGTCTTCGACACCAAACTTTGGACGCCCGAGGCCCTGCTGAAAAGCGCCCAGCGCTATGGCATGACCGTCGAGGAGTACAAGACGAAGAACCTCATGAAGGTCGAGATCCGCTCCAAGGACATCGGCAACATGGTCGCCGCCATGGCCAGCCCGCTGTTCGCCAAAGTCACCGGCGCGCAAATCCCGGTCGACGGCGGCAATGACCGGGTCATCTGAGATTCCGCATGCACGGCGCCCGCCTAGGGCGTAGTGGGTCGCCATGGCGCTGCCCGAACTGCCCCTGTCGACGCCCTCCCTGCTGTTCCCGGCCATCTCGCTGCTGATGCTGGCCTTCACCAACCGCTTCCTCGGTCTGGCAAGCGTGGTCCGCGCCCTGCATGCAAACTGGCGCAGCTCGCGTGAACCTGTGCTGCTGGCGCAGATCCGCAGTCTGCGCCTGCGCATCCGGTTCATCAAACACATGCAAGCACTCGGCGTCCTCAGCCTGATCGCCTGCGTCGCCAGCATGAGCCTGCTGTTTTTCGAGAACCAGGTCGCCGGTCAGATTGGCTTTGGCATCAGCCTGCTGCTCATGCTCGGCTCGCTGCTGCTCTCACTCGTCGAAATCCAGCTCTCCGGCCGGGCTCTTGACCTGCAATTGCAGGACGTCGAATGCCGCGACGAGGCCTGACTCAGGCGTACACGCGCGGAACGCGCGCATTGATGCTGGTCAGGATCTCGTAGGCAATGGTGCCGGCGCGTTCAGCCAGTTCCTCGACGCGGATGCATTCGCCATCCTGGCAGCCGACCAGCACCACCCCGTCGCCGTTGTAAGCACTGCCCTCGCCAAGCGCCGCCATGAACTGGTCCATGCAGATCTTTCCGGCAATCGGGCAGCGGCGTCCGCCAATGAGCACCTCGGCACAGTTGGAAAGCGCGCGCGGGTAGCCGTCGCCATAACCGCAGGG
>JAUREI010000227.1 GCA_030827515.1 Prosthecobacter sp. | reverse complement strand
CTCGATCACGAGCGCCTCACCTTCCGCCACAACGGCCGCGACGAGCGCCTCACGGACGTCGCCGGCCGGATCGTGCGCGGCATCCTCGCCTGACCCATGAAGATCGTCCTGTGCGTCCTCGCCGCCGCCCTGGTCTGTGCCACGGCGCAGGGGCGGTCGATCCGCGCCTCGGACGATCCCGTGCGCGATGAACCGTCGCTCACCGAGGAGGAGCGCCGTCACTGGGCCTTCCGGCCGCTGGCCTTCCCGGTCGAGCCTGTGCGAGCCGATCGCCTCCGGGAAGCGGTGGCGGAACTCGACGCGCTCGTGGCCCGCAGTCTCGCCAAGGCCGGGCTGGCCCGTTCACCCGCGGCGGATGCGACGACCCTGATCCGCCGCCTGCACTTCGATCTCACCGGCCTGCCACCGCTTCCGGACGAGGTCGAGGCCTTCCGGCAGGACTTTGCCAGGCAGCCCGAGGCGGCTTACGAGGCGAGGGTCGATCGCCTGCTCGCCAGCCCGGCCTATGGCGAACACTGGGCGCAGAACTGGCTCGATCTGGCCCGCTTTGCGGAAACCGACGGCTTTGAGCATGACAAGGAACGGCCGCGCGCCTGGCAGTTTCGCGACTGGGTGATCCGCGCCCTCAACGAGGACCGGCCCTTCGATGATTTCGTGCGCCAGCAAATCGCCGGGGACCTGCTGGTGCAGGGCGAGGCGGTGGCCACCGGCTTCCTGTTTGCCGGGCCGGACATGCCCGACCTCAACAATCAGGAGGAGCGGCGCCACGTCGTGCTCAACGACATCACCGGGACCTTCGGCACGGCCTTCCTCGGCCTGACCGTCGGCTGCGCCCAGTGCCACGACCATGCCTACGATCCGCTCAGCCAGGCGGACTTCTACCGGCTGCGCGCCTTCTTCGACAACACCGTGCTGCCGTCGCGCGACAAACCGCTCGGCCCGCAGGTGAGGATTTTCACCGAGGGCGTGCCGGCGAGCACGGTCTTCGTGCGCGGCGAGTTCCGTCGGCCCGGCCCCGGGGTGAGCCCCGGCTTTCCCCGCATCGCCGGCGGCACCGACCTGGCATCGCCGGATCGCGCCGCCCTCGCGCACTGGCTGACGCGGCCCGGCAACGCGCTCTTCCTGCGCACCGCGGCGAACCGGCTCTGGCAGCAGCATTTCAGCCTGCCGCTGGCACCGGTGCCGGCCGATCTCGGCCATCAGAGCCCGCCGCCGGCCCAGCCCGAAATCCTCGACTGGCTCGCCGCCGAACTGCCGCGCCAGGGCTGGAGCCTGAAGCGCCTGCACAAGCTTCTCGTGTTGTCGCAGACCTGGCGTCAGGCGACCCCGGCCCCGGGCCTGGAGGCGGAGGCCGTTGCCCGGTTCGCTGCCCACCCGCGTCGCCGTCTCACCGGTGAGATGCTGCGCGACAGCCTGCTCCATTTGACCGGCCGACTCAATTCCAAGGCGGGTGGCCCCGGGGTGCGACTGCCGCTGCCCGCGGAGATCCGCGGCACCCTGCTGAAAAATCACGCGGGTGCCGAGGCCGATGAAGTCGAGCAGCGCCGGCGCAGCATCTATGTCTTTGCCCGCCGCAACGCCCGCCAGCCGATCTTCGACCTCTTTGACCGGCCGGATGCCCTGCTCAGTTGCGCCCGTCGCGAGACCTCGACCACCGCCCCCCAGGCCCTGCTGCTGCTGAACGCCGGGTTCGCCCAGGAAAGCGCCGCGGCGCTTGCCGATCTCGCCCTGGCGGCCGGGGAGGGGCATCCTCGGGCAAGTGCCACCCACGCCCTGCGCCGCTGCCTGGCCCGTGAGCCCCTGCCGGAGGAAGTGGAGGAGGCGGTCGCTTTCCTCTCGGCCGATCCGGCGGCCAGCCTCCGCGAGGCGTTTGCCGACTACTGCCTGGCCCTGATCAACACCAACGAGTTCGTGCATGTGGACTGACCCGCCGCCGACAGCCGCCGGGGCGCTGGGCGGACTGCTCGATGCCCTGCCGGACGTGCAGGCCTGGGTCAAGGACGCGCGCCGCCGCTACCTCTGGGTCAACCGCGCCTTCCTGCGCAACTACGGCCTCAACGATCCCGCCGAGGTGATTGGCCGGACCGATGACGATCTGTCGCCCCCGCATCTCGCCGCCCACTTCCGCCAGGGCGACGAAGCCGCGCTTGCCGGGCGCGCGGTTCAGGACCGGCTGGAGCGGGTGGGTCGCTTCGATCACACCGCCGCCTGGTGCCTGACCACGAAGCGGCCCGTGCTCGACGCGCGTGGTCGGACGGTCGGCACCGCCGGCATCACCCGCCAGCTTGATCCCGACCAGCTGGCCAGCCGGGCCGACCTCCGTCTCGGGGTCGTGCTCGCGCGCATGACCCGCGCCCTGCACCAACCGGTGAGCAACGCCGAGCTGGCGCAGGCCGCGGGCATGTCGGCCCGTGCCCTGGAACGCGCCTTCGCCCGCGAATACGGGTTGTCGCCCCAGCAATACCTGCGCCGCCTGCGCGTGCAGACGGCCTGCCGTCTTTTGGTGGAGACCCGCGAAGCCATTGCCGCCATCGCCCAGCGCTGTGGCTTTGCCGACCAGAGCCATCTCACCCGCGAGTTTCGCCGCGTCACCGGCAGCACGCCCGGCACCTATCGCACCCAATACACGCCGGGTTGAAGTCCTTGTCGACCGACGGGAGTGAACGCGGGGGAACGGGATGGGCAATCCGCCGCCGCCCGTGTTCCAAGCCCTGACGCTTTTGTTCTATCCGTGCCCGGGGTCGGGCGGCTAGCCTTGGCACCACCATGAAGCTGCAACCTGGCACCACGGTTCTCCGCAACGGCCGCCTCATCGATGGCACCGGCGCGGCTCCTGTCGACAACGCCTGTGTCGTCGTCACCGACGGCCTCATCGCCTATGCCGGCACGGCCGCCGGCGCCCCTGAGACCGGCGCGGACGCCCGTGTCATCGACGCGCAGGGCGGCACGATCCTGCCCGGACTCGTCGAGGCCCACATCCACCTCACCTACTTCGATGTCACCGAGCTCCAGGATCTCGACATCAAATACCCGGTCGAATACGTGACGTTGCAATCGGCGGTGAATGCGAAGACAGCGCTCGAATGCGGCTACACGAGCGCGCGCAGCGGCGGCTGCCTGCACAACATCGATGTCTGGATGAAGAAAGCCATCGAGGAGGACATGATCCCCGGCCCGCGCCTCGCCGCCAGCGGCCGCGAAATCTGCGGGGCCGGCGGCCTGATGGACTGGAACCCCGATTACCGGAAGATCGGCATGGAGGGCATTGTCTTCATCGTCAACGGACCCGACGAGGCGCGTTCCGCGGTGCGCAAGCTGGTCAAGGACGGCGTCGAATGGGTGAAGACCTATCCCACTGGCGATGCCGCCTCGCCCGACATCAACGACCATCACACGCTGTGCATGACCTTCGACGAAATGCACGCGGTCGTCGCCACGGCCCACAACCACGGCCTCAAGGTCACCGGCCATTGCCGGGCCACCGAGGGCATCCGGAACGCGCTCAAGGCCGGTTATGACGCCCTCGAGCACGCCAGCTTCCTCGACGACGAATGCCTCGATCTCCTGCTCAAGCGCGGCGTTCCGGTCTGCCCCGGGCTCGGCTTTGAACTGTGGAGCGTTGAGCGCGGGCGCGACTTCGGTCTCACCCAGCAGGTGATCGACGGTCATCAGGAAACCCTGGAGGCCGGCGCGGAAAGCTGCCGGCGTCTCCTGCGCGCCGGTGCGACGCTCGGTCTCGGCGGCGACTACGGCTTCGGCTGGACTCCGCACGGCACCTACGCCCAGGAGCTGACCTTCTTCGTCAAGTATGTCGGCTTCAGCGTGCTCGACACCCTCCGCTGCGCCACCCTCGGCGGGGCGACGATGATGGGCCGCGCCCACGAGCTTGGCAGCGTCGAAAAGGGCAAGCTCGCCGACCTGCTCGTCGTCGACGGCGACGTGCTGCAGGACATCACCCTGCTGGAGAACCGCGCGAACCTGCGCGTGGTCATGCAGGGCGGTGCGGTCAAGGCGGGCCGGATCGCCCAGCCTGCGAGTTTGTGAATTCTGGCTCCGTTCAAACGGGACAGCCTACGGAAGGACACGGAACAAACGGAAATCTGATTCTATGAAAACCAACGCGACTCATCTCCATCTCTGCCTTCTGATCCTTTCCGCGTATTCCGTGTGTTCCGTAGGCCATAGCAAAGCCGCCGACATCACCGCCGAACAGTCCGGCTCCGTGCTTCACTTCGCCACCGCTGGCAGAGCCATTTGCAACTATCAGATGGAAGCTGGAGACGTGCCGGAGGGCGTGAACCCGATCTTCAAACACGGGGCGCACCTGCATCCGGTCTTTTCCCCCAGCGGCAAACTTGTCACCGGCAATCACCAGCCGGATCATCCCTGGCAGCGCGGGGTCTGGCTGGCCTGGACCAAGACCAAATTCGGCGACTCGCACCCCGACTTCTGGAACATGG
>JAUREI010000048.1 GCA_030827515.1 Prosthecobacter sp. | reverse complement strand
GCCGTCTGGGCGGCGGCCGGGCTGAGTGCGAGCAGGCAGGCGGGGAGGAGTCGGGCAAGCATCATGGGCAGGGCGGTGAACAGGAGCATACCCGCCGCCGCCGCGCCTTCTTTCCCCGAGTTCACCCCGCGCTTTTCGGATGGCGGCCGGGGCGGCGCCATGCTTGAGTGATCGAATGCCCTTCCGCCGCCTCTCTCTCCTGCTCGCGCTCGTCTCGGTCTGCGCCTGCGGGCGTGAACCTGCGTCGGCCGGGCCGGCGCCGTCCGGCAGTGTCTGGGTGGTCGAGGCGCCCGAGGGCGGCGGTCGCCTCTACCTGTGCGGCACGATCCACATCCTGCGACGCGACGACTATCCGCTGGCGCCGGCCTATGAAACCGCCTATGCCGACTCCAACCGGCTGATCTTTGAGCTGCCGCCCGGCGCGGGCAGCGATTCAGCGCTGGGCGAGCGCATGCGCGAACTCGGCCGCTACGGAGCGGGTGAGACCCTGGAGGCCCGCTGTGGCCCTGCCCTCTGGCAGCGCTTGAAAGCCTGGGGCGAAAAGCGAGGTGTGCCGGTGACGGCCCTCAACAGCTGCCGGCCCTGGTTCGTCTCCCTGCTGATCACCACGACCGAGTATGCCCACCTCGGCGCATCGCCCGAGATGGGGGTTGACCGACATTTTGAAGCGCGGGCACGCAGCGACGGCAAACCGGCTGAGGGTTTGGAGACGGTGGAACTGCAGCTCCAGCTCTTTGCCGGTCTCGAGGAAAAGCTGCAAATCGCCATGCTGGAGCAAACCCTCGACGAGGTCGACACCCTGTCCGAGGAGTATGAGCGCATGATCTCCGCCTGGAAACAGGGCCGGCTGGACGAACTCCACGAGATGCTGTTCCGTGAGGCGGCCAAGCATCCCGAGCTGATGGAGATCTTTCTGACCGCGCGCAACCACACCTGGATGGCACGGCTGGAGGAACTGCTCCGGCGGGGCGAGCACGCCATGGTTCTGGTCGGCACCGGCCACTTCACGTCCGAGACCGGCCTGATCCAACTCCTTGAGCAGCGCGGCTTCCGAGTGCGCCGAGTTCTGCCGGCGTCGGCAAAATGAGCTTGGCACGACCGGTCACGCCTGCCTTAATAGCCCGCCCTCCCGACCCCGCATGAGCCAGGAATCCCCCGCCCCGCCGCCGAGCAAGCGCCGCGTCTTTGCCTCCCGGTTGCTCAGCACCCTGATTCTCTGGGCCGTGATTGCTGCAGCGGTGCAATGGAAGAGCCACTGGCTGCTCATCCTCATCACCGGCTTCTTCGGCGTCGCCGGCGCCTTCGAATACTACCGCCTGCTGCGCGCCGACCCGCAGTGGCGCTCCTTCAATGTGCTCGGCCTGTGCATCTGCCTGGGTTACTGGGTGATCGTGAGCTGGTGGGCCATGCGCCATCGCGACGCCCCGCCAATGTGGCTCGATCTGGCGGCCCTGACCGCCGGCGTGCACGGCTCCTTCCTGCTCTGCTACCGCCATCAACTCGAGGGCGCAGTCACCCTGCAGCGCATCTTCCACACCGTCTTCGGCGTGGTCTACACCGTCATTTTCTTCGGCTTCATCATGCGGCTGATGTATTTCAATGCCGACGGCAGCGGCATGACCGGCCTCTTCCTCGTGCTGTTCCTGGTCATGGTGACCAAGTTCAGCGACATGGGGGCCTACATCTTCGGGGTGATCTTCGGTCGCCACAAGATGATCCCGCACATCAGCCCGGCCAAGTCCTGGGAGGGGTTCGGCGGCGCCTTCGTTGGCTCCTTCACCGCCGCCGCCGTCCTGCTCTGGCTGATCCCGGATCGACTGGTGCCGCTCGACTGGACCCACAGCCTGATTCTCGCGCCCCTGCTCTGCCTGACCGCCGTCACCGGCGACCTCGCCGAATCCGTGATCAAGCGCTGCGTCGCCATCAAGGACAGCGGCCACACCCTGCCCGGCATCGGCGGTATCCTCGACCTGACCGACAGCCTGCTGTTCACCGCCCCGGTGTTTTACTTTTACCTCGCCGCGCTTTCGGCCTGACGCCCGCCCCCCGCATGACGCCCCCGCCCGCCCCGCCCACCCGCCGCCGCGTTCTCCTCCTGGGTTCCACCGGCAGCATCGGCACCAGCGCGCTGAAGGTCGCGCGCGCCATCCCCGAGCGCATGGAAATTGTCGGACTGGCTGCCGGTCGCAGTGCCGGGGCCCTGGTCGAACAGGCCCGTGAGACCGGTGTCCGCCATGTCGCCCTGACCGATCCCGCCGCCGCCGCGCAGGCGCGCGCCCAACTGCCTGCGGAGGTCGAGGTGTTCAGCGGTGAATCCGGCCTGGTCGATCTCGTTCGCGCCAGCGACGCGGATCTGGTGCTGGTGGCCATTGTAGGCGTGGCCGGCCTTGCCCCCGCCCTGGCCGCCATCGAGGCGGGCAAGCATCTGGCCGTCGCCAGCAAGGAAATTCTGGTCATGGCCGGCGAAGCCGTCATGGACGCCGCCAAGCGCAGGGGCGTGCACGTGCTGCCGGTCGACAGCGAGCACAACGCCATCTTCCAATGCCTCGAGGGCCGCCGGCCGGAGGACGTCAGCCGCCTGCTGCTGACCGCCAGCGGCGGGCCCTTTCGCACCCTGCCTGCCGATCAACTCGAGCAGGTGACGCTGGCGCAGGCGCTCAAGCACCCGACCTGGAGCATGGGCCGCAAGATCACCATCGATTCCGCGACCCTGTTCAACAAGGGTCTGGAGATGATCGAGGCGCGCTGGCTGTTCGACGTCCCAATGAGCCGCATCGAGGTCGTTGTCCATCCCGAGAGCATCATCCACAGCATGGTCGAATTCCGCGACCGCAGCGTGCTGGCCCAGCTCAGCCACAGTGACATGTGCTTCCCCATCCAGTATGCCGTCACCTGGCCGGAACGGGTCGCCAACGACCTGCGGCCACTCGATTTCGCCCAGCTCGGCGCCCTGCACTTTGAGGCGCCGCGCACGCGCGACTTCCCGGCACTTGACCTGGCCCGTCAGGCCGGCGAGACCGGCGGCACGCTGCCGGCGGTGCTGAACGCCGCCAACGAGGTCGCGGTTCAGGCCTTCCTCGATGGGCGAATCGCCTTTCCGTCGATCTGGCGCACCGTGGCGGCGGTCATGGAGGCGCATGAGGTCACGGAGCATCCCGGCCTCGAAGCCCTGGTGGAGGCCGACGCCTGGGCCAGGCGTGCCGCAGCGGAGCGACTGGGCTGATCGCCCGGCTTTTTTGCTGGCCAGCGCCGCGCGTTCCGGCTAATTCGGGAACGGCATGAATGCGCGTCTTCTTCTGGTTCTGGTCTCCTGCGGGCTGAGCGTGGTCACCGGCCTGGTGCTCTCGCGGGGCACCGGCGGCGGCGAAGACGCTGTTCGGCGGACGCGGCCGCTCATCGGCCTGAGCATGGACACCCTCAAGGAGGAGCGCTGGATCCTCGACCGCGACCTCTTCAGCGCGCGCGCCAGCGAACTGGGCGCCGACGTTTTGGTGGAGTCGGCCAACAGCAACGACACCCGCCAGCTGCGCGACGTCGAGAGCCTGATCACGCGCAAGGTCGACGCCCTGGTCATCATCCCGCACAACGGCGCGGCGATGGCGCGTGCGGTGGAAATGGCGCATGCCGAGGGCATTCCCGTGCTTTCCTATGACCGGCTCATCACCGGCGCCGACGTCGACCTGTACATCACCTTCGACAATCTCAAGATTGGTGAACTGCAGGCGCGTTACCTGGCCGAGCGCGTGCCGGCGCAGGGCAAGATGCGCATCATCCGCATTTACGGCGCCAAGACCGACAACAACGCCCTGCTCTACAAACAGGGCCAGGACAACGTGCTGCAGCCTCTCATCGACGCGGGACGGGTCGAGGTCGTGCATGAGGACTGGGCCGTCGACTGGAAGCCGGAGAACGCCAAGAAGATCACCAACGCCGCCATCACCAAGGCCGGCCGCAACATCGACGCCGTGCTGGCCAGCAACGACGGCACCGCCGGTGGCGCCGTGCAGGCCCTCATCGAAGAGGGACTCGCCGGCAAGGTGCTGGTCACCGGCCAGGACGCCGACCTCGCCGCCTGCCAGCGCATCGCCCACGGAAGCCAGACGATGACCATCTACAAGCCGATCGCCCGGCTCGCCGCCGGCGCCGCCGACCTCGCCTTCAGGCTGGCATCGCGCCGTCCGGTCATCGCCCGTGAGACGGTGGCCAACGGCAGGACCGATGTGCCGTCGGTCCTGCTCGACATCGTCACCGTCACCAAGGACAACCTGCGTGACACCGTCGTCAAAGACGGATTCCGCAAGGAGTCGGACATCTTCACGCCATGATCCTCGTCGCCCGCCAGCTCACCAAGAAATTTTCCGGCGTCACCGCCCTGAAGGACGTCTCCTTCGACCTGCGTGCCGGCGAAATCCACGCGCTCTGCGGTGAGAACGGCGCCGGCAAGAGCACGCTTATCAAGCTGCTCTCCGGCATCCATCCGCACGGCAGCTATGAGGGAGCCTTTGAGGTGGATGGCAGCGAGGTGCGTTTTGCCTCGATTGCCGACGCCGCCCGCGCCGGGATCGCCGTCATCTATCAGGAACTGGCGCTGGTCGGCGAGATGACGGTGGCGGAAAACATCTTTCTCGGCTGCGAGCCGCGCCGCTGGGGCGGCCTGATCGACTGGCCGCGCATATTCCGCGAGGCGCAGGCCCTGCTCGACCGCTTCAAGGTCGGCCTCGACGCGCGCGCCCATGTCGCCGATCTCGGCGTCGGCCAGAAGCAGCTCGTCGAGATCGTCAAGGCCCTCGCCAAGGACTCGCGCATCCTGATTCTCGATGAACCCACTGCGGCGCTGGCCGAGCACGAGGTGTTGATCCTGCTCGAGATCCTGCGCGACCTGCGCGTGCGCGGCATCGCCTGCATCTACATCAGCCACAAGCTCGATGAAGTCTTTGCCCTGGCCGACCGCATCACCGTCCTGCGCGACGGCGCCACGGTGAGCACGCGCGCAGCCGCGGAGACCTCCAGGGCACAGGTGATCCGCGAGATGGTCGGGCGCGAGATTGGCGACCTCTTTCCGCGCCGTGCCGGCGATGCCGGCGCGACCGTGCTGCGCGTTCACGACCTGTCCGTGCTGGACGAGCAGGGCCATGCGAGGCTGCACGACATCGCCTTCGAACTGCGCGCCGGCGAGGTGCTCGGCATCGGCGGCCTGATGGGCGCGGGCCGCACGGAATTGCTCATGCACCTCTTTGGTGCCTGGGGTCGGCGCACGAACGGCACCGTCGAACTCGACGGTCACTGCCTCGACGGCCTGACACCGGCACAGATCCTGCAGGCCGGCCTGGCGCTGGTCAGCGAGGACCGCCGCCGCTACGGCCTGGTAATCGACCAGGAGATCGGCTTCAACCTCTCGCTCTCCTCGCTTGGCCAGTTCCGCCGTTTCGGCCTGCTGCAGCACCCGCGTGAACGGACGCGCAATCTCGAGTTCTTCGACTCGCTCAAGGTGCGCGCCACCGGCCTTGAGGCGGTGGTTGGCCGACTCTCGGGCGGCAACCAGCAGAAGGTCGTTTTGGGCAAGGCGCTGATGACCGGCCCGCGCGTGGTGATGCTCGACGAACCGACGCGCGGCATCGACGTCGGTGCCAAGCTGGAGATTTACGAACTGGTCAACCGCCTGACCGCCGAGGGCAAGGCGGTGCTGCTGGTGTCCAGCGAACTGCCCGAGCTGATCGGCATGAGCGACCGCATTCTCATGCTCCATGAAGGCCGGATTGGCGGCGAGTTCCGACGCGAGGAGGCAACCCAGGAACGCCTCATGGAGGCGGCCATGGGCCACGTCGCGGCCTGATCAGGCGCCGCGCGGAAGGACCTCGACCACGTCGGCGAGCACGCGGCCGGAGCCGTGGCGGAGTTCGTTGCAGCGACCGAACAGGATCTGGCCGCTGGTGGCGCCGAGCAGCTCGGCAAGGCGGGCATCGACGGCGATGCGGAAGAAACCGCGCGGGTGGCTGCTGTGCGGCACCGCGTGCTGCTCGAGAATGGCGCCAAACGGCACCCTGCCCTCGACAACCTGGGCGCGCGCCTCCTCGGGCAGCAGGTCAAGATGGATGCCGATCGCACCGAACTCGACCGGTTTGCCATCGCTGCGACGGTTGAGCACGGAGGCGCGCACGAGGTAGTCGCCAATGCGCGCGCGGGCGTGCACGTCGAGATCAATCTCGCTGCCATGCCCCTCGCGCAGGCGCGGGGTCATGTCGATGTCATGGTCGAGCAGCCAGCGTTCGTGCTCCGGCAGTTCCGCCGAGGGGATGAAGGTGACGCGCGGACGGGCGCTGCCAATACCGTAGAAGAACACCAGCGGTGCCAGAAAATCGTCCTCGGTCGCAGCCGACTTGGCGGCGCTTTCAAGTGTACCGGGCATACTGACGGTGCTGGGGCAGGAAGAAGTCGTGCAGGAGGCGGTCGATCTGGAGCAGGCCGTCGCGGGTGAGCGTGACAGCCTGGTCATCGAGGCTGGCAAAGCCCTCGTGGGCGAGCCATTGCAGCTGCTGGGCGAAGAACTGGCGCGGGTTGACGCCGAACTTGCGCTGGTAGTAGGCGAACTCGCTGCGGCCGAGTTTCATCTTGAGGATGAACTCGCGCACGAAGCGCTCCTCGGCGCTGGTCGGATAGGCGCGGAAGATTGGCGGCAGGCCGGCGTCGAGCAGTTGCAGGTAGGGGCCGATCTCCGCCTGGTTCTGGTAGTGCACGCCGCCGAGATGACCGAAGGAGGCAACGCCGCAGGAAAGCAGGTCGGCCCCCTCCCAGAGCGCGTCGCGGTAGACGAACTTGATGCGCTGCGGGTCCTTCACGACGGTGTAGGCGCTGGTGACCGTGTAGCCGGCCTTGACGAACTCGTCGAAGGCGTAGCTGACCCAGCGGCGCTTGGTCGGCCAGTCGGCCACCGGTGCGGTGACCTTGCCCTCGGCCTTCATCTGCTGATACATGGTGGTGTTGTAGGGCACCTCCATCTGGTAGATCGTCACGGCATCGGGCCCGAGCTGGATGGCCTTCTGCACGCAGACCTTCCAGTTTTCCTCGGTCTCATTCATCATGCCGGCAATGAGGTCGATGTTGATGTGCTCGAAGCCGAGCGTGCGGGCAAAACGGTAGGCCTTTTCAATCTCGCCGCTGCGGTGGGCCCGCCCGTTCGTCTCGAGAATGTGGTCATCGAAATTCTCAACCCCGAGGCTCAGGCGGGTGACACCGACCTCACGGATGCCCTCAAGCTTTTTCTCGTTGAGCGTGCCGGGCTCCGCCTCGAAGGCGACCTCGGCGGCGCCGTCCCAGGACACGAGATCCTTCATGCGTGAGGTCAGGTCCTTGAGCTGGGGCACGCTCAGGTAGCTGGGCGTGCCGCCGCCGAAGTAGACGAAGTGCGCCTTGCGACCGGCCAGGTAGGGCTGCGCGGCGTAGTGGGCCATCTCGCGCAGGCCGGCGTCTATGTAGGCCTTGATCTCCTGGGCATTCTTGTCGGTGTAGACCTTGAAATAGCAGAAGTGGCAGCGCTTGCGGCAAAACGGGATGTGAAAATACACGCCCAGCGGCACATCACTCGGCGCCGGTCCGGCCAGCACTTCCTTGACCGCCGGAATCATCTCCGGTTTCCAGAACGAGAAGGGCGGGTAGTTTGAGACAAAGTAGTTCCCCGCCTCGGTCTTTTCGACCTTGGGTTCGGCGGGAGTCGTGGGTTCCAAAGCGGCAGACATGGAGGGTATGGAAAAGAAAACGCGGGCCTTTGTTCACTTCTACCCCAAAACTCCGCCGGCGCCAGCCCGGGCCGTGCCCAGCAAAAAGCCGGCCCCGCAGAACGCGGGACCGGCATTCGTGACAAAAACTCAGCGGATCTCGGTGGCCCAGAAGGTCTGCCAGTCGTCGAGGTTGTTGAGATCGACAGCGCCGGGATTGACACTGCCGTCGTCCGGCAGGCCGCAGGCGTCGAGGATGCCCTTGCGCACGTCGTCGCCGTGAATGTAGCCGAGGATGCTCTGGTTGTGGCGGTAGAGGTCGGCCTTGCTCAGCTTGACGCCGGGATAGGCTTTCACCCAGGCCTCAAGCTGCGGGTAGCTGGGCTTGGTCTCGATGAAGGCAAGGAAGTCGGCCTCGGCAATGCCAAGGGCACCGAGGGTCATGCCGTCATAGCCCTTGCCGCAGCCGGGGTAGTCGGGATGCAGCTTGCCGGCGGCGGCAAGCGAGGCCTTCTGCCAGAGGCGGGGCAGATGCAGGACGCCAAGCGGTCCGGCAACGCCGGAGGAGATAAGGGGGACAATGGAGCTCATGATGATTCAATGGGATGGTGACTCCGTGCACCGGCACGGCGACGGGGGAATACGTCGGCGCGTGCCGGCTTCGGTCAAGCAAGTTGCTCCGGGCGCCAGGGAGCAAATTCCGGGGGGATGCGCGCCTCGAACTGCAGGGGCTGGTCATGGACCGGATGATTCAGCGCGAGCTTCCAGGCATGCAACATGAGGCGGGGCACCGCCAGTTTCTGGCGCGAGGGATTACCGTAGATGGGGTCGCCGAGGATCGGGTGTCCGAGGACCTCCTTCATGTGGACGCGGATCTGGTGGGTGCGGCCGGTGAGCAGGCGACAGCGAATGAGGGCGCAGCCCTGATGTTCACCGACCTGCTCCCATTCGGTCACGGCTTCCTTGCCGGCGCCATCGTAGAGAACGGCCATGCGCTTGCGATCCACCGGGTGACGGCCGATGCGGTTCTCAATGCGACCGGAATGCTCGCGCGGCAGTCCGCTGATCGCGGCCAGGTAGATCTTGCTCAGACGCCGCTCGCTGAAGGCCTCAGTCAGACGGCGGTGGGCGATGTCGTTCTTCGCCACGACCATGCAGCCGCTGGTGTCCTTGTCGAGCCGGTGAACAATGCCCGGTCGCAATTCACCACCAATGCCGCTGAGATCGTCGCAGTGATGCAGCAGGGCATTGACCAGGGTGCCGTCCGGGTTGCCGGCCGCAGGATGCACGACCAGTCCGGAGGGCTTGTCGAGCACAAGGATGTCCGCGTCCTCGAACAGCACCTCAAAGGGAATGTCCTGGGCCACCACCTGGACGGGTGCGGCCTCGGGGATGACCACAGCAACACTGTCGCCGGTTTTCAGGGCCGCGCTGGCCTTGGTCGGTCGGCCGTTGAGCGTCACATGACCGTCGCGGATGAGGTCCTGCAGGCGCGAGCGAGAGAGCTCGGTCAGCCGCAGGGCGAGATGCTTGTCGAGACGCTGGCCGCTGTCGCCGGGTTCAATCCTCCACTCCACCTCACACAGTCGACATTCGAACAAATTAAGCAATTTGTAATTTCTGGCATTTTGAATGCGATGCGCTTAGGACCTGTCTGACCTGCCTTCGTGATTCCCGTTCCCGAACAATCCTATCTCAGCACCTGTCCCGTCTGCCAGAACCAGATCGACGTGACGGCGCTGGAGCCGTTCACCAAGCTGAAGTGCCCGTTCTGCGGCCAGATGGTGCGGGTGCGTCGGAAGTTCGATCATTTCCTCATCCATCGCCAGATTGGTGAGGGCGGCATGAGCCGCGTGTTTGAAGCCGAGGATGAAACGCTGGGACGCCGGGTGGCGCTGAAGATCCTCAATCCCCAGTATGGCCGCGACGCCGTCCGCGTTGAACAGTTCCGCCAGGAAGCGCTGATCACCGCCAACGTCACCCACCCGAACGTCATCAAGTTGTACTCGGTCGGCTACGACCAGGGCTACTTTTACATCGCCATGGAACTGGTCACGGGCGGCAGCCTGGAGCAGCGCATCCGCCGTGAGGGGGCCATCACCGAGGTGGACGGCCTGCGCATCGGTCGCGAGGTGGCGGAGGGCCTGCGCGCCGCCCAGCAGCAGGGACTGATCCACCGCGACGTCAAGCCGGCCAACATCCTTTTCACTGAAACCGGCACGGCCAAGGTCGTGGACTTCGGCCTGGCGCTTTTCGCCGAGCGTGGTCCCGACGCCAGTGGCGAAATCTGGGCGACCCCCTACTACGTGGCGCCGGAGAAGGTGCTCGACAACCGCGAGGATTACCGCAGCGACATCTTCAGCCTGGGCGCCAGCCTGTATCACGCGCTGACGGGGCGCCCGCCGCACAAGGTGGAAACCAACGACATTCAGGAACTGCGGCGGGTGAAGTGCCGACGTGTCGGCCTGGAGGACAGCGGCCTTCGCTTTGCGCCGCGAACGGTGCACGTGGTCAACCGTATGCTCGCCTTCCGGCCGCAGGAGCGTTGTGCCAACTACGACGAGACCGTCGAGGAGTTGAAACTTGCCGAGGGACTGGTCGGCCAGCCGATGCATCGCTTTCGTCTCGCATCCCGGCGCGCCCGCTTACTGGCGGCCGGAGCCGCCGTGCTGGCGCTCGCCTTCCTCATCGGCTGGCTGGCGCGCAGCACCGGCGAACGCACCGCGGTGGCCATCACCGACACCGACGAAACGACCCAGCGCAGCCTGACCGCGGAAGGCGTGTCGCTGCAGGCCGGGCGCAAGACGCTGGCGGAGCGCTTCCTGCAGGCGCGCGAACTCATGCTCCACGGCGGCAAATTTGCCGAGGCCGGCCACCAGTTCGGCCAGATCATCGCCACCGGGGAGACGCGCCAACCGACCCTGAACTGGGCCCGTTACAACGCCGCCCTTTGCGACATCGTGCTCGGCCGGAAAGCCGATGCCGTCATGGAACTGGCGGCCGTTGCCGCCGACCCCGGCGAAGGCGGTAGCCTGGTCAGCCCGGAACTCGCCGGCTTTTTTCGGGAATTGGGCGCCATCATGGGCAAGGATCTTGGCCTTGGACGTCCGGTCGATGTGACGCGTCACACCGGCACGCCCGAAGGCGTGCTGGGCCGGCTGATCCAAGGGCTGGCCGAGTGGCATCTGGGGGATCCGCACACCGGGGCCAAATGGCTGCAGGGCGTGGCCGGGCAGCTGCGCGAAGGAGGCGCCGGACTGCCTGAATGGGTTCCTCCCTATGGTGGGCTGCTGCCCGACTACGAGGCCGACATCGCCCTGCTGGCTCCGCTTGAAAAAGCCGCTGCCCCGGAGACCGCCGATGACTGCAAGAACGCCCTCGCCGAGTTGCGCAGCCTGCGCGGCAAGCTGCGCACGAAGGGGCAATGGAGCGTCCTGATTGAGGAACGGGAGAAAACCCTGCGCGGCACGATGGCGCGTCTGCGCATGGAGGAACAGCGGCGCGAGATGGTGGCGGCCACCGAACTGCGCAACAAGGAACTCGCCCAGCTCGCCGAGTTGACCGCCGCCCTGCCCTCCCTGGCCCAGGGCTATGACTATGCGCGGGTCGTGGGCCTGCTGCGCGACATCCACTTTCAATCGCCCGAAGTTCAGGCGGCCCTCGAGGGCAAGCTCTACCTCTATGAAGAGGCGCAAGCCTTTCTGGAGCAGTGGTTCGCCGATATCAGCACCCAGGGCTGGCAAGGTCGCCTGCAGCGGATTGAAGGCGGCTTGCTGGAGGGCCGCATCACCGCCGCCGACCTGCAACAGGTCACGGTGAGCCTGGAGCGAGGCATCGTCCCGCTGCCGCTGGAAAGCCTGGCCCAGGAGACGCTGCTGGAATCCGCGCAGGCATTCGCGAACCAGACCAAGGAGAGTGCCGACTACTACCGGCGCCAGGAACGCATCGCCGTGTTCGCCCGCGTCGTCGGCCTGCACAGCCTGTCGGCCACCGTGGCCGCCCAACTCATGGAAGAGCACCGCGGCTTTCGCCTGCGCTGGATGAAGGTGGTCCAGTAATGTCCGTAAACACCGGCACGCCGGCGGCGTGCAAAAGGCGTGCCGCGGGTTGGGCAAGCTCCGCTGGCAACAACGGACGGGACCCGCCCGGCAGACACAAACCGGCCAGTTCCCACTCCAGGCGCAGGTATTCCGCCGCGGCGGCGGAGAACCCGAGATGGAAGCACTGGGCGAAGGCGGCCCAGGCGGTGAAAAAGTGGCCGGGCGCACGACCTTCGTCACAGGCGTCACGGTAGCGGCCAAGCAGCCCCAGATGACGGGCACCCTGGACACGGTCGAGAAGGAGGCGACCGGCCGCCAGGCTTCGGGCAGCTTCCTCACCCTGGAAATCCAGGGCCGCATCGGCCTCAATCAAGGCCTGAACACCCTGCGCCGCCGCACGCCAAGCCCTGCCGTAGCGGGGTGCCAGACGACCGGGCAAATCCGACTGTGTGAAGGCGCGCCATTGCGCCGAAAGGGCGGCCCGCGCGGCACCGGCCCGCGGATACAAGCTCGTCTCGCGGGGCGGCGCAAAGGCGAAGTGCAGTCCCTTGAGACCCTGGCGATGCCCCTCAAACAAGGGACTCAGCCAGTCGAAGCCTCGCACCCAGGCCTGCAGCGTCTCCGCCGCATCCTCGTCCGCCTCAGCCAGCACGACCACAGGCAGGCGCGGCAGGGTCGCGCCTGCCACCGCGTGGCGCGGTGCGCTGTCATCCATTCGTTGCAAGATGCGAAACATGCCACGAAATAAGAGCACGCTGCGCGCCGTGCGCGAACAGGAAAAGTTTGCATGAATCCCGCCTCCCCGCTTGACACCGCGCCTCCCCGTTACCAGTGCGTGCGCTGCGGCAACTGCTGCCGCTGGCCCGGTGACGTCAACATCACGGCCGCCGAGGCCACTGTCATCGCCGACTTTCTCGGGATGAGCGAGGCAAGCTTCATCCAGGACTGCACCCGCCTGAACGCCAACCGCACCGGCCTCTCGATCATTGACAAGCCCGACGGCAGCTGCCTTTACCTCGACGGTGTCAACACCTGCCGGATCCAGCCGGTCAAGCCCGCCCAGTGTTCCGGCTTCCCCAATCTCTGGAACTTCCCGGGCTGGCGCGAGCAATGCGAGGCTGTCGAGATTTGATTGGCGGGGCGATTCGGGCATTGCAATCCACCGAGCCTGTGACAGAGAGGCGCTGCCCATGCACATCACCCTCGCCGAACTCGCCCAGCTTCTGGAAGGCCAACTTGTCTCCGGCGACCCCTCTGTGGCCGTGACAGGATTTGCCTCTCTCAAGGAGGCCCAACCCGGGGATCTCAGCTTCTTCTACGACACCCGCTATCGCGAACGCCTGGAAAAGACCCGCGCGGCCGCCGTCCTGGTGCCGCGCGATGGCCCGGTGCCCCCGGCCGGCGTTGCCGCCATCGCCGTCGACGATCCCTCGCGCGCCTTTGAGAAGGTGGTCGACACATATGGCTTTCATCCCGCGCCCTTTGAACCCGGCATCCACCCGAGTGCCGTCGTGCATCCGTCGGTCAAGTGCGATCCGGCCCAGGTCGCCATCGGCGCCAACGCCGTGGTCGAGGCCGGCGCCGAACTGGCGGAAGGGGTCGAGATTGGCGCAGGCTGTTATGTCGGCCGTGATGTCATCATCGGCCGCGGCAGCAAACTGTTCGCCAATGTCACCGTTCACGAGGCCTGCGAACTTGGCGAGCGCGTCACTCTTCACTCGGCAGTCGTCGTCGGCGCCGATGGTTTCGGCTACGAGTTCGAGCAGGGCCGCCACCGCAAGGTTCGCCAGGCCGGGATCGTCCAGATCGACAACGATGTCGAGGTCGGAGCCGGCACAATGATTGACCGCGCCCGCTTCGGCCGCACTTGGATCGGTGCCGGCACCAAGATCGACAACCTCGTGCAGATCGGCCACAACGTCGTCATCGGCCGCCATTGCATCATCGTCGCCTGCACCGCCATCGCCGGCAGCGCAGTGATTGGCGACTACGTCGTCATCGCCGCCCAGTGCGGCGTGGCCGGCCATGTCAACATTGGCCCGCAGGTCACCCTGGGCGCGCGCACCGGCGTCACCAAGGACATCCCGCCGGGACCCGCCACCTACATGGGATTCCCGGCAATGCCGGTGATGGAAGAGCGGCGCCGCCTGGCGAGCATCAACCGCATTCCCAGCCTGGCCGCGCGCGTGCGCGAGCTGGAAAAGCAGTCGGAGCCTCCGGCCGCCTGATCCGGTCTTCAGCCGCGAATCGGCGGACCGTACCAGACATAGCACATCAGGTAGACGAGGATGCCCGTCACCGAGACGTACAACCAGACCGGCACCGTCCACCGGGCCATTCGCTTGTGGCGATCGAAGCGCTGGCGCAGGGCGGGAATGACGGTCATGAAAATCATCGGCAGGTTGAGCACCGCCAGCGGAATGTGGGTGAAGAGCAGCAGGAAGTACACCGTGCGCACCGTCCCGGCCCCGGTGAAACGGACATGGCCGGCCTGGTAGTGGTAGACCAGGTAGCAGCCAAGAAAGGCGGCCGAAAACAGCAGGGCCACGGCCATGCTGGCAATGTGAGCCTTGCGCTGGCCGAGCTTGATCATCACCAGCCCGAGCAAAATGTGCACGAGGGCGCAGGCGTTGAACAGGGTGTAAAGCTTGGGCAGTTCGTAGACGGTCATGGCTTGGCGGCGGTGTTTTCCTTGAGCAGGTAATCGAGGTCCTTGCGGATCTGGGTGTCCCAGAACTTTTGGAACTCGGGATCCGCGTTCATCAGGTCGTAAAGGGAACCGCGCAGATGCCCCTTGGCGTCAACCAGGGCGACGCGCAGGTCGTGCACGTACTTGTCGTCGGGCGAAAGCCGGTCGGCCTCGGGCAGATCCTGCACCGGCCGGAACTTGAAGAACTGGGTCATGTAACGGCGCACCTCGTCACGGTTGCCATTGACGAACCACCAGTTGGCGTCGTCGGCGATGCCGATGCCGCGGGCAAAGTTTTGCATCATCTCCGGCGTGTCATCCGGATCGAGGGTGAAGGACAGGAAGTGGATGCCCGGCTGGTCCTTGTACTGCTCCTGCAGCTGCTTGAGCTTGGCAATGACACCGGCGCAGCCGCGCGGACAACGAGTGTAGACCCAGGAGGCGAGCAGGATCTTGCCGCGCAGTTCCTCGAGATGGACCTTGCGACCGTCGCGCTCGGTCAATTCGAGGTCGCGCTCCAGCCGGCCAAGAAACGCGGGGCGGTCCTTGTCCTCGCTGCGCTGACGTTCCTGCAGGAAGACGAGGTAGTTGTAATAAATCACCACGCCAAGGGCCATCATGATGACGGGAATCCAGATGGCGAGCGGGTTGAAGCGGGGGTTGGGATCGGACATGGCGGCGGATGCGAAAAGCTCCTCAACAGAGCAGTACGAGCGCGGGAGGCGAATGAAAAAATTATCGTCCCGGAACCTCAGGCCCCGCGCAGCTTGGAGACGTCATAAAGGCTCATCATGGCGGCGAGCACCTCCTCGCGCCGACCTTCTTTGAGGGCATCAAAGGTCGTGTGGTTGCCCTCCTCGAACTTGAAGTGACCGCTGCGCGTGCGGCGCAGGTCAGTGAGATGGGCGCCGCAACCCAGCTTCTGGCCGATGTCGTGGGCGTAGGTGCGGACATAAAAGCCCTTGCTGCATACCACGCGAAAATTGACGTCAGGCAGGGCGATGTGCTGGATCTGCGCGTCATAAACGCGCACGAAGCGCGGCTTGCGCTCAACCTCCTTGCCCTGACGGGCAAGCTTGTAGAGGGGAACGCCGTCGATCTTGACGGCACTGACCATGGGCGGGGTCTGATAAAAATCGCCCCGGAAGGCATCAAAGGCGGCGCGGATATCGTCGTCGCCCAACGCGGGCACGGGTTTCTCCTCCAGCACCTCGCCCTCGCGGTCCTGGGTGGATGTGGTGACCCCCAGGCGCAGGCTTCCGGTGTATTCCTTGTCCTCGCTCATCAGCAGGTCCTGCAGCTTGGTGCCGGTGCCGATGACAAGAATGAGCATGCCGGTGGCCATCGGATCGAGCGTGCCACAATGGCCGATTTTCTTGGTGCGAAGGCAGCGGCGGGCAACCGCCACGACGTCGTGGCTGGTCATGTCGGGGCCCTTGTCGACGAGCAGGACGCCGTTAAGAGAGTCTTCGGACTTCATGTTCGAGTGCGGTCAAAAAGGTTTCGGCGGCCGCGGAGAGCGGGCCCGGCAGACGGGCACCGGCGGCCATGCGGTGGCCACCGCCGCCAAAGCGGGCGCAGATGGCCGAGACATCGAGTCTGGCGTCCTTGGAGCGCGCGCTCACGCGCACCTTGCCATCGGGCAATTCCTCGAACACCACGGCGCTGACGACGGTGTCGATCATGCGCAGCGTGTCGATCAAGCCCTCGGTGTCACCCGGGCGCCCCTCGACGCGATGCTGCAGTTCCTGGCTGAGTTGCCAGCTGGCGATGCGGTCGTCGGCACGGAAGGCGATCTCGTTGAGCATGGCGCGCTGCAGTTCCAGTCGGCGGCGCGGGAAAGTGTGATAAAGCAACTGCGACAGGCGGGCGATGTCGAGGCCGGCGCGGATCATCTCGCCGGCGATCTCATGGCTGCGCGCGGTGGTGCAGGCAAACTGGAAGGAGCCGGTGTCGGTGCTGATGGCGGCAAAAAGGTTCTGGCGCACAGCGTCGTCCACGGGAAGTCCGTTGCCGGTGAGCAATTCGTAGACAATTTGACCGGTCGCAGGCTCATCGCCGTCGACATGATTGTACTGGCCGTAGCGGGGATTGGTCGGATGGTGGTCGATATTGACCAGCACCGGCGCGCGGCTGAAGGCCTCAACGCAACTCGCGCCAATGCGCTCATGGGTGGCCGTGTCGAGGGCGACGGCGAGATCGAGGTCGAGCGCGCCGGACGGCTGCAGCACCGTCTCGGCACCGGGCAGAAAGGCCAGGTTTTCGGGAACCCCGTCCTCCAGCAGGGGGTAAACGGTCTTGCCGAGGGCTCGCAGGCTGAGGGCGAGACCGAGCACGGAACCCACGGCATCACCGTCGGGGCGAATGTGGGCGGCGATGCCGATGCGCTGGGCGCCGCGCAGGAGGTCGGCGATTTCGGAAAGCGGTGTCATGGCGGAATCAATCAGGGTGGGGAAGCGACCGCAAAACCCGTCCTTCGGGACGGGGTCGTCTCGGCGAGACGGGCGGGCCGGGGTCAGCCTTCGGTTTCGGGCGGCAACTCGGGCGCGGGCTGCGGCAGGTTGTCGATGGCATTGAGAATGCGCACGCCGCGTTCGATCGACTTGTCGAGGCGGAACAGAAGCTGCGGGGAACTGCGCATCACGACGCGCTTGTAGAGCGACTTCTGAATGGCGCCGCGGGACTTGTTGAGTTGCTCAACGATGCCCTCCTGCCGGTTCTCGGGACCGAGGATGCCGACGTAGATGAAGCACTGCTTGAGGTCGACGGTTGGCACGGCGTCATGGACGGTGACTATGCAGTCCTTGAAGCTGTAATCCTTTTCGAGGATCATGCTAAGCTCGCGCTTGATGAGTTCGCCGACGCGCTGGATGCGGAGGGACATGGGTGAGGCGGTCCGGTTGCGGGTGCGCCGCGGCCGAAGCCGCGGGTCACGGGTCAGAGGGTCTGCTGGATCTTCTCCAGTTCATAGCACTCAATGATATCGCCTTCCTCGTAGTCGCTGAAGCCCTGCAGCTTGATGCCACACTCCAGGCCGTTGCGAACTTCGGGCACCTCGTCTTGGAAACGGCGCAGCGTCTCGATCGAGCCGTCGTAAACGGGCTGGCCATCACGCAGCACGCGGGCGCGCTGCTTGCGGTCGATGCGGCCATCGGTGACCAGCGAGCCACCCACGTAGCCGCGGTGGACCTTGAACACTTGCTTGACCTTGGCATGGCCGAGAACTTTCTCGCGGGTGAGCATGTCCAGCAGCCCGGTCATGGCCTCCTTCACCTGATCAACCAGCTCATAGATGATCGAGTAGAGCTTGATCTGCACACCCTCGCTCTTGGCGCGGCTGAGGGCCTTGTTCTCAACCTTGACGTTGAAACCGATGACCACAGCGTCCGAGGCGCTGGCGAGCAGCACGTCGGACTCGGTGACGGGTCCGACGTCGGAATGCAGGATCTCCTGGTTGATCTTGTCGCTCTTGATCTCCTTGAGTGCGCCGAGAATGGCCTCGACGGAACCCTGGGCATCCGCCTTGAGGACGATCTTGAGCGACTTCTTGTTGCCCTCCTCAATGCTGGCAAAGAGGTGCTCGAGGGTGGAACGGCGCGTGCTGGCGAGCTTCTTCTGGCGAAGCTCCTCGTGGCGCTCCTCGCTGAGCTTTTTCGCCGAGCGCTCGCTGTCCATGACCACGAGTTCATCACCCACGTGGGGCATGTCACTGAAGCCGATGACCTCGACCGGCATGCCGGGCTTGACCGCCTTGATGCTTTCGCCGCGGTCGTTGATGAGGGCGCGGGTCTTGCCCCAGTGCGGGCCGCAAATGAAGGGCTGACCGGGCTTGAGGGTGCCCTGGCGGATGATGACCGTGGCAACGGGTCCCTTGCCGGGCACCATCGAGGACTCGATGACCGTCGCGCGAGGCGGCGCCTTGGGGTCGGCCTTGAGTTCTAGCACCTCGGCCTGCAAGGCCATGGTCTCGAGCAGGCCATCGATGCCCAGCCCCGTCTTGGCGGAAACCTCCATGCACTCGACATCGCCACCCCAGTCCACGGGCGCGAGACCGATGTCCTGAAGCTGGGATTTGACCCGCATGATATTGGCGGCGGGCAGGTCGCACTTGTTGATCGCCACCATGAGGGTGACACCGGCGGCTTTGGCGTGATTGAGGGCTTCGCGCGTCTGCGGCATGATGCCGTCATCGGCGGCGATGATGAGCACGACAATGTCGGTGACATGCGCGCCGCGGGCGCGCATCGCCGAGAATGCGGCGTGACCAGGGGTGTCGATGAAGGTGATCGGCTTGCCCTCGTGGAAAACGCTGTAAGCGCCAATGTGCTGGGTGATGCCACCGGCCTCGCCAGTGACGACCTGGGTCTTGCGAATCGCGTCGAGCAGGGAGGTCTTGCCGTGATCGACGTGCCCCATGAAGGTGATGATCGGAGCGCGCAGTTCCAGCTTCTCCTCCTCGACCTCCTCGACCGGAACGGGCGGAGGCTCGACGATGACCTCCTCCACCTTGTGGACACCGGCGCCCTTCTCGCGTTTTTCACGCTCGAGCCGGAAGCCATGCTTCTCACAGACCTTCTCGGCAACCTCGATTTCGATCGGCTTCTCGGCGTTTGCAACGAACACCTTGAGGGTGATCAGGTCGGAAATGATCTTGAAGGGCTTCAAGCCCATCTTTTCAGCCAGATCCTTGACGATGATCGGTGGCTTGAGATGGATGATTTTTTCACCGGCGTCATTGACCTCATACTCCTGGACGGGTTCCTGGGCGGGCGGCGGCTCGTCCGCTTCAACCGGGGTGGCCACGGGACCGGCGGCAATCGGGCCCGGTTCCTTCAGTTTGGAAATGGGCGGCAGGGCCGTGCCGGTCGGGGCGGCGGGTCGGCGGCGCACCTTCGGCTTGTCATCCTCTTCAAAGAGGTTGAGCGCCTCTTTTTTCTGGTCATCAACCGTCTTCTTCAGCGGTTCCGATGCTTTTGACTCGACGGCCGGCGCGGCTGGCTTGGCACCGAGAGTGGGAAGCACGGAACCCGCTTCCTTGCGTACGGACCGACGTTTTGGCTTCTCTCCCTCCTCGATCAACGAGAGCACCTTCTTGTCCACCTTCTTGCGGGACTTGCTCTCTGCAGCTTCCACCCCCTCCTCAGCGGAGGCTTCGGGGGTGGTCTGACTGGCTTTCGAGGATGAGGGTCGGCTGGGCATGAGAGGGGTGGGACGGGCGAACGGCGGGGGCGGTGAGCGGGCTGGGTTGACGGAAAACGAAGGCGGAAGGCAGGCTCATGGCTGCTCTCCCTTGGGCGTGTACGACTGGATGCGCTCGAAGACCTGGGCCGCGAGCTGGGAGTCGCCCTGAAGGGCGTCGGTGATGTCCTCGAGTTCGACCTGCATGAGCATGCCGAGGTCGCCAAGGCCGCCCTGGATGAGCTTGCGGGCGGTGTCGAGATTGATGCCGAGGGCTGTCTCAAGGTCGTGGGCGGCGGTATCCATCTGGCCCTCAAAGACCTCGGCGGCGTGCTCGTCGCGCTCGATGTTCAACTCCATCCCGACCAGGCGGGAGGTCAGCCGGGCGTTCTGGCCGCGACGGCCGATCGCCTTCGACAACTCCTCGTCGCTCACGGTCAGGCGCGCCGAACTCTGGTCGGGCGCCACCTGGATGCTGAGCACCTTGATCGGCTTCAGCGCTTCACGGATGAAATTGGCCGGGTCGGCGTGCCAGCGGATGATGTCAACCTTCTCATTGTTGAGTTCACGGACGATGTTTTTGACGCGGGCGCCCCGCATGCCGACGCAGGCGCCAACCGGATCAACCTTTTCGTCGGCACTGTGGACGGCCACCTTCGTGCGGTAGCCGGCTTCGCGGGCGATGCTGGCGATCTCCACGGTGCGGTCGGCGATTTCGCTGACTTCAAACTCGAACAGCCGGCGGACGAAGTTGACGTGGGCGCGCGACAGGATGATTTCGGGGCCTCGGGCACCCTCCTTCTCCACCGCCTTGACGTAAAAGCGCATGCGGTCACCGGGGGTGTAGTCCTCGGTGGAGACGCGCTCCTTGGACGGCATGACACCCTCGAACTTGCCCAGGTCGACGATGACATCCGACTTGTCGAAGCGGCGGATGACACCGCTGACGACATCGCCGGTTCGGTCCTTAAACTCATCGTACAGGTTCTCCTTTTCGGCCATGCGCAGGCGCTGCAGCATGGTCTGCTTGGCGGTCTGGGCGGCGATGCGTCCCATGTTCTTCGGCGTCACCTCGAGATCGATTTCGTCGCCGGGCTGCGCGTCCTTCTTAACCTTGCGCGCCTTGTCCACCGGGATTTCCTCCCAGGGATTGGTGACCTTTTCCACGGCAACCAGCCTTGCCCAGGCCTTGATCGTGCCCTTGTCAGGATCGATCACAATGCGCAACTCACGCGCCGGACCGATGCTCTTCTTCGAGGCCGCGAGAAGAGCCTGCTGGAGAGCTTCAACCATCTTGTCACGGTCGATGCCCTTCTCCTTCTCGTAGTAGTCGAATAATGCTTTGAGTTCGCTGATCATAAATGAAAGCCGTGTCCAGACAAAAAAGGAGCGGGGAAACCCCCACTCCTGCCAAAAAACCAATTCCTCGTCCGCTTAAGGAAGCTTTATTTTAGAACAGCGGGGCTTTTCGGCAAGCTGAAAAACGATTTTATGGAAAAACCCCTAGTGTAGGACATTTCCACGGCAGCGAAGCACCAGAGCGACCGTGACCGCCCCGACGAGGTTGGAGACCAGATCCCAGCCGGTGTTCACGTAGCCACCGACATTGGTGTCGGGCAAACACAGCACCGCGATGAACTCAATGACCTCGTTGAGGGCACCAAAGCCCATGCCACCGGCGGCGCAGAGGGTGATCAGGCCGACCGTCGGCTCGGGGCGCACCCCGTAACGCCGCCACAAGCCGGCACTGAGGGCGTGCCAGCACAGCCAGGTGGTGATCCCGAAGCCGTAGGCATGAACAACCTGGTCGAACTTCAACCGCTCCGGGATCAGCCAGAGACTGTACAACACCGCGTGACTGCCATCATGAGGCCAGCCCTGCGGCAGGGGCAACAGACCGCCCGCCATGTGCAGCAGTCCCCAGATGGAGAACGCCCAAAGCAATGCGCCGGTGAGTTGCACCGTGCGGTGCACCGCCGTCATGACACCGATGAGCACCAGCATGACCGCGATATAAAAAACAAACTCGCGGTTGGCCTGGAGCAGCGATCCGGCGATTGCGGCCGCCATGTAGGAACCAGTGAACCAAAAGACGGGCAGCAGGCGCGGGGACCGGGGCTCGGCGTTCATCACGCCACTTCACCACCGTCCCCGGCTTTTGTCGAGCCGCGGATGTCATTCCGGCTCAACTGACGCGCCTGCCGGCGAAACGCCGAGGCATCGGAGGGCTCCGGCCCATAGCGTCCCTCGGCATATTGCAACGCCAGGGCACGGATGCCCCGGTGACCGGGCGCGGCGCGATCCGCATAGGCCAGCGGCCCCTCGCCGGCCCGCCGGGCGGGAAGCCCCCCGCGCTCGAGTTGGCGACAAAAGGCGTTCCAGGCGAGGATCCACGGGTCGCGTTCACGACGCGTGCGGCGCAGCCAGAGGTGCAGTCCGATCAGCGTCACCAACAGTGCGGTCAGGCTGGCGCCGAGGAGGACCTCGCGACGAAAACTCACCGACAATCCCAGCCAGCTCAGCCATTCCAACTGGGCTTCCTCGTCGAAGCTGACCACACCGTTGTACCACTGGAAGTTGAGGTGATCCCAGAAGAGGCGGAACTGCTGAAGACCGCGCCCCCAGAAGCTGCTGCGAAAGCGTTCCAAGGCCTCCTCGTCGCCGAGTAGGTAACTTTGCAGATCGAGATCACCGCGGGCGGGCGCCGCCGAAACTGTCGGGTCCACCCGAATCCAGCCGACCCCCTCCAGCCAGACCTCGGTCCAGGCATGTGCGTCCGACTGCCGCACGATCATGTAGCCGCCGCGCTCCGAAAATTCCCCGCCCAGGTAGCCCATGACGACACGCGTCGGAACTCCGGCCATCCGCATGAGGGTCGCGAAGGCCGCGCTGAAATGTTCACAAAAGCCGGTGCGCCGGCGCAGCAGGAAGTCTTCGAGGGCCGCGGGCCCGAGGTAGCTTCCCGGTTCCAGGGTGTACTGGAAGCCATCGGTGGCGAAGTACTGCAAGGCCAACTGAACAATCTCGGCCGGGCCGGAAGCCTCGCGCCGCCAGCCTTCCGTAAGGGCGCGCAGGGAATCCGGCAGGCGCTCCGGCAACTGCAACGCCGCCTGCCGTCGGGACTCGGGCAAGACTTCGGGCTCAAGCCTGGGCCGCGACACAATCTCAATGCGCCGGGCGCTGCGCACCGGTTCAGTGGCGCCGAGGGTCCGATCGGAAAAAAGGGCCGGCACTGCGGAACCCTCGCGGGCCCAGACCGGCTGGTCGAGCGCCGGCAGCCAGAGCTGCCCGTGCGGTTCCAGCGTCACCGACTGCAGGATGTCGCCCGGCTGGCGGGCCCGGCGGTGCTCGGCGTAGGAGAACACCGGACCGCGACGCCAACTCAGCCCGGCGCAATCCCAGAGCACAACGCAACGCCAATACAACTGCTGGCGGACCGGCGGTGCGCCCTCGGGAAAGCGGACGCGAAAGGCCGTTTCCCCGCTCTTCGCCACCTGCGACACACGCCCCGGCTCGAGGGAAACCGGCACGCCGGTCTGACTGAGCTGACCGGTGCCCATGCGCGCCAGTGAATCCAGGCTCATGCGCGGAAAGAGCACGAACAACATCACGGCGGGCAATGCCGCCTGAGCCAGCAGCCGGGCGGTCACCCGCATGGGTCCTCCGAAGCCGAAGGCACCACGGCGCATCCAGATCATTCCAAGCGCCAAGGCCGAGTAGGTGGTCAACATCGCGAGCGTGCGACCGATGCCCTGATCCGTCAGCAGCCCGCAGAGGCAGAGGAACCAGCCGATCATCGCGATGATCTGGAAATCGTGCGGTGTGCGCGATTCGAGCAGCTTGGCACCCAGCAGCACCAGCAGCACGGCGACGCCGGCTTCCATGCCCCAGACGCCGCCGGTCGAAACATGGACCAGAACCACGCCACCCATGAGGACCGCCAGCGGCCAGAAGCGCACAACCGGCAACCAGCGCCGGGATTCCGCGGTGAACCCGTAATTGTAGCGGGCCGGCAGCGACTCGCCGCGGGTCTGGGCCAGACGCCAAACCAGGCAAACCACCAGCAGCAGGACACTCACAGGCGGGACGAAGTCGAGCAGGGAAAGTGATGCCAGCATGGCCGTGACCCCAAGCACCGCCAGCGGAGCCCTCGCTACCCTGCGCGCGTGTTCAGCGGAAGGCGGCGGCTTGACGCGCCGTCGCTCGGCCTGCAACGCGACCGAACCGGCGTTCATTTCGGCCAGCGCCTCCAGGCAGCGGCTCGCATGTCCCGGTCCGACACCCGCCGGCAGTTCCAGGTTTGGAAGGGTCAGGCGATACATCAGCCCCCGGCATTCGGCTTCCTCAATCCACCCCGCCAACTGCCCCGGACGCTCGGCCTCGGGCAACGGCAATGCGAACCAGTCCAGGTGCACCTGACCGCTCCCGCCCGCCCAGGTCTTGACCAGCAGCGGACGACCGCGCGCCAGGGCACGCCAGTCGACCCGACGCAGGGAGTCCCCGGGGCGCCACTCGCGCACGCCGGCAAAATCGTCGCCCTCCGTGCCACCGGCGGCGCCGCCGGCGGATGCGTCGCCTCCAGGGCCCGGCTCCGGCACAGGCAGGGGCTGACTTCCCGAGGGCGGCGGCGGCAGCGACTGACTCAG
>JAUREI010000099.1 GCA_030827515.1 Prosthecobacter sp. | reverse complement strand
TTTTGTCGTCGAGTCCCCGGCCGTCTGCCGTCCCGACGGTTCCCATGTCTTCCGGATCTCCCTGCTGCTCGACAGTGCCCCGGTTGCCTGCCCGGCCACTCCCCGAAACTCCGCCGGCTGCCCTCGCTTCGCCACCCGCTTCCCCGGCCTGACCGCCCCCGGCCTGAACTGACTCAGCGACTTGCCGCCTCGGCAAAGGCGGCGGCTATGAATTCGCCGCGACTGCCCGCCGAAACCAGCGCCGCCCCCGAGGCTCCCAACGTGCGCGCCAGCGTCAACCAGCGCTCGCGCAAGGCCGGCGTGAGGGGCTTCTCGAGCCCGACCTCATGGCCGGGATTCGCCTCATAGTATTGGCCATGCAGGTTGCGGCCCCGCTGCCCCGGCTTCTCCGGCATCGGCTCCAGGCCGTGCAGTCCGCCCGCCGTTCCCCACCACTGCACGGCGGCAAACAGCGCGTGTCCGGGCGGCACATCGCTGGTGTAAATCGTCGCCGAACCGTCCGCATGCAGCTTTCGCTGCAGCTCGGCCACTGGCACGGCCGCCACGCCGCGTCCGTCACCGGCAGCCAGGGCCGCCGCATGGCCGGCCGCCTGCCCGAGCGACATCCAGATCGGCTCGAGACGCAGCGCGCAGAACCCCACGTGCGAGGACGAGGCCGCCACCGGCACGAGGAGGTTGTCGACCTCATTCGGCACGAGCACTCCGTAAGGCACCTGGTAGGGCGGCACGGGATTGTACAGCTCACCGCCGTGCTTGCCGCCAATCAGCGGTCCCTCATGGTTCGTGCCGTGGCAGTTGTTGCCGTAGTCGCCCATGGCGATGGCATCCTTGAACAGCTTGGCGCGGGCATCGCCCTGGGCGTGCTCGCTGTCCTGCTGGATGTAAACATGCCGGCCGATCATGCGCCGCGCCTCGCGGACGTAAAGCTGGGGTGGCAGGTGGCCGGTTTCGGGGAATTCATCCCGGCACCATCCCCACTGCGCCGCCGGCTCCCGGAACTTCGCCGGCACGGCCGCGTCATTGGCCAGGAAATAGAGCAGCCCGACATTGTAGCGCAGATGCTCCGCAAAGATCGCCTGCCGGGTGGCGGCGTCGCCCTCGGGCCAGCCAAGGTTGGCACCGGGCATCGACAGCCGCACCAGCCCGTGCGAAACGTCATTGAGATCATACTTTCGGTTCGGCAGGGCCGGTGTCTGGGCCTTGACGATGCAGCCGGAGGGATAGCCGTAGACACTCCGGATCTTGCCCGACTCCAGGATCGGCAGGACCTCGAGGAAGTCCTCGCGACGATACCCCGCGGGTGCCTGGATCGGCACGCGGTTGGCCGGATCATCGGTGGCGCAGAAGCGGAAGTTGTAGGCCTGCAGTTCGCGGTCACCCCGCTCCGGTGCCAGCGATTCGCCATAGGCATCCCGACCCTCGCGGCCCACATGGTATTTCACGCCCGCCGCCGCGAGCAGGTCGCCCTCGTAGCTGCCGTCGATGAAGACCAGGGCCTCCACCTCCAGCGTTGTCTCCCCGGCCCCGAAACGAACCGAGCGAATCCGGCCACCCTCGACCTGCACGGCTGCCAGGGGCAGATTCCGGCGCAGCGTGATCCCGTTCTGTTCCGCCAGCATCTGTTCCAGCACGAGCAGGTTCACCTTCGGTTCGCCAAACACCCCCTCATGGCAATCCTTCACCTGCGCGGAATCCGGACCGAAGGTCGCCGCGTAGTGCGCCTTCACCCGGCGGCTGAATTCGAGGAAGCTGCCGGTGAGCGACTCCGCCGTGTGATAGTCGGTGTGCGACAGGCCGCTGGCGAGCAGGCCGCCGAGGCGCGGGGTGGGTTCAATCAGCACGACGGGCTGACCCGACTTCGCCGCCGCCAGTGCGGCCGCAATTCCGCCCGGGGTCGCGCCATACACACAGACGCCGGTCTGGGTTTCGGCGGCAAACAGCGGCGTGGCAAAGGCAAGGGCAAACAGGAGAAAGCGCATCAGGCATAGCTGAACGGCCGGGCCGGAGTTGCAACGCGGAATCGTCGAGGGTGGCCCCAGGCACTGCAAGGATCTGCATGTCCGGCCTGGAATCCGAGATTGCCAATCTCCCCCGTTCCCGCGAACGGGCCTACTTTGCCGCAGGGCGCCAGACGAGTCGGCCTTCGTCGTCCGTTCCATAAACCACCGGCACCGCCGGGTTGCCGCCCGTCTCGGGCATCAGGCGCCCTTCGGCGTCAAACGCGGTTCGCCGTCCGTCATGGTGACGCACCCAGCCGAGATGACGCCCGTCCCCGTCATGGCGGTGCACATCGCGCCAGGGTTTCGGGCGCGACAGGCGAACGTCCGCCCAGGCGGGTGCCGACGAGCGCTCCAGCACCCCGGGAAACAGCACCTGACTGAGCAGGGTCAGGTTGAGGCCGCGCAGGCCGTGGCGCTCGCCCGCACTCAGGCGATCCGCCGGCGACACCGTCATCACCGCACCCGAACCGCCCCGACTTAGGATGCCAATGGCGACCAGCCTCGCCACTTCGGCCCGGAGATCAGCCGCGGCGGTCGGTTTCGACGAGCGGGCCGCCAGGTCCTGCAGTTCATTCTGGAACGAGGGATACAGATCGCTGAAATCGGCCAGGGAGGTGAACACCGTCTCGATGACCTGTCGCGCAGGCCGCCCCCCGGGCAGTTCCGACTCCAGGGCACGAGCGGTCGCCTCGCCAAGCTGGCGACGGGCCTCCTCGGCCAGGGATTGCCGGGCAGGATCGTTTTCGAGTGCCTTGACGTCCTGCTGCCGGGCCTCCAGACGTCGCCAGATCTCCTGCAGGGCGATGCGTTCCGGTTCCGCGAGCAGGCGCGCCACCAAGCGCGAACGCAATCCGTCGCCCGCCAGGGCAAGGTCAAACAGGGCCTGGCGCCAGCGCGCATCGCCCGCTTCCAAGGGCAGTCCCAGATCCGGATTGTGCGTCTGATGATGCACCTCCAGCACCCGTCCCTGGGCATCCTCGAAGCGGTATTCGTGGGGCGGCAGGTAAAAGCTCAGGAAGGCGGGCGCGCTCACATTGACCCCGTTGCCGGCGAACACGGCGAGGTCGATGCGGTGGCTGAGCAGGCCGGCTGCCGAGACCGGTGGCGGCTGCCAGCGCACACGCAGACGCGCCGTGCTGCTGCCGGGGAGCGTGTCGATTTTCACCCGCTCCGGATCGCCCTGCAGCACCTGCCAGCGCAACTGCAGGGGGCGTCGCTGAAGATCGCCCGACTTCGCCGCACTGACCTCCAGAACATACTCCGGTTGGGCCGCGTGCAGGATGCGGGCGATGGCGACCGGGGTGTCCGCCAGCCGGCGCGGAGCAGCCTTGTCATCCTCAAAAAAATCGATGCCCGAACGCGGTTCCGTTTCCTCGCGCACCTCCAGCTGCACGAGGGGCGGAATGCGGTCGGGCGTTATCGCATGGGCCAACTGGATCAGCCGTTCGACATCCAGGCGGTCAGCCTCAAAAACCGGCGGATGCACCGCTGTGGTGAAGTAGTCGGCCGGACGGCGCGCCAACGACTGGCGCAGGAGGGCCTGCAGCGTCGGCACGAGCAGGCGCGACTCGATCAGCCGTCGCTGGGTCTCCGGCGGCAGGGCGGCCGCAGCGGCGAGCAGGGCATGCAGGAAAGGCTGGTCGGAGAGCGAGGACCCTTGGGAAATCAGCAGGCAGGGGTTGTTGGCCGGCAACAGGTCGCCGTAGCCACCCACTCCGTTGCCCCCCTTGTCGTGATCCTGATGCTCGGGATACAGGAACAGGTTGTTCGAGAGGTATTGTCCGGCCAGAAACCGTGCGCCGCCCGGATCCGAGAGGTAGTGTCGCGGCAGGCTCCCTCCCTGGTCGGCAGGCGCCGCCATGGAGCAGTTGCCGAGCGTGGGTTGTTTCCGGATTTGCACCGCGGGGCCGGTCGGAGGACCGGTGTCGGGCCCGTGCTGAAACACCTGCAACTGCGGATACTGCGCGGTGTCGAGCCGGGAGTGACCGCCGTCGCGGTTTTCGTAGGTCAGGGCCGCCATACCCGCGGCACTGCCCTCGGAGAACCAGGCGTTGAGCTGACCGGCGATCGCATCGCCACGCGTCGACACCTGCGCATCAGCGACAGGGACCAGCAGCAGCGCCGGCAGCAGGCCTGGGATCGTCCGGATCACATCGCCAGCATCCGACGCCACCGCCGTCTGTCAACGCGGGGCTGCTCAGGACTGCGGAACCGTCGCCTGACGGGTGCGTTCCAGCACCGTGCCAAGGCTGGCGACCATGCCGCCAATGTCGCCGAGGTTCGACGGGATGATCATCGTGTTGGTGTGCTGGGCCAGGCGACCGAATTCGGTCACATACTGCTCGGCGACGCGCAGGCTGACCGCGTCCTTGCCTCCGGGCGTGTTGATCGCCTGGGCGATGAGGGCGATGCCTTGGGCGGTGGCCTGGGCAAGAAGTTCGATCTCCCGCGCCTTGCCCTCGGCCTCGTTGATCTGGCGAATCTTGATCGCCTCCGACTGCTTGATGGCCTCCTGCTTGTGGCCCTCGGCGACGTTGATACGGGCTTCCCGGTCGCCCTCCGACATGGCCACCTGGGCGCGGCGTTCGCGTTCGGCGCGCATCTGCTTTTCCAGCGCGTCCTTCACCGACTGCGGCGGATTGATATTGCTGATCTCGTAGCGCATGACCTTGACGCCCCAGGGCTCGCAGGCCTTGTCGAGGGCGTCAACGATGTTGGCATTGATGCTGTCGCGCTCCTCAAAGGTGCGGTCGAGATCCATCTTGCCGATTTCCGAGCGCAGGGTCGTCTGGGCGAGCTGGGAGGCGGCCATGAAGTAGTTGGTGACGCCATAGGTCGCCTTGGCCGGATCCAGCACCTGCAGAAAGAGCACGCCGTCGATCTCGATGGCGATGTTGTCGCGGGTGATGCACATCTGCGAGGGCACGTCGATCACCTGCTCCTTGAGCGAGTGACGGGCAACGATGCTGTCGAGGAAGGGAATCAGGACATGAAAGCCCGCGTCCAGCGAGCGCGAGAACTTGCCGAGGCGCTCGACCACGTAGGCGTTGCGCTGCGGCACCACGCGGGCGCCCTTGAGGATGGCGGTGACAACGAGGACGGCAAAGCCGAGGCCAAGGAGGGTGCTGAATTCAAGAATCATGGCGGTGTTGGGTGGAGAGTGGGGGATCAGAGCGGACGCACGTGGAGTTGCAGGCCGTCGCGGCTGAGAATGACAGCGGCGTCACCGGGCTGCAGGGGCTCACTGGAACGGGCATTCCAGAAAGCGCCCTTGAACTCGACCTTGCCGGGCTGGGCGGGCGAGATCGCACTCGTCACACGCACTTCCCTGCCGACAAATTCCTCCTCGGTCGACTGTGCGTCACCCGATTCGGACAGGCCGGCAAACCAGCCGCGGCAACTGCGGCGCAGGCCAAGCAGAAGGACGGTTGAGGCCACCGCAAAAACGCCAAGCTGGCTGGCCAGGGTGGGCGTCCATCCCAGCCAGGCGGTGAGCGAGGCCACCCAGGCGCCGAGCCCGAAGAAGATGATGACGATGCCCGGTGCCGCAAATTCCAGCAGGACAAGAACCAGGCCGGCGGCAAACCAGAGGACATAAGGTTCGGCAGTCATGATGCACCCATTCTGCGGGTGCCCATGAATCTTGGCAATTCCAACCTAGGGTCTTTTTTGGAAGACCTGTCCGTCGCGGCAAAAGCCGCACGGCTTGCGACCTCTCATTGCCCCGCCTTCGGCAGGGCATCACCGGCCTCGCGCACCGAGTTGAGATAGTCGGCCATGGCCTGCAGGTGGGCCACGAAATCGCGGGCATCGAGATCGCCGCCGTTGGACCAAAAACCTTCCGGGCGCAGACTGTCCACTGCACGCTGGGCCTTGCCGGCGGCGCCCTTGGCCTTGCTGGCCCAGGATTTCGGACTGGCAGGGCCCTGGCGGTCGCGCAGGAGTTTTTCGCGGGGCGTGGCCACGCGTTCACGGACCGCGTCGATCGATTTTGCCTGTTCCACCTGGAAGCCGTAATGGGTCGGCAGATTGCCGTCGTCGTAGGTCAACTCGTAGCGATCCTTGACGAAGTAGAGCGGCTTGTTGGTCCGCAGTTCATAGAAGCGCGCATGACGGCCATCGGGCAACGCCGAGGCCTCCAGCCACTTCAGGGCCGACGGCACCGGCTGCAGGAAGCGCTCCTCGCCGGTCACCACCCAGAGGTCGATCAGCGCGCGCAGCACGCCCACCGTCTCGCCACCGCTCACCGAGGGCGGCTCGAACTTGCGCGCCCAGACCGGATGCATGTCGAAGTCGTATTGCTGGGCCCAGGCGGGCTGCGGCTCGGGCATCTGCGCGAGAATGAAAAACTCCCCCGCTTTCTTCGCCGATTCCAGGCAGCGCGCCTCGCCGGTCAGTTCATGCGCGCGCAGCATGAGTTCCACCAACTTTTCCATGTTGCCGTCATTGAGGGTGTAAAAGCCGTCATACTTGACCGCCGGGAATGTGCGCGGCCAGTCGGCGGGATAACTCGCCTTCAGGACCGGCGTGGCGGGATCCGCGGGGCCGCTGAACTGCTGGGGCCAGGCGCCGTTCGGAAACTGGGCGGCCAGCACGGCATCGAGGCCAAACCGCAGGGCTTCCTGCAACTCGCGGTCGTCACGGCTCTCCGGCAGATGCGCCAACTCCAGCAGGAACAACAGGGCCGACTGCGTCTTGTTATCATCGAGCGTGCTGCGATTGCGGCGTTTGCCGGTCTCAGTGTCGCCCGCCAGCACCTGTCGGCGCAGGTGATACCTGGCCACCTGTTCGGGAGCGAAATCGAAGTCGCTGTCCCAGCCGCCACTGGCGAGTTGGCACTCGATCAGGGCACCGGCCGCCGCGCGTGCGGCCTTGAGAAACTGCGCGTCGCCCGTGGCTCGGTAAGCCTTCACCAGTGCCAGGCCCAGGGTCGTCGTCCCCGGCGGCTGGATGGAGATGACGGTGGCGGATTCCTTGTGCTCGGTGATGCCGGCGCTCAGGTCGGCCTTCCAGCCCGAGGCATAGCCACCGTGCACGGCAAGCCGGCTTTCAGCGAAGGCGACCGCCTTTTTCATGGCAGCCAGAACCGCCTGGGGTTCCGGCAGCGGATCGGCGGCCAGGGCAGGCAGGGAGAGGGCGAGGAGGAGGCAGGCTGTCTTCATGGTGGCAGGCGGAAAACCCCATTTCGGGCGGGAAGTTGCAGCGATCAGGAAGTGGCCACCCTTTCGGCGGCGAAGCGCAACCGCTCGCGCAGGGGGACGGCCAGGGCGGCAAGCTCTCGCTGGGCCGTCTCATACTCGGCCCTTCCCTCCGCTGTCTCAATGCACACGGGCGCGTAGCCGAGATGGCGCAGGTCATAGGGACTGGCGCGCATGTCGAGATCGCGCGCCGCGCAGGCAAGTTCAAAGCATTCGCCGACAAGATCCGAGCCGATCCAGGGCCAGAGCTTGGCCGACCACTTGTAGAGATCCATGTTGGCATGCAGACACCCCGCCTGCTCCAGATCCAGGCGGGTTTCCAGCACCGGCTGCAGACTGTTGCGCGGCCGTGCTTCGGGCGTGAAAAAACGGAAGGCGTCGTAATGCGTGCAGCAGAGGTTGCGCGACTCGACAAGGTCGGCCAGTTCCTCCGGCCCGAGTCGCAGTTCCCAGCCCTGATGACGCACCTGTTCGCGCGTCTGGCGATACACCATCGCCCACTCATGCAAACCATGACAGGCGAAGCGTGCGGGACGGGCGGTCACGCGCGCACAGAGGTCCGCCACCCAGCGGGCCAGACCGCGTTGGGCCTCGCTGGGTTGCCCACCCAGTCGGACCCGGCCCTCCAGCATCTCGAACCTCGGCGCCCTGAGCCAGGGCAGTTCCTCCAGATCCCCGGGTCCGCACTCGATCTCCACCCCCCACGGAGGGGTCCATTCGCGCAGCTTGGCCGGCGAGAAGTTGTAGTAGGTGAAGAGAAAGTCATCGACCGGATGCCTGGCCGCCCGCGATCGTCGCTCGACGAAGGCAAGCGCACGCTGCTCGACGCGGTTCCGGTGTGCGGCGAGGCGCGCCCGCCATTCCGGGCGGGTCCAGAGTTGGATGGCAGCCTGAGTGAGCATCGAAAACCCCAACATGACGCTTCCGCAGGATTTTGCATCCGCTCAATGGTCAGATCCTCAGGCATCGCGCGTCAGCCGCATGTCGAGCCAGACCGCGCCGAGCAGGACCAGGCCGCGCACGACGAGCTTGTATTCCGGCGTCACCGACATCAGCGTCATGCCATTGAGCAGGGACGCCATGATGAGGGCGCCGAACAGCACGCCAAGCACGCTGCCCCGGCCCCCACGCAGGCTGACCCCGCCGATGACGCACGCGGCCACGGCATCCAGCTCCATCCACTCGCCAAGGTCGGGGGTTGAATTGCCGGTGTAGGAAGTGAGCATGAAGCCGGTGATGGCGACAATGCCCCCCAGCAGGGCGAAGGCGCCGAGCAGGACCCTGCGAACCGGCACCCCCGAGACGAGGGCCGCCTCGGGATTGCCGCCGATGGCATAAAGATGGCGGCCAAAGGCGGTGTGCCGGGTGATGACCCAGACCGCGAAGGCGACCGTCCCAAAAAGCAGCGCCGGCAGCGGCACGCCGCGAAACTGGTTGGTCACGGCCACGAAGAGCAGGATCGCCTGCGCGGCGATGAAGAGTTTCAGAAAGGTCAGCTCGGCATCATCGACGGCAAAGCCCGCGGCGCGACGGCGGGCGCGCCCGGCGAGGCTGGCGGCGACCAGGGCGCCGACCACGAGTGCGGCCAGGGCATAACCGGCGACCGGCGGCAGATAGTAGGTGCTGAGCAGCGAGTAGAGGTTGTTGCGTCCGCCCGGTGCGACCGGAGTCGTCTGGTTGCGAATGACCAGCCAGAACAGACCACGAAACATGAGCAGGCCGGCCAGGGTGACAATGAAGGCCGGCACCCGTTCCCGGACAACCAGCAGCCCCATGCCCCACCACAACAGCGGACCGGCCGCCAGGGCCAGCCCCAGGGCCAGTGGCGCCGGCAGACCGGTGCGCGTCGTGAGCACCGCCGCCACCCCGCTGAGCAGGGCGAGCCCGCTGCCCACCGAGAGGTCGATGTGGCCGGGCAGGATGACCAGCAGCATGCCCATGGCCAGGGTCGCCGTGATGGACAACTCGGTGAGCAGCAGGGTCAGGTTGCGCGCGTCAAGGAAAGCCGGTTCCGCGACGGCAAAAAAGGCGACCACGGCCAGCAGCGCGAGGCCGATGGAACAATCGCGGAGGGAAAGCGGGCGGGTCATGGCGGCCAAGGCTTACCAGATACGCCGCAGCGTTGTCACCGGGAAAGTGCGTCGCCTCACGCCAGGGCGAACTTGCCCGACTGTGCCATGAACGCGGCGGGGTTGTCCCAGACGACGTGCCGGACCATCTCCGGCGACCACCCGCGACGGCGCATCTCCTGCATCGTGCGCGGGACGGCGAGAGGATCGCTGATGCCCCAGTCGCAGGCGCTGTTCATCCAGATCCTCTCCGCGCGCCGCTGCTCCAGCATGTCGATGGCGCGGTGGGGCGTGCACTTGCTCTCGGGATACAGCGTGATCCCGGCCCAGAAGCCCTGATCCAGCACGTGGTCGATCGTGTGTTCCTCGACATGGTCGATGATCACCCGCTCGGGGCGGAGGCCGGAGAAGTTTTTCAGGGCATCGACAATCAGCCTCGTGCCCTTGAGCTTGTCCTCCAGGTGCGGGGTGTGCACGAGCACCAACTGGTCGTGATCCTGGGCCACCTGCAGATGCCGCTCAAAAATGCGCAGCTCGTTGCGGCTGTTCTTGTTCAGGCCGATCTCGCCAATGCCGAGCACGCCGGGCCGGTTCAGAAATTCGGGAATGAGGCCGATGACCTCCTCGGCCAACTGCACGTCCTCGGCCTCCTTGGGATTGATGCACAGCCAGCAGTAGTGGGCGATGCCATAGCGGGCGGCTCGCTTCGGTTCGTATTCGGTGATCTGGCGAAAATAATCGTAGAATCCCTGGGCCGAGGCGCGGTCGAATCCGGCCCAGAAGGCCGGTTCGCAGATCGCCTGACAGCCGGCGAGGGCCATGCGTTCGTAGTCATCCGTGGTCCGGCTGACCATGTGGCCGTGGGGCTCAATGTAATTCATGCGCGAGGGTCAAAACGGGGTTCAGGGCGGGCAGGCACCGATGGCGCCCTGCATGGCGGCCTTGGCCACCGGTTCACTGCTCGGATCGCTGAAGCTGAGCAACACTTCGCGGGCACGGCCCGGCGCCTCCTGCGACAACAGCCCGATGGCGCGCTTCAGCGCCTGCACCCGGAAATCCCCCTCCTGCCCGGCACGCTGGACGCGGTCGAGGAAGGCGGCCAGATCAATGAGCTTGCTGCGCGCGTCCATGAAGCCGAGGTCGGCCAGGTTCACGCTCTGCGGCGGGGTCCAGGATTTCATGCCGCCAATTTAAACGTCACCACCCCTGATGCAAGCCGGCAGGGAGGGACGCGGATGATAGCAAAGTTCAAATGGCAGATTTCAGATCAGGCCTCGCCTCCCCGGTCGCACGCACACACAATCACGCCCCCGAAAAAGTCGCCGAGGCCTAAAAATCAAACTTGCGCGCCCCCACTTTCGGGTTAGTTAGAAGGCCCGTCTGCGCGGGTAGCTCAGTGGTAGAGCAGTTGGCTTTTAACCAATTGGTCGAGGGTTCGACCCCCTCCCCGCGTACCACGTGCTGGAAAGTTTTTTGCCCAGGTAGCTCAATGGTAGAGCAGTTGACTCTTAATCAATTGGTTGTGGGTTCGAGCCCCTCCCTGGGTACCATTTCGCAAGGCCGATCGCACTGAATCCCAGTGCCCCTGATGACGGCCTTCCACCGAATGAGCGACCCATCGGGTCCAGGTCTCCCGGTTCCTTATCGCCCCCCGCGTGCCCGATTCACTCCGCCAGCCAGCCCATGTGGGCACCGGCGACACCCCTCCCTGCCGCCCGTGCGGCATCCCTCCAAACCTGCGGCGCTTACAACGTGGCCTGCGCCGTTTGACCGGCCAGAGTGTCGGCCGCTTTCTGCTGGGCGGAAGCCTTGTCGATCAGGGTGAAGGCACCGACGACCAGAAAAACAAAGACCGCCAGCAGGATGACTCGATCGAAAAGCGAGACCTGGCGGGGAGCGGAACGTCGGCGGCTGGGAACCGACAAATACAGCACGTGTTGGGAGCGCGGCATGAGGGTGGTTGGGTTGGGCGTTCGGAACATAACGCATTATCCCAACAAAATATTTAGATTTCCGAAACATTTTTTGTTAGGTGTCCTTATGAACACCTAAATATAGCATCCTGGATCAGAGCGACACCCCGCGTTTCCACGGCAGGAAATCGTCCTGACCGAGGACCACCACCTTGGGTCGGTAGGTGCCGCCGGCGGTGGCGAGGCAGAGTTCGAGCAACTGCTCCCCCGCCCCGTCGATGGTCGCCTCGCCGGTCAGCACGGGGCCGGCATCGAAATCGAGGATGTCCGCCATCCGGCGCATGAGCCCGGTGTTCGTCGCCACCTTCAGGGTCGGGCAGACCGGGTTGCCGGTGGGCGTGCCGAGGCCGGTGGAGAAGACGATCAGGTTGCAGCCGGCCGCGGCGAGGGCGGTGGTCGATTCAACATCGTTGCCGGGCGTGCAGCAGAGATTCAGGCCGCCGTGGCGGCGCACGGGCTCGCCGTAGTCGCTGACGTCGACCACCGGCGCCGTGCCGCCCTTCTTCGCGGCCCCGGCCGACTTCATGGCGTCGGTGATCAGGCCGTCGCGGATGTTGCCGGGCGAGGGATTGGCTTCAAAGCCGGAACCGCAGGCGCGTGCGGCCTGCTCGTAGGCGCGCATCAGGCCGGTGAACTTGTCCGCCAGTTCCGGCGTCTCGCAGCGGTCGCAGAGGTCCTGCTCGACGCCGCAGAGTTCGGGAAACTCGGACAGCACCGGTGTGCCGCCAGAGGCGGCGAGCAGGTCGGCCGCGCGACCGATGACCGGATTGGCCGAGAGGCCGGAAAAGCCGTCGGACCCGCCGCACTCGACGCCGAGCACGAGGCCGTCGATCGGGCAGGGCTCGCGTTCCTGCCCGGCCGCGCGGGCGGCACCGGCGAAGACGGCGCGGATGGCACGCCCGAGCATGTCCTTTTCCGAGGCGCTCTTCTGCTGTTCGAAGATTTGCAGGGGGCGATCAAAGCTCGGGTGCAGCTCGGCGAGGGCCTTTTCCAGCAGGCTGACCTGGGCGTGCTGGCAGCCCAGGCTGAGCACGGTGGCGCCCGCCACGTTCGGATGGGCGATGTAGCCGGCGAGCAGGCGGCAGAGCGCCTCGGCATCCTGGCGCGTGCCACCGCAGCCGAGGCCGTGCTCGAGGAACTTGACGCCGTCGAGATTGGCAAACAGCGGCGGGGCGGATGCCTCCTCCGCCTCCAGCGCGGCGGCCTCGAGATCGGCCGGCGAGGCGCCGCGGCGATGCAACTCGGCCAGGCGGGCGGCAAAGCGTTCGTAGGCCGAGCCGCGGCCGTAGCCGAGCGCGCGGGTCAGCGCCTCGCGCATGACCGCCAGATTGCGGTTCTCGCAAAAGACCAGCGGCACGACGATCCAGTGATTGGCCGTGCCGGGCACGCCGGTGGAACGCTTGAAGCCCTGGAACGTCCGCCCGCGCCAGGCCGAGACATCGGGAGCCTGCCAGACGAAGTCGCGCTGCTTGCCGGTGAAGTCGGCGGCGGCATGGGCGAGGTTTTCCGTGGTGAGCCGGCTGCCCGCCGGCAGCGCGCTGCGGGTGCGCCCGACGACCACACCATACATCGTGACGAGTTCGCCGGCGGCGAGGTCGCGCGCGGCAAACTTGTGCTTGGCCGGCACGGCCTCGCGCATGCACCAGCGCTGGCTGCCGAGCGACACCTCGGCACCGGCGGGCAGGTCTTGCAGGGCGACGATCAAATCGTCGGCGGGGTGGACGCGCAGGAGGTTGGCGGACATGGGCGGACGCAAACGGCGGACCGGCGGGCTTGTCCACCGAAACTTGCAGGTCCGCGTTGACCGTCCCGGTCAGCCGGTCAAGCTGACGGCTTCATGGAACACGTTCTTGTCATCCCCCGCGCCCTCTTCGACGAACTCGGCAGCTTCCAGGGTTTCCAGCCCGAGGCCGAGCGCTACCTGCACGCGATGCTGGCGCCGGGCGCGAACTTTTTCATGGAGCGCCCCGCCGCCGAGCAGGACCCGACCCACAAGCAGCTCATCCCCTACTCGATCTTCCGCCACGGCGACCGCTACCTCTGCTACCGCCGCGGCGGCAGCTCGGGTGAAAAGCGCCTCGTCGCCCGCCGCAGTCTCGGCATCGGCGGCCACATCAATCCGGTCGACCAGGCCCACGACGGCATGGGCGAGGTTTTCCGTGGTGAGCCGGCTGCCCGCCGGCAGCGCGCTGCGGGTG
>JAUREI010000174.1 GCA_030827515.1 Prosthecobacter sp. | reverse complement strand
GCGGCTGATCTGCAGCAGGGCCATGACCTCGTCGGTGCTCATCGGCTCCGGGGCGGTCATGAGCAGGGCGTGGATCATCGCCATCGTGCGGTTGATGCCCCACTGGGTGCCGAGCGAGCCCCACTGCGCCACGAAGTCCTCGCGTGCTTGTTCCCAGGCTGGGGGTTTCTTGCTCACGTTTTCAGTAAAAACTGAAAATACCGAAAGGCAAGGGGATTTGTCAAATTCGTCAGCGAGCCTGCCGAATCCAGGTCCTGCTCAATACGCCGGCACCTTCGGGTCGATCTCCTTCGACCAGGCGGTGATGCCGCCGGCGACGTTCCAGACGTCCTGGAAGCCGAGCTCGCGCAGGGCGGCAACCGCCTTGGCGCTGCGGCCGCCAAGCTTGCAGTGGACGACGATTTTGGTGTCGCGCGGCAGTTCGCCGGCGCGCGCGGTGACCTCGCCCAGTGGGATGAGGGTGGAGCCCTCGATGCGGGCGGTGGCGTGTTCGTCGGGCTCGCGCACGTCGAGCAGGTAGTGCTTCTCGCCATGCGCGCGCAGGTCGCGCAGGTCTTGAACGCTGAGGGTGGGGACGTCGGGGGGATTCATGCCGCAGAAACCGGTGTAATCGATGGGTTCGGTGATGGAGGGAGAGGGGCCGCAGACGGGGCACTCGGGGTCGCGCCGCAGTTCGAAGCTGCGGAAGCGCAGGGTCAGGGTGTCGACGTGGAGCAGGCGGCCAATGAGCGGCGCGCCGAGGCCGGTGATGAGCTTGATGACCTCGAGGGCCTGCAGGGTGCCGACCAGGCCGGGCAGGACGCCAAGCACACCGCCCTCGGCGCAGGTTGGCACCAGGCCGGGCTTCGGCGGCTGGGGTGACATGCAGCGGTAGCAGGGTCCGCCGAGGTGGGGGGCAAAGACGGAGACCTGGCCTTCGAAGCGCAGGATGCTGCCATAGACATTCGGTTTGCCCTGCCAGACGGCGACGTCGTTCGACAGATAACGCGTTGGAAAGTTGTCGGTGCCGTCGAGCAGGATGTCGTAGCCGGAGGCGATCTCGCGGGCGTTGGCGGCGGTGAAATACTCGGCGTGACCGACGACCTCGACATGCGGATTGGTCTGCCGCAGGCGCTCGCGCGCAGCCTCCAGCTTCGGGCGACCGATGTCATCCTCGCCGAACAGGATCTGGCGCTGCAGGTTGGTGACCTCGACGACATCCGGATCGACCAGGCCGAGGCGGCCGACGCCGGCGGCGGCGAGGTAGAGGGCGGCGGGCGAGCCGAGACCGCCGGCGCCGATGCAGAGCACACGCGCGGCGCTCAGCTTTTCCTGGGCCTCGCGACCAAACCCGGGGATGGCCAGGTGGCGGGCGTAGCGCTGGAGTTCGGCGGGGGTCAGCATCGAAGGCAGTGGAGCATGGTCGGGTGTGTCGGGCAACCGCGATCAGGGTTTCTGCCAGGGCACCGAGCCGCCGCGCTGGATGTGGCGGCGCAGGGCGGTGGAAAGCTCGTTGAAGACCTTGGGCGCCTTGCCGGTGAGATTGGTTGTTTCCTGCGGGTCATTTTTCAGGTGGTAGAGCTCAAGAGGTGACCACGGATCGTTCTGCATCAGCTTCCATTCACCACGCACGATCGCTTCGTAGCTTTTGCCTCCGTAGGCGGCCCCGCCTTCGCGGCGGACAAAATACAGCTCGCGACCTTCGGGCATGGCGCGGCCCTCAAGCAGGGGCACCAGGCTGACGGCATCCAGTTCCGGCGAGGGCCTCAGGCCGGCAAGTTCAAGGAAGGTGGGGACAATGTCGAAGTTGAGACCGGCGTAGGAGTTTTCCGAGCCGGGCGACACGTGGCCTGGCCAGCGCAGCACGAAGGGCACGCGCAAACCGCCGTCGTAATGGCTCTGCTTGCCGTCGCGCCAGGGATGATTGCTCTGGGCGTGGGGCAGGGAGCCGCCGTTGTCGGCGCTGAAGACGACGACCGTGTTCTTTTCCAGACCGGCTTCGCGCAGGCAGGCGAGCACGCGGCCGATGTTGGCATCGAGGTGCTCGACGAAGGCGACATTGGCGGCGCGCTTGGGATCCATGTCCGGCGCGCGGGCCTGGACCTTCTCCAGCCATTCGGCCGGCGGTTCGATGGGGAAATGCGGGGCGTTGTAGGCGAGGTAGAGGAAGAAGGGGTGGTCCTTCGGGCGTCGCTCCCCTTTCAGGTAGGCGCAGGCCCAGTCGGTGAAGAGGTCGGTGGCATGGCCCTCGGGTTCGATGACTTCCTGGTTGAGGCGCATGTAGTTCTGGTCGTGGCGCAGGTGGGTCGTGTAGCTGTCCATCATGTCGCCAAGGAAGCCGTGGAAGAGGTCGAAACCGCGCTCATTGGGCGTGTTCGGGCTCTCCAGGCCGAGGTGCCACTTGCCGATGATGGCGCTGTGGTAGCCGGCCGGTTTCAGGGCGTCGGCCAGGGTCGGAACGCCGGGCTTGAAGTAGCCCCAGGAGTTTTCCGGCTGGGTGCGGATGACCCCGGGCACACCGACCCGGTCCGGGTAGCGCCCCGTGAGCAGGGCGGCGCGCGAGGGCGAGCACACCGTGCAGTTGGCGCGCATGGACGTGAGCTTCATGCCCTCGGCCGCGAGGCGATCCAGATGGGGGGTCTGAACGTCGGTGCCACCAAAGCTGGCGACGTCACCCCAGCCGTGGTCGTCGGTGAAGATGACGAGGAAGTTGGGTTTTTCGGCAGCTGCGGCGAGGCCTGCGGCAAGAAGGAGGGAGGCGAGGAAGCGGAGCATGAGGCTTGGGAGATGGAAGATCGGAGATGGGGGCGGGTGAAGGGGAACGCAACGACCTTCAGAAAAACTTCTGCATTGTGCGCGCAGATTGTTGCCGTTTATCTGCGAAACTTCTGGGCAGCATCCCGATCGCCACCTCTTTTCATCCTGAATATGACTTGGTCCCAAAATTACAATCCGCTCGACAGTCTCGTTGTTTCCTCGCTGGTTGCGGCCATGCCTGTCATGGTGTTGCTGGGTTTGCTGGCTTTCTGGCATGTGCGGGCGCAATTCGCGGCACTGGCGGGTTTGGTCACAGCCATGTGCATCGCGGTTTTTGTTTATCACATGCCGGCACAACTCGCGGGCATGGCGGCGGTGAACGGTGCAGCTTTCGGTTTTTTCCCCATCGGCTGGATTGTGTTGAATGCCATGTTTGTTTACAATCTCAGTGTTGAAACTGGGCAGTTTGCGGTTTTGCAAAAACAGATTGCGGGTGTTTCGGGTGATCGAAGAATCCAGGCTTTATTGATCGCTTTCAGCTTTGGTGCCTTCATTGAGGGGGCGGCGGGTTTTGGTGCGCCAGTGGCGATCTCTGGAGCCTTGATGATCGGCCTGGGTTTCAAGCCGCTCGAAGCAGCGAAGTTGGCGTTGATCGGCAACACCGCACCCGTGGCATTTGGTTCACTCGGCACACCATTGACGACGCTTGCGGACATCACGGGGCTAGATCTTCATTTGCTCAGCGCCATGGTGGGACGGCAGTTGCCGCTGTTCTCGCTCATTGTGCCGTTCTGGCTGGTGGTGGCGCAGGCCGGTTGGCGCGGCATGCTTGGGGTTTGGCCGGCGTGCCTTGTGACGGGCCTGAGTTTTGGCGTGATGCAGTTTGTCATGAGCAATTACCACGGGCCTTGGCTGGTGGACATCGTCAGTGCCGTGGTTGCCATGTCGGGGCTCGTGCTTTTCATGAAGATTTGGAAGCCGAGGGATGCAAGGGAGTCCGCAGGCGAAGGGCAAACAGTCAGCCTGTCTTGCAGCGCCAGGAAGGCGTGGCTGCCATGGGTGTTTTTGACGGCGTTTGTATTCGCGTGGGGCATGCCGGGGGTGAAGAGTGCTCTGAATGATCTTTTCAATCAAGAGATCGAAGTGCCGTTGCTTCACAAGGCCGTCGAAAAGGTGCCGCCGGTCGCGTTGAATGCGGAGTTGGAGAAAGCCGTGTTTAAAATCAATGCGCTTTCGGCCACGGGTACAGCCGCAATGCTGGCGGGCGTGCTGGCGGGCTTTTGTCTGGGGCTGGGGCCGATGCGCATCATCAAACTTTATGTGGAGACGGTTTGGAAGCTGCGCGTGCCACTGCTGACGATTTCGCTCATGCTGGCGCTTGGTTATGTGACGCGATACAGCGGCACGGACACGACGATGGGACTGATGATGGCTGACACCGGCGTTTTCTTCCCCTTTTTCTCGCCGATCATCGGCTGGCTTGGCGTGGCGCTCACGGGCAGCGACACCGCGTCGAACGTGCTGTTCGGCAATCTGCAGCAGGTCACCGCGAACCAGCTAGGGTTGTCGCCGCTGCACATGGCAGCTTCCAACAGCAGCGGTGGCGTGATGGGTAAGATGATCGACGCGCAAAGCATCGTCGTTGCCGCCGTGGCAACGGGTGGTCATGCGGAAAGTCCCGATGCCGGCACGGTGCTGCGAAGTGTTTTCTGGCACAGCATCGCGCTGGCTTTGCTGATGGGCATGCTTGTGGCTGCTCAGGCATACTGGTTTCCCTGGATTGTGGTCAAATGACAGGGCTTTCCGGGAGTTGATTGTTGCTTGCCGCCCGTGGTTCATTCCAAAACTTGCATGCTCGAGGCTCTGTCACAATGCCGCCCACCCTCCGTTCCCCGGGGGCGATTCGTTCTTGGTCGGGACGACCCCGTTTTCCCACACGTCAGGAATTGCATCGCTTGGCCGTTCATTGGTCTCTGCAGTGGCGGGAAGGAGTGTGCAACAAAAACGCTTCCCTGAGCGCCTCGTGAGGCTTATGCTCGGGTGTAAATCCAGCCTTGTGATGAACGCCACCCATCCATCGAAGACCGATTCCACCTGCAATGATGAATGGGAAAAACACGGCCTGTTCTTCGAGTATGGCAGTGCCGCGAATCCGCGCATGCCCAAGATCGCGATTGATGTGTTTCCACCTGTGATGCATCACATTGATGAAACCCGGATTATCCCGCTGGATTTGTCGAAGACGTTGGAAACGAGCTATCAGCTTACCGGTCCCAGCCTGCTGGCCAATTTCATCCACATCGCCGCGGGCGAAGAGTTGCCCACCGCCTGCCACGCCAGCAGTCAGGTTTTTTATGTCATTCGGGGTGCGGGTTTCAGTGAGGTTGACAGTCATAAGCTCGATTGGAGTGAGGGCGACCTCTTTGCGCTACCCATCACGGGCAAGATCCGGCATCGTGCGAGTGAGGACAGTGCCTTCTACTGGGTGAATGACCAGCCGTTGATGGATTTTCTCGGGGTCAAGCCAGACACTCCAAGATTCCGCCCGCTCTATTTCTCACGGGAAACGCTCACCAACGAACTGGAAAAGGTGCGGAAGGCCAATGAGGGCAAGGACAAGAATCGCAACGGCATCCTGCTGGCGAATCCCGACTGCCCACAGACGAAGACGCTCACCCATTCCATGTGGTCACTCTACAATCTGCTGCCCGCGCGGAGCAGGCAGAAGGCGCACCGACACAATTCCATCGCCCTCGATTTCGCCGTGAAGGCCACGAAAGGCGTTTACACCATGATCGGCCGCGATCTCGACGGCGACGGCAACATCATCAACCCTGTCCGTGCCAACTGGGTGGCTGGTGGAGCCTTTGTGACGCCTCCCGGCTGGTGGCATTCCCATCACAATGAAAGCGACGAGGACGCCATTGTCCTGCCGGTGCAAGACGCTGGTCTGCACACGTATCTGCAGACCTTGGACATCCAGTTTGCGCGTGGGTATTGAGCGGAGAGAGTTTTGCCCGGCCAAGCGGGTCTGCGGCCGGATGCCCCATCAACGGGCACGTGTCGAGGTATTGCTTCGTTGCTGGCGAGCGATTTGCGCCGTGTTTTAGGGAACTTTTCTCCTGCGCTCGTGCCTGCATTCGTGCTTGTCGGGTAGCGATTTCTCCCAAGAATCGGGGGTTCCGTCCGTAAACTTCTGCTTCCGATCCCATGTCCCGACCTCAGACCACCGCCACCGGCCGCAACATGGCCCTCATCGCCGCCTTTTTGGGCTGGCTCTTCGACGGTTTCGAAATGGGTCTCTTCCCGCTGATTGGCAAGCCGGCACTGCAGGATTTGCTGGCGGGCTCGACCACACCCGAGCTGCTGAACGCCTCCCTGGACCGGTGGTTCAGTGTCATCATCGCGACCTTTCTGGTGGGGGCGGCCACCGGCGGCGTTTTCTTTGGCTGGCTGGGCGATCGCATCGGCCGGGTGAAGGCGATTTCGGTGGGCATCTTCACCTACGCCATCTTCACGGGCCTGTGCGGCTTTGCCTCGGAAGCCTGGCACATTGCCATCCTGCGCTTCATCGCCTCGCTCGGCATGGGGGGGGAGTGGGCGCTGGGCGTGGCGCTGGTGAACGAGCTCTGGACCAAGGGCAACCGCGCCGTTGTGGCGGGGGCGATCGGTGCCGCGGCGAACATCGGCTACCTGCTGGTGGCGGTGCTGAGCCTGAGCATGAACAACTTCATCGACAGCATGCGCTCCCTGACCCTGGCGGTTGGCTGCAGCGAGGCCACGGCTTCCTGGCTGTTGGATCATCAGGCCTGGCGTTTTCTCATGCTCAGTGGCGCCCTGCCCGCGGGCATCATTTTTCTCATCCGGCTGTTCGTTCCCGAATCGGACAAGTGGGAGGAGGAAAAGGCCGCCGGCAAGACGAGCCACTGGAGCACGTCCGACCTCAAGGGGGTGCTACTGGGTGCCGTGGTTGCCCTGATGGTCATCTGGGCCTGGTCGCCCATGGGCATTGAAAAGGGGGTGACGACGCCCCTGGCCTCTCTCATCACCGTCGCGGGATTTGCCGCCATCATTTGGGGCTACCTGCTGCCGGTGCGCCGTTATCTGGGCCGCGCCACGCTGGCGGGCAGCATCACCTCCGAAAGCCAGGCCAGCGTGCGGCGCAACCTGCTGCTCGGCGCCAGTCTGGCAGGCATTGCCCTGCTCGGCACCTGGGGCGCCACGCAGCAGTCGGCCAAGTGGTCAACTTCGCCGGATCTCGACCCCAATGGCTACCAGAACGTCGCGCAGTGGACGCAGATCGCCACCTCCGTCGGGGCCATTCTCTTCGCTTTTGTGGCGCCGATCATCGCCAATGTGCTGAACCGGCGCACGACCTATGTGCTGATGTGCGGCGCCTCGCTCGCGGCGGCGCTGCTGTTTTATCAGACCAACACGGTGATCAACGGCTGGTTCTTTGCCACCGCCTTCTTGATGGGCGGCATCACGGCCAGCTTCTATGGCTTCTTCCCGCTCTATCTGCCGGAGCTTTTTCCCACCGCGGTGCGCGCGACGGGCCAGGGGTTCTGTTTCAATGTCGGCCGCATCATCGCGGCGATCGGCG
>JAUREI010000035.1 GCA_030827515.1 Prosthecobacter sp. | reverse complement strand
TCCACGACGCCGAAGCACAGGCATCCCCCGCCACGGGCCAAATGCGAGGGGATTTCCTGCTCGCTGAGTTCAATCGCATCAAACAATCCCGATAAAGGAGCACCATGAAACCCATCCTCATCCTCCTCACCGCCCTCCTGCAGCCCGCGCCACAGGCCGGCGCGTCGATCTTCGGTGGTCATCGGTGGTTGCGCCCGGGTACTCACGCCCTTGGATGTCGTCTGAAGGCCGCAGCTTCGGCCAGCTCCAGTGAAGCGGGCAAGATGCCCGCGCTCCCTTTTTCACAGCCCGTTTTTGCGGGCGAAGGCGAGGTACTGCTGCCAGTCGTAGTCCTTGACGTCGTGGCCGCCGTTGCGGACGTGGTAGCCAATGCGGCCGCCGACGGGGGTGTCGATGCCGGGCTGCTGGTCGGTGCCGACACCCGGGTGGTCGAACAGCGCATAGACCGGGCTGGCGTGGTAGCCGGAGAGGAACTCGCCCTTGGGGTCGGCCCATTCATCCTCGACGGCGCTGCCGATGTAGATCGGCCGCGGGGCGGCGAGGGCGATGAGCAGGTGCTGGTCGACCGGGCAGGCGGCCTCGTTGTTGGCGTAGCTCGTGTAGGTCGGGGTGAACCAGTGCGGGAAGGCCTTGGTGATGACGGCGGTGGTTTCGCCAAAATTCCGGCGCATCAGGGCGGCACCGCCCTCGCCGGAGTTGTTGGAGATGACGAAGGCAAAGCGCTCGTCCTGGGCACCGGCCCAGAGGGAGGTTTTGCCGAGACGCGAATGGCCGATGACGGCGCAGCGTTTGGCATCGACGGCGGTTTCGGTCTCTAGGCAGTCGAGGATGCGGCTCAGGCCCCAGGCCCAGGCGCTGATGGCACCCCAGTCGCCGTTGTTCCAGACGGTGGCGGTGCCGTCCTTGGCGGTGAGGCCGCGCAGGCCGGTCTTCCAGCCCTCGGCGTGGTCGGGCTCGATGTCGCCGTAATAGGCGGTGGCGACCGCGAATCCCTGGTCGAGGATCAGGGCCAAAGGCCAGCGACTGCTTTCGTTGCCGCGGCTGGCCTCGGTGGCGCGGTTGTCGACGATTCCCTTTTCCTTGTTGGGGCGCATCCAGCGGGTCGACAGGGGGATGTCAGTCTCCGGGCTGACCGCGTGGTTCCCGCCGAAGCTGAGGCCGGCGACGCAGGGCACGGGGCCGGTGGCGGCGTTGGGCGTGTAGAGCATCAGTTCGATGCCTTCCCAGGCGGGGCAGGAGGGCAGGGTGATCTGGATGAGCTTGCGGGTGGCCTTGCCGCCAAGGGCGTCCTTCTTCACCGCCTTGACCTGGAACGCTGGAGCGCCGAGGCCGACGGGCACGCGGCCGTACACGTGATCCTGATACAGCTTCAGCACCTCCGGCCGGCGCCGCTGGGTCCAGTCGCCGGCCGTTTTCACGGCGCTGCCGTCGGCCAGGACCAGAGCTTCGGGCAGCGTGTAGCTGCCGACGCGGGCCTCGTCGTAGTTGGCCTTGCTTTGCTGGGCTTCGGCGAAGTCTTCGCCAGCGAGGATCATGGCGGTGAGGAGCAGGGTGGAGCGGAGCGGAGACATGAAAGAGGCAAACGCGCGCGCCGGCCGACTTTCATCAGCCGTGCAGGCGCTGTTCGAAGTCCTTGAGCGCGGCGCCGAGAGCCTCGACCTCGGCGAGCTGGGCGGCGAGGCGTGCATGGCGTGCGTCGGCGCGGACGCGCACCGGTTCCAGCAGGGGCAGGAAACGGGCAAACACGGTTTCGACATCGCCTTGCACCTGGTCCGCCAGAAGGTCGCGGAGTTGGGGCAGGGAAGTCTCGAGGCGTTCGGCCAGGCGACGGCGTGTGCCGCTCAGGGCGTTGAGACTGGCGAGAAAGGCGGTCCCGGGCAGCAGCAGCCCGGCGCAGGCGGTCAGCCCGGCCTCCATCCAACCGAGAAAATAGGCGGCGGCGGCCACCGCCGGCGGCAGTGGAACGAAAAGCCGGTGGATCCAGCGGGCGCGGCGGCGGGCGTTGGCCAGGCCTGGACGCAGCAGGCCATCGAGATCGAGGCCCAGCACAAAGCGGCGCAGGGCGCCTTCCATGCGCACACTGAGCAGGCGGCGGGCATCCTCGTCGGGTGCCAGCGGCAGGGGTTCGTCCGGCTCAAAGAGCACGCCGCGGCCCTGATGATGCAGGTAGCGGCCGTATTGCAGCTGATCCTCCTCGAGTTGCAGGGCGATCTGGCGCCAGCGCTCACCGGTGCGCATCTGCAGGTCCTGAAAGAGCCGGTGGTCGAGGCTGTCGGTGCGGTTGCCCTCCCCTGCCTCTTCCTCGTCCGGCGGTGCCGGTTCCAGGGCCTGGCGGAAGGCCAGCAGGTTTTCGGCGAGGTGGCCGATGCGCAGGCTGGATTCCTGCAGGTCGCGTTCGGTGGCATCGAGTGCCGGCAGCAGTTTTTTCAGCGTGCGATCGGCCTGCAGCCCCTGCTCGGTGAAGAACTCGGCAACGACGGCCAGGGCCTGACCGGCACTGGCGGAGGCCTGCTGGAGATCGCGCTGCAGCCGTTCGAGCAACTGGCGACCGAGGCGTGCGGCGCTGGCCAGCTTGTTGAAACGCGCGGTGCCCCGGCCGGTGAGGCCGGACAGATGATCCTCCAGCGCGCGAAAGCCGCTTTCCTCGAGCAGTCGCTCCGGGTCGAGGCCGGTGCTGCGCGCGAGCCAGCCGCGCTTGCCAGAGACGGCAAAGGTCGGGAAGGTGCGGCCATGGCGCTGGCTGGCCAGCTGGCGCATGTAATCGGTGATGACCTGAATCTCCTCCGGGCTACGCTGGTCGGCCTGCTGAAGCACGCAGATCAGGTGGCGCGGCCACTCCGGCTGAAGCTGGCTGAGGAACTGCCAGGCGGCGGCGCCCCAGGGATTGGCGGCGCTGAACAGCAGGATCACCGCGTCGGCGGCGGGCAGGAAACGGCGGGTCAGGTCGTCCAAGGCCGCCGCGGGCGTGCCGGGCAGGTCGACGACATGGAAGTCGCGCAGAAAATCGTGCGACGCCTGAACCTCCTGGAGGCCGGGCAGCACGGTTTCGGTGGCAGCCTGCGGGCCGTGCCGGAAGTAGCGCAGGATGCCTTCGGCGTCGGGCGGCCGCTTGGCGAACTCGCGGCCGAAGAGCGCGTGCAGGAAGGTTGATTTGCCGACGCCCGGTTCGCCGACCACGACGAGCAACATCGGTTCGCACAGGCTGTCGAGCAGGTGGTCGGCGGCTTGTGCGGCCTCGTCACCGCCGCCGAACTCGCGCAGGCAGCCCGCCAGGCGGCGCAGGTCGGCGGCGAGTTCGTCGCGCAGCTGGAGGAAGTCTTCGCCGATCATGACAGGGAACGCGCCGAGGCGCGTGGCTCAGCGGGTGAGCGCGCCGGTGGCGGGCTCGTCGACGGCTTGGGCGGGGCTGATGACGACGCCGACCGGCATGCCGGCCTTCTCCAGGTTGAGCAGCTGGCTGACAGTGACGAACTGATAACCCTTGGAGATGAGCTGGTCGAACATGGCCGGCATGGCGGCGATGGTCGGCGGATGGATGTCATGGGCGAGCATGATGGCGCCCGGGCGGGCACCGCTGACCAGGCGGCTGGTGACGACCGAGACTCCGGGCCGGCGCCAGTCCTGGGGATCGACCGACCACATGATGGTCGAGTAGCCGAACTCGGCGAACATGAGCTGCTTGATGCGGGTGTTGATGGCGCCGTAGGGAGGGCGGATCAGGCGCGGGCGGTAGTTGGCCGCCGCCATCAGGGCGTCTTCGCTGGCGCGCAGTTCTTGGCGAATCTGGGCGTCGGACAGGCTGGTCAGGCTGGGATGGTTCCAGGTGTGGTTGGCGATCTCATGGCCCTCGGCGATCATGCGCTGGATGATGTGAGGATAGGCGCGCGCGTTCTTGCCGATGACGAAGAAGGTGCACTTGATGTTGCGCTCGCGCAGCAGGTCGAGAAGCTTCGGCGTCAGGGTCGGGTGCGGGCCGTCGTCGAAGGTCATGGCCAGCACGGGAGCGGTCGTGTTGACCGAGGAGTAGCTGATCTTGACTCCCGCGGGTGGCACCGGCGGCAGGGTCGACGGGCGGTTGATGCGGCGGGTGAGCGGGTTGTCCTGAACGGCGACCGCGCGGACTTGCGGGGTGGAGGTGGCAGTCGGCGTCGGCGAGTGCGAACAGCCGGCACCGACAAGGAGGATGCCGAACCAGAGGCTGAGATACATGCGGGGGTTAGTCACGCGGCTACTATGCGAGACGGCCGGCTGTTCGCAAAGCTTGAAATCGTGGTGGCATGAAATTCCACGGCCCGTGTGGATCCTGGCATTCCGCATTGAAATCTGGCGCGGTTCCGGCGTTTATGGGAATCATGTCCGCCGCCCCGCCTTCCCCGAACTGGCCCGCCCGCCCTGCCGATGTCCCGTCGAAGCCGGTCGCAGACGAGCGGGGCGAGTCGCTGAACCGGCGCGGTTTCTTCGGGCAGCTCGGTCTGGCCTCGTTGAGTGCCGCCTTGGGAGCCGAAATCGTGTTTGCCGACCGACTGCCCGCCGGCCTCATCCCGGTGGCCCTGGCCCAGGACAACACGCCTTCACCCATCGCCGGCAAGGAGGGTCTGACCGTCCTCAACGATCGGCCGGTTCTGGCCGAGACACCGGCGCACCTGCTCGACGACGACGTCACGCCCGCCAAGTATCTGTTCGTGCGCAACAACGGCCATGCGCCGGCGCCGGAGACCCTCGACCCGGAGCAGTGGACCCTGGAGATCGCCGGTGAAAGCTGTGAGCGACCCACGACTTTCACGCTCAAGGAACTCAAGACCCGGTTTCCGCACCACACGGTGCAGATGGTCCTCGAATGCGCCGGCAACGGCCGCAGCGAATTCAATCCGCCAACCTCCGGAACGCAGTGGACCACGGGTGCCGTCGGCTGTCCGCGCTGGACCGGTGTGCGCCTGCGCGACGTGCTGGAGCATTGCGGGATCAAGCCCGACGCGGTTTACCTCGGCTACTACGGCGCGGATTTGCATCTCTCCGGCGACCCCAAGAAGGTCGTCATCTCGCGTGGTGCGCCCCTGCGCAAGGCGCTGGAGGACGAGACCCTGCTCGCCTTTGCCATGAACGGCGAGGACATCCCCTGGCAGAACGGCCATCCCCTGCGCCTGGTGTTTGGCGGCTGGCCAGCCTCCACCTGCGGCAAGTGGCTGAAAAAGCTCGTCGTTCGCGACCGCGAGCACGATGGCGAAAAAATGACCGGCGATTCCTATCGTGTCCCGCGTTATCCGGTCGCTCCCGGCTCCAAGGTGCCGGACGAGGACATGGTCATCATCGAGTCGATGCCGGTGAAATCGCTGATCACCTTCCCCAAGTCCGGGGTCACCCAGGCGCTGGAGGAACCGCTGCGCGTGCGCGGCCACGCCTGGGCGGGCGAGGCCGAGGTCGCGGAGCTCTGGTTGTCGATCGATTTTGGCTCGACCTGGCAGCGCGCCGAGCTGGGCAAGCCGGTCAACCGCTATGCCTGGCAGTCGTGGAAGGCCGAAATGCGCCTGCCAAAGAAGGGCTACTACGAGGTCTGGGCGCGGGCGACCGATGACCAGGGCCGCGCCCAGCCGATGATTCTGCCGGGCTGGAACCCCAAGGGTTACCTCAACAACACCTGTCACCGCATCGCCGTCCAGGCTGTCTGACCATGCGCCGCACCGTTCTGCTCGCCTCGTTCCTCGCCCCTCTCGTCGCCGCCGCGGCAGACGAGGTGGCGCTGGATCCCGCCACCGGCATGAAAATGGCGCCGGACTGGGAGATCGTCCGCAACCACTGCGTCATCTGCCACTCGCCGCAAACCTTTCTCCAGCAGCGCGGCACGGAGTCCACCTGGACCGATGTCGTCGCCTGGATGCAAAGGCATGGCGGCCTGTGGAAGCTCGATCCGGCGGTCGAAAAGACCATCATCGGCTACCTCGCCGCCAACTACGGGCCGGGCGATCATTTTCGCCGCGCCCCCATTCCGCCCAGCTTGATGCCGCCCAACCCCTATGCCACCGAGGCGCGGCTCGAGGCTGAAGCGAAGCAGCGCGAGGGCAAGATCCCGGCCGCGCCGCCGGCTCCCGGCAAATGACACGCACCGCGCTCATCACCGGCGGTGGCGGTGCGCTTGCGAAAGCGCTGCGCGCCGAACTGGAATTGCAGGGCTGGCAGGTGCAGGCTCCCGACCGCAGGGCGCTCGACGCCACCGACCCGGTGGCCGTGCGCGCCTTCATGGACGCATTGCCGCGCCTCGACCTGCTCGTCCACAACGCCGGTTACCTGCGGGACGCGCCCTTGGCGCGGCTGAGTGAAACCGATTTTGATGCCGTGCTGGAGGTTCATCTGCGCGCCGCCTTCCTGTGCGCGCGCTCCGCCCTGCGGCCGATGCTGCGGCAGGGCGGCGGGCATCTGGTCTTCATCGGCTCGTTCAGCGCCCTCTCCGGACCGGCCGGCCAGGCCAACTACGCCGCCGCCAAGGCCGGCTTGATCGGCCTGGCCCAGAGTCTGGCTGCCGAATACGGCGCGCGCAACGTGCGCGCCAACGTCGTCCTGCCCGGCCTCATGGAGACTCCCATGTCGGCCCCGCTGCTGGCCGATCCGGAACGTCGCCAGCAGGCGCTCAACGCCCACACGCTCGGCCGATTCAACACGCCGGAAACGGCGGCGCGCTTCATCGCCTTCCTCGACAGCCTGTCGCACACCAGCGGCCAGGTCTTCAACCTCGACAGCCGGGTCCATCCCTGGACCTGAGCGGGACAAGATACGTGCGCCAGCGCGTGACACAATCGCGCCACCCATGCGGCGCTAAAGTGCCAAAAAGGCATATATTGGCTGGGCGGGAAGGGCTGCTAGCACAAATTGGATTTTTCTATCTTGTTGAATGACAGCGAGATAAGAAATGCCAAGCGCGACTGGCACGACACCTGCCATACTCTTTGCCAAAATCCCTTCTTTTCACCTTTTCCCCATCCATCCCCATGAGCAAAATCCTCGGCATTGACCTCGGCACCACGAATTCCTGCATGGCCGTCCTTGAAGGCGGCAAGGCCACGGTGCTGGAAAATTCGGAAGGCGCGCGCACCACGCCGTCGATTGTCGCCTTCACCAAGAGCGGTGAGCGCGTGGTCGGCCAGGCCGCCAAGCGCCAGGCTGTCACCAACCCGCGCAACACGGTGTTCTCCGTGAAACGCCTGATGGGCCGCAAGTTCAGCGAGCTGACCGAGGCCGACAAGCGCATGCCCTACACGATTGTCGCGGCCGCCAACGGCGACGCCCACGTGCAGGTCGAGGTCGGCGGCGAGACGAAGACTTACTCGCCCCAGGAAGTCAGCGCGATGATCCTTTCCAAGCTGAAGGCCGACGCCGAGGCCAAGCTGGGTGAGACGATCACCGACGCGGTCATCACCGTGCCCGCCTACTTCAATGACAGCCAGCGCAACGCCACCAAGGCCGCCGGTGAAATCGCCGGCCTGAACGTGCGCCGCATCATCAACGAGCCGACCGCGGCCGCCCTGGCCTACGGTCTCGACAGCAAGTCCGACGAGAAGGTCGCGGTCTATGACCTTGGCGGCGGCACCTTCGACATCAGCGTTCTGGAGATCGGCGAGGGTGTCTTCGAGGTGCTGGCCACCGACGGCGACACCCACCTGGGCGGCGACGACTGGGACAACACGCTCATCACCTGGATCGTCAACGAGTTCAAGGCGGACAGTGGCATCGACCTGAGCGGCCAGCCCGACGCCCTCCAGCGCATCAAGGAGGAGGCGGAGAAAGCGAAGATCGCCCTCAGCTCCAGTCAGAGCTACGACATCAACCTGCCCTTCGTCACCGCCGACCAGACCGGCCCGAAGCACATCATGAAGACCCTGACCCGGGCGAAGATGGAGCAGCTCACCGACAGCCTGTTCGAGCGCACCATCAAACCGGTGAAGGAATGCCTGGCCGCCGCCAAGCTCGACGCCAGCAAGATCGACGAACTCGTGCTCGTCGGCGGCATGACGCGCATGCCCAAGGTCGTTGAAACCGCCCGCAAGCTCGCCGGCAAGGACCCGCATCAGGGCGTCAACCCGGACGAGGTCGTCGCCATCGGCGCGGCCATCCAGGGCGGCGTGCTCAAGGGCGACGTCAAGGACGTGCTCCTGCTCGACGTCACCCCGCTCACCCTCGCCATTGAGACCGCGGGCGGCGTGGCCACGCCGATGATTCCGCGCAACACGACGATCCCGAAGAAGCACAGCCAGATCTTCTCGACCTACGCCGACCAGCAGCCGGGCGTGGAAATCGTCGTCCTGCAGGGCGAGCGGCCGATGTCCAAGGACAACAAGGTGCTCGGCACCTTCAAGCTCGACGGCATCCCGCCGATGCCGCGCGGCGTGCCGCAGATCGAGGTCACTTTCGACATCGATGCCAACGGCATCCTGCACGTCTCCGCCAAGGAAAAGACCACCGGCAAGGAGCAGAAGATTTCCATCCAGGGCAGCTCCGGCCTCAGCCAGGACGAGATCGAGAAGGCCAAGCGCGATGCCGAGGAGCACGCCGAGGAGGACCGCAAGCGCAAGGAATCCGTTGAGGTCAAGAACAAGGCCGACAGCCTCAGCTACGAGATTGAGAAAACCCTCAAGGAGTGGGAAGGCAAGGTGCCCGCCGAGCAGCTCACGCCGATCACCGACAAGCTCGCCACCCTCAAGTCGGCCATTGAGGCCAACGACACCGAGGCGATGAAGACGCAGACCGAGGAGATCGAAAAACTCTTCGCCGCCGCCTATCAGGCCGCCGCGGCCGCCGGTGCCGGCGCCCCGGGTGCCTCGCCCGAAGCCGGTCCGGATGTCGCCGGCGCCGAACCGAAGGACAAGGGCAAGGTCGTCGACGCCGACTTTGAGGTCATGGACAAGGACAAGTGAGGTCAGCGGGCATGCAAAACGCATCAACATCCTTCATCCGGCTAGGAGTTCCGGCCCTCGGGCCGGTTCTTCCGCTGCTGCTGGCGGGTGCCCTGATGTCGGCTTGCGGCAAAACGCCGACCCCGGCGGCCGCCAAGCCCGCGACCGAGCAGGCCGCCCAGCCTACCGCCGTTGCAACGCCCGCGCTGTCCGAGCTCCAGCTCGAGTCCGAGATCGGCCGGGCGCTGGCACCGACCCGGGCCGAGCGCGCGGCCGAGCTTGCCGACCGCGCCGAGGCGGTTCTGGATCAATACCCGGACAAGAACGTCACCGAACTGCTCAACACCCCGGAGGTCAACGCCAGCCTGAAGGTGGCGCTGACCAAGCTGGCCGCCAACAAGCCGCTGCAGGACCAGATCAACAACACGGTCGCCCTCGCCGCGCAGATGCAGGGCTTGTCCGGCACGCCCGGCAGTTCACGGCTTGACCTCGACACCTCCCATTACGACCGCGGACGCACCTCGCGCCTGCTGCAGGCGGTGTTGTCCGAGGATCCCAAGCGCTTGGCCGGCTTTGTGGCCGAGGAAATCGGCGAGGCGGTGCCCGAGCTGAGTTTTGAGGGTGCCGAACGCGCCTCCAACGGCGTCGCCATCAAGGAGAACCCGCCGCCCGCCAAATAACTTTTCCCCAACCGAGAACCGAGAACTCCGAACCGAGAACTTCCACCATTTTCCGCCCGGCCGCCGTGCCCCACCCGGGGCGCCCGGCGGCCGGGCAGATGAACCAAACCAAACCAGAACAGCAAAACACCTAGCAGAAATCAGACCAATTATGGCCACCTCCATCACCCCGCTCGGTCGCCGCGTCCTCGTGAAGCGCTCCACCAGCGAAGAGAAGACCGCCGGCGGCATCTTCCTTCCAGACACCGCCAAGGAAAAGCCCCAGGAAGCCGAAGTCATCGCGACCGGCACCGGCAAGGACGACGAAGGCAACGACGTCGCCAAGCTCTTCACCGTCAAGAAGGGCGACAAGGTCCTCATCTCCAAGTACGGCGGCACCGAAGTCAAGATCGACGGTGAGGATCTCCTCATCATCAACGAGACCGACATCCTCGGCATCCTTGGCTGATCCGCCTCGCGCATTCACATCTCAAACTCACCCTTCAAATCCAGAACATGGCTAAACAACTCAACTTCGACGAATCCGCCCGCCAGGCCCTCCTGCGCGGCGTCACCAAGCTCGCCAAGGCCGTCAAGGCCACGCTCGGCCCGGCCGGCCGCAACGTCATCCTCGAGAAGAAATTCGGCTCGCCGACGATCACCAAGGACGGTGTCACCGTCGCCAAGGAAATCGAGCTGCCGGATCCCTATGAAAACATGGGCGCCCAGCTGATCAAGGAAGTCTCCTCGAAGACCTCCGACATCGCCGGCGACGGCACCACCACCGCCACCGTGCTTGCCGAGGCCATCTACAGCGAAGGCCTGCGCAACGTCACCGCCGGCGCCAACCCGACCTCCCTGCAGCGCGGCATCCTGAAGGCCACCGAGGCCATCGTCGCCAAGCTCAAGGAGATCTCCACCCCGGTGAAGGACAGCAAGGAAGTGGCCCAGGTCGCAACCGTGTCCGCCAACTGGGACGCCAGCATCGGCAACATCATCGCCGAGGCCATGGACAAGGTCGGCAAGGAAGGCACGATCACCGTCGAGGAAGCCAAGTCGATCGAAACGACCCTTGAGGTCGTCGAAGGCATGCAGTTCGACAAGGGCTACCTGTCGCCCTACTTCGTCACCAATCCTGAGACGATGGAATGCAACCTTGAGAACGCCTACATCCTCATCAACGAGAAGAAGGTCAGCAACCTCAAGGACATGCTGCCCCTGCTCGAGAAGGTGGCCCGCTCCGGCAAGCCCCTGCTCATCATCGCTGAAGACGTGGAAGGCGAAGCCCTGGCCACCCTCGTGGTGAACAAGCTGCGCGGCACCCTCAACATCGTGGCCGTCAAGGCCCCGGGCTTCGGCGACCGCCGCAAGGCCATGCTCGAAGACATCGCCATCCTCACCGGTGGCCGCTGCATCACCGAAGACCTCGGCATCAAGCTTGAGAACATTGAGCTCGCCGACCTCGGCCAGGCCAAGCGCATCACGATCGGCAAGGAAAACACCGTCATCGTCGAGGGCGAAGGCACCTCCGACGCCATTGCCGGACGCGTCCAGCAGATCAAGCGCCAGATCGAGGAAACCACCTCCGACTACGACCGTGAGAAGCTCCAGGAGCGTCTCGCCAAGCTGGCCGGCGGTGTGGCCGTTATCAACGTCGGTGCCGCCACCGAAACCGAAATGAAGGAGAAGAAGGCCCGCGTCGAAGACGCCCTGCACGCCACCCGTGCGGCCGTCGAGGAAGGCATCGTCCCTGGCGGCGGCGTCGCCCTGATCCGTGCCCAGGCCTCCATTGGTGACCTCGGCCTGGTCGGTGACGAAAAGACCGGCGCCGAAATCGTCGCCCGCGCGATCGAAGCCCCGCTGCGCCAGCTTTCCGCCAATGCCGGCGTCGAAGGCGCGCTCATCGTGGCCGAAGTCAAGAAGGGCAAGGGCAACAACGGCTACAACGTCGCCACCGGCAAGTATGAGGACCTCATCAAGGCCGGCGTCGTCGATCCCGCCAAGGTGACCCGCAGCGCCCTCCAGAACGCCGCGTCGATCTCCGGCCTGCTGCTGACCACCGAGTGCCTCATCGCCGACATCCCGAAAGAGGAAAAGGCGGACGCCGGTCACAGCCACGACCACGGCGGCATGATGTAATTGAATAAAAGAGCGCCTTCGGGGCTCTTACCACGGCGGTCCGTTCCACCCGGGGCGGGCCGCCACACTTAACGGCTTTGCCAGGAAGGGTGGATTTCGCAAACCGGGAGCTGCGTTATCCCCTCGAACGGTAAAACAACAAAACCCCATGAACGGGCCGGAGGGCAACCTCCGGCCCGTTTTTCATGCCGGCTCCAGACCCGCCAGCCGCCGGGCGTGGGCGAGACTGTCGATCTCCTCGGGTGGCTTGTCGCGGCGCCAGGCCTTGATGCGCGGGAAGCGCAGGGCCAGACCGCTGTCGTGACGCTTGCTCGGCCGCACCGAGTCGAAGGCGATTTCCAGGACGGTGTCCGGCACCACCCGGCGCCTGCGGCCCTGCTGTTCGAGCGTGTTGGCGGTGAAATGAGCCGTCAATTCCTCGATTTCCGCGTCGGTCAGGCCGGAGTAGGCCTTGCCAATGACGCGCAGGGCGCCGGCCTCGTCGCGGACGGCAAAGGTGTAGTCGCTCAGCACCTGGCTGCGTCGGCCGTGGCCCTGTTCGGCAGCCACGACGACGACATCCAGGCTGGCGCCGGCCTTCTTCAGCTTGAGCCAGACTTTGCCGCGCCGTCCCGGTCGGTAGGTGGACTCCGGATCCTTGGCGATCAGCCCCTCATTGCCGCGTCGTCGGGCGGCATGGAAGGCGGCCTCGACGGCCTCGCTGGAATCCGCCCGCACCACCTCGATGCGTTCAAGCAGGGGCGGCAGACGCAACGCCTCCAGCGCGGTGCGCCGCTCCCGCAGCGGCCGGGCCAGCAGGCTTTCGCCGTCGCGCCAGAGCAGGTCGAAGGCGACATAGCGCACGCGGATGTCGCTGGGCAGGAAGAGGTCGCCCTGATCGCGCCGGCCCAGGCGTTTTTGCAGGTCGAAGAAGGACAGCCTGCCGTCTGGGCTTTCAGCGACCAGTTCGCCGTCGAGGATGACCGGGATGTCGAGACCTGCCGCGGCGGCCAGCAGTTCCGGGAACTGGTTGCCAACCGGTTTGAGGTCACGGCTGAACAGTTCCACGCGGCCGGGTCCGGCATGGAGCTGGGCGCGGATGCCGTCGAACTTGTCCTCCAGCCAGACGCTGTAACCGCTGGCGGTCGCGAGGCGCTGCCAGATCGCCGAGGCGGTTTCCTCCGGGCTGGCCAGCATGACCTTCACCGGCACGAATGGCTGGGGGGACGCCTCGTGCAGCCGCCCTTCGCGGGCCAGCACGGCCGCCCGGCCGATGTCGCCGCCGAGCATGGCGGCTTCGCGCACGGCCTCGGCTTCCTGGCCGAAGGCGGAGGCGACCGCCTCCTCGATCAACCCCTCCCGGGAGCCCATGCGCAGCTCGCCGGTCATCAGGCGCACCAGCCAGGATCCCGCCACGGCATCCAGTCCGGCCAGCGTGTCGCGCAGCAGGGCGGTTTTCGCCGCCGGACCCCGGGCCGCGCGCAGGAGGCGCAGAAACGTGTCGACGCCGCGCAGAATCAGCACCGGCGCTTCGGGGGCGGGCGCCGGTCGCGGGCGGCTGAGGATGAGGAAAGCCGTGCGACCGGCATCGGCCTGGGAGCGCGAAATGGCGCGGTACTCCGCCTCGCCCAGGCCGGCGATTTCCTGCAGGGCCCGCCGGAGGACCGCCCAGCCGGCGTTGAGCGGTGGCTCGCCTGCGGCCGGATCGAACAGCAGGCCGGCAAAGTAACGGGTGGCCAGGGCGAGGTCATCCGCCTGCAGCTGGCGCAGGCAGTCCGCCAGCAGGGCGGTTTTTTGCAGGCGCGAGGGTTCGGCGGCCGTTGCCGCGGCGACCGCGCTCCAGGCGGCAAAGGCATCCGGCGCGGCGGTGGCCGGTGCCGTGGCGGGGTTGGGATCCGGACCGGGGGGGAGGGCGAGCGGCTGGATCCGGAACAGCTCCAGTTGGTCGGCCTGCTCCAGCGACCAGGCTTCCCAGCCCCGCGCGCGTAGATCGGCGGCAAACTCCCGGGTCGGGCCGTGGACGAGCCAGACGCGGCGCGGCTGCACGGTTTCGACGGCGGCCAGCAGTTCGTCATAGTCGGCGTGGTCACTGAGAGGGAAGACTTCGTCGACCTGGTAGCGGTAGCGCGCCCCGGGTTGCAGGGCCCAGCCGCTGAGCATGGCGGTGCGGCAGGTCTTCAGCCGGCGCAGCGCCTGACTGCGCTGGGTGCCGGGCGGGAAGACCAGGACGTGGCCCGCCGCCTCGGCGGGATCAAAGAGCCGGTAGTCCGGCAGCGGGCCGAGCAGTGGTGCGAGTGCCTCGGTCATGTCGAAGACGGCCTTGTGCAGCATGACCGGGTGGCGGGTGCCGGCAAGCAGGCGCAGGATTTCCTGGGCCTTGCCCAGCGCGTAGCCGAACAGCACGGGGATGCCGCCGTCCTCGAGGGTTTCGCGCACCCACTGGCGCACGGCGGCGAGGGTTTGCTCGCGCGGCGGGAAACGAAACTGCGGCCGACCGAAGGTGCACTCCATGATCAGCACCTCCGCGGGTGCCAGCGCGCAGGGTTCGGTGCTGAGGCCGTGGCTCAGCTTGAAATCGCCGGTGTACAGCAGGCTGGCACCGTCGCTTGCACGGGTCAGGTGCAGCATGGCCGAACCCGGGATGTGGCCGGCGGGCAGCAGGCGCAGTTTCCAGGCGTCCCAGTCGCACTCGGTCCCCAGGGGCAGGGCATGGAATTCCCCGGTGTCGCCGAAGCGCGCGCGCACCAGCCGCCGGGTGAGTTCGCTGCCAAGGCTCAGGCGATGGCGCGCGACGTGGTCGGCATGGGCGTGCGAGACGAAGGCGCGCCCGACTCCATGGCGGGGATCCAGCCACAGGTCGGCCTCCGGCACGTGGATGCCGTGGCGCTGGCGAACTTCGAGGAGGGGCGGCATGGTGTCCGCAGGAGTTACGTCCGTGCGGCCCGCCGTGTCCGGCTCAGAGGGCGGCGATGACGGCGGCGCCCATCTCGGCGGTGTTGACCAGGCGGGTTCCGGGAGCACCGGTGAAGATGTCGCCCGTGCGCAGGCCGGCCTCGATGGTCTTCCTGACGGCGTTCTCGATGGCGAGCGCTTCCGCTTCCAGGCCCAGCGAGAAGCGCAGCAGCAGGGCCGCGGAGAGAATCTGGGCGATCGGGTTGGCGATGCCCTTGCCGGCGATGTCGGGCGCGGTGCCGCCGCTCGGCTCGAAGAGGCCGAAATACAGGCCGTCGCCCTTGGGCTTGCCAAGGCTGGCACTGGCGAGCATGCCGAGGCTGCCGGCGATCATCGCCATCTCGTCGCTGAGGATGTCGCCAAAGAGGTTCTCGGTGACCAGCACGTCGAAACTGCGCGGCGCCTTGATGAGCTGCATGGCGGCATTGTCCACGTAAAGATGCGCCAGGGTGACATCGGGATATTCCTTGGCGACCTCGAGCATCGTTTCGCGCCAGAGCACGGAATTGGTGAGCACGTTGGCCTTGTCGACGCTGGTCACATGCTTGCGCCGCAACTGTGCCGCCTTGAAGGCGACGTGGGCGATGCGCACGATCTCGCTCTTCTTGTACACCATGGTGTCGATCACCTCGATGTCGCCATCAGGAAGGGTCGTGCGGCTCTTTGGCTGGCCGAAATAGAGACCGCCGGTCAGTTCGCGGACGCAGAGGACGTCAAAACCGCCCTCGACGAGGTCCGGGCGCACCGGGCTGGAGGCGGTGAGTGCCGGGTAGCAGATGCCGGGGCGCAGGTTGGCGAAGAGGCCGAAGTGCTTGCGCAGCGGCAGCAGGGCGCCGCGCTCGGGCTGTTCATTGGGCGGCAGATGTTCCCACTTGGGACCGCCGACCGAACCGAAAAGGATGGCGTCGCTGGCCTCGCAGGCCGCGATCGTCTCGGCGGGCAGGGCCTTGCCGGCAGCGTCGATGGCGGCGCCACCGACGAGCTGGTGGCTGTAGGTGAAGGCAAGGCCGGACTTGGCGGCGATGGCTTCGAGGACGGCGAGAGCCTGGGCCATGACTTCGGGGCCGATGCCATCACCGGGGAGAACTGCGAGCTTGAAGGAGCGACTCATAAAACGGGGAAAAACTTCATGGACGCGGATAGGCGCCGGGGCAAGCCCGGAGACAGAGGTTGAGCATTTCCGGTCTTGAGGGGGTCAAAACCAGAGAAAGCGGTTTTTTCGCAACCACCGCGCAGCTTGGGAATTTAGGATTGCCTTCTGTTTTCGGTGTCAATACTCTGTCTTTACCGTCATGAAAAAATACCCTCACTATCTCGCCGGCCTGTGCATGCTCGCCGCGTCGGCGTTCGGACAGACCTCGGTGTTGGTCCGTGACGTCAATCAGCAGGCACTGCCGGCGCCCGCGGTGCCGGCCAGCATGGTCCGTGTCAATCCGGGCAGCGGCCAGGTGCTGATCATCGCCGTGGAGGACGCTCTCAACGGCGCGGAGATCTGGAAGAGCGACGGGACGACGGGGGGCACCGCCCTCGTCAAAGACCTGGTAGCCGGCCCGGACGGGGCGGATCCGGTCAACCTGACGACTTCCGGCAGCCGTGTGTTCTTTTCGGCGGCGGATGGCACTGGCAAGCGTGATCTCTGGGTCACCGATGGCCAGGCCGCCGGCACCAGCCTGGTCAAGGATCTGGACTTCCCCAACACGAACGGACCGGAAAGGCTGGTCAATCTCAACGGCACGCTCTTCTTTGTGGGCTTCAGCCTGATCGAAAACTTTGAGTTGTGGAAGAGCAACGGCACCGATGCCGGCACGGTGCTGGTCAAGAACATCAATCCCAACCTCTCGGGAGCCTCCGGCATCAATCATCCGTTCGCGCTGGGCTCGACCCTGTTTTTCACGGCCACGGACGGCAGTTCCGGCCGCGAACTTTACAAGACGGATGGCACGCTGGCGGGAACGGAACGGGTCGCCGACTTGGTTTCCGGCGGTGGCACGCCCTTCCTGGGCGGTTACAATCCCTCCTTTGCGGCCATGAACGGGCTGCTGTATTTTGCCGCCAACACCGGTGGAGAAGTGGGTTCGGAGCTCTGGCGCAGCGACGGGACCGAGGGGAACACGGTGCTGGTGACGGACATTTTTCCGGGTTCGGAAAGCTCGGAGCCACGGTCGCTCACCCCGATGACCATCACCGGCGGCGAGGCCGGCACCTACCTGTATTTTTCGGCGACCAATTCGACCACCGCCGGGACCGAGCTTTGGCGCAGTGACGGCGTGCCGGGCGGCAGCACGGTGCAGCTCGATGACATCAACGCAGGCGGCGACAGTTCGAACCCCAGCCAGCTCACCGTCGTCGGCCCCATGCTCTTTTTCACCGCGGACGACGGCAACGGAGTGGAGTTGCATGTCAGCAACGGCCGCACCGGCTCCGCCAACACCGTGCGCGTGTCGGATATCGTCGGGGGTGCGGGCAGCTCGCAACCGGAAAACCTGACCGCCTTCAACGCCACCACCCTGCTGTTCAGCGCCGTGGATGCCGGCGAGGACCTTGGTCTTTACGTCTGCACCCACAACGGCTCGACCCTGCCGAACTCGGTCACGCGTCTTCAGGACTTCGGTGTGGGCAGCACCCTCAGCCACCTGACGGCCATCGGCTCCAAGGTGTTTTTCCTGGTGAACGGCGCCCAGCTTTGGGAAACCGATGCGACCCTCTCCGGGACCCAGCTGGTCTACGATTTCCGCGCCACCACGGCAGGATCCGACGCCTCCTCGTTCGCGGTGCTGGGGAATGAGGTGTTCTTTTCCGCGGATGACGGCACCGCCGGACGCGAACTGTGGAAGAGCGACGGCACCAGCGGTGGCACCCAACGCTGGGCCGACATTTTTCCCGGCACAGACGGCGGCTCGCCCGAAGTGCCCAACAGCTCGGATCCGCAGTTGCTGACCGTGTCCGGCGGGCGTGTCTTCTTTTCTGCCGCCGGCGCGGCTGACAACCGCGAGCTCTGGGTGTACGACCCGCTGGCCGAGCCGCAGACCCATCAGGTGGCCGACATCAATGTCGGCGACAGCAGCGACCCGCAGGAGTTGATCGACTTCAACGGCGTGCTCTTCTTCACCGCCACCGACGGCACCTCCAGTGGTCGTGAACTCTGGCGCAGCAACGGTACTGAGGGGGGTACGGAGCAAGTGGCCGATCTGGTCACCGGCAGCGGCAGCGGCGATCCGCGCAAGCTGGTCGTGTTCAAGAACGAACTCTATTTCTTTGCCGCCAGCGACGGCAGCGGACGCGAACTGGTGAAAACCTCCGGCGTTCCCGGTAACGCCACCCTCGTGCGCGACATTGCCGATGGCCCGCTTTCCAGCATCACCGCCGGCAATGAGTTTCTTGCCGTCATGGGCGCCGGCGCTTCGCAGCGGCTTTATTTTTCTGCGGACAATGACTCTCAGGGGGGACGCGAGCTGTGGACCAGCGATGGCACCACCGGCGGCACGGTGCGGGTCAAGGACATCCATCCGACCGGCGACTCCACGCCGACAGAAATCACCACGGTCGGCTCGGCCGTCTTCTTCGCCGCCACCGACGGCGTGACCGGCGTTGAACTCTGGAAGAGCAATGGCAGCGAGGCCGGCACGGTGTTGGTTCGCGACCTCGCCGCCGGTGCGCCGGGTTCGTTTCCTGAGAAACTCACCGCCTCCGCTGGCCGCCTGTTCTTCATCGCCGACAACGGGGTGGATGGACCCGAACTCTGGGTCACCACCGGCAGCTCCGCCAGCACCGTCATGCTGACGGATTTCCGCAATGGCAGCGATCGTTCGGCCAGCCTCGACATCAGCGACCTACGCGACATCGATGGCGTGCTTTGCTTTACCGCCGATGACGGCAGCAACGGCCGCGAGCTGTGGATCTCCGATGGCACGGCGGTCGGCACCCGCATGATCAATGACATCAGCGGCCCGTTTTCGGCCTCGAACCCCGGTCATTTCACCGCCTTCAACGGCCAGTTGCTCTACACGGCCGCGGATGCCACCAGCGGCAATGAACCGCGCCTGGCCTTCATCGGCGCCGCCATCCAGGTCGAGCAGCCCGAGGACACGGTGCTCGCCAACGATGGTGATCCCGTCGACTTCGGCGTTCTGGCCGCAGGACTCAGCGGCACGGTGGACATCGTCATCCGCAACGGCGGCATCAACACCCTGCGCGACATCAAGCCGATCCTCGGCGGCGTCAATGCCTCCGAATTCTCCCTCGTCACCCCGAAGGCCGCCACCACCCTGACCCAGGGCCAGTCGACGACCTTCCGCGTGCGGTTTGCCCCCAAGGAAGGCGGCGAACGTTCCGCCTACGTGTCCATCCTGAGCAGCGATGGCCTCAACAACCCCTTCGTGGTCAACCTGACGGGCGAGGGCGTCAAGGACCCGACCATCACGAATCATCCCGATTCGCTCATGCTGCTCGTCGGTCAGTCAGCCGCGTTCGAGGCCGAGGCGGACAGCGAGAGCGTGACCCTCACGGAGGCCGACTACCAGTGGCGCCGCAACAACGGTGCGATCAAGGGGGCCCTTGGCACGGACTTTGCCATCCCCGCCGTCACGCTCAAGGATGCCGGTGCGTATTCCGTGCTCGTCAAGGTCGGCAAGTCCACGGCGATCAGCAACCCCGCCCACTTGGGAGTGGTTCAGGAAAACTCTCCGCCCTACGTCCTCGCCGCCGCCGTGGGCAAGGCGGTCAACATGACGCTCGCCGCTGCGGGCACCGGCCTCACCTTCCAATGGTTCAAGGGCGCGACGCCGCTGACCGACACGAGTGACGGACACATCAAGGGCGCGCAAACCGCCAAACTGCTCATCGTCGGTGTCAACACGACCGATTCGGAACTCTATTCCTGCCAGGTCACCGGGCCTGGGGGCACCCAGACCGGCGGCCAGACCCAACTCAAGGTCTTCACGGAAAAACCCGTTCTGAACGACCCGCAGAACCTGCCGGATGGCGTCGTCGGCGGCAGCTACAACTATCCGGCTCCCGGTTTCCAGATCGGCGTGGATCCAGCCGCGGAGAAGGCTCCGCTCACCTACACCGCCACAGGTTTGCCTCCTGGGGTCAAGGTGAACCCCAAAACCGGCCTGATCTCAGGTCGGCCGACCAAACCCGGAAACTACGATGTCACGTTGACCGCCATCAACAGCGCCAAAAGCGATCCGGTCACCGAAACCATTGTCATCGACGGCTTTCCCGAGAATCTGGCGGGCACCTACGCGGCACTTGTGGACCGCAATCCGACCTTGAATGATCAACTGGGCGGCCGCCTTGACCTGACGGTCAGCAGTACCGGTGCTCTCAGCGGCAGCCTGACCTTTGGCACGGAGCGTCTGGCGATCAAGGGTGGCCTTGAGGTGGATGCCAGCGGCACGCTGCCTCCGGCCTTCACGATCGAACTCAAGCGCAAGAACAAGCCGGTGGCCGTGCTGACCCTGGAGATCGAAGACCTTGAGCTGACGGGCGACGTCAATGGCGTGCCGGTCAACGGCTGGCGCCACGTGTACACCGCCGATGCACCCCCCTTCATGGGCTATCACACCTTCGGCCTGCGCCTGGGCGATCCCGCCCAGGTTGGCGAAGACTCCCTTCCGCAGGGCTGGGCCTATGCCGCCTTCACCGTGGCCAAGGATGGCAAGTGGAAGATGGCGGGCCGCACCGCCGACGGCGAAACGATCACCGGCGCTGCCGCCGTGGGCTTCGACGGCCAGATCCTCGTTTACCAGGCCCTGTACAAACCCCTGCAGGGTTCGCTCTGGGGCTCGCTGCTCCTGAATCCGGTCGTCACGGAAGATCCCTTCGACAACATCCTGACTGGGGACGTCGACTGGACTCGCCCGGCCGCCACCAACACGAAGACCCGCGCCTACCAGGATGGCTTCGGCCTGCCCGGCACGCCGGAGGTCCTGCCCATTCCGCTTGAGGCGGTTGGCGGCAGCTACCGTGCGCCTGGCAAGGAAGAACTCGTCCTCGATCTTCCCGGCCCCGGCACGGACAACGTCGGCCTGCTGTTCAGCGAGGGGGGCCTCGATGATGCGGCGCAGAACCCCAACCAGTTGCTCGGCATCCTCGCCGGCAGCAAGCCCTTCAATCCGAAGCCGCCGGGTCCGACGCTGACCACGCTCAAGAAACTGACTTCCAACACGGGTCTGTTCGAGGGCACGTTCCGCCTCACCGATGCCGATCCGCGCACGGGTGCCACCGGCAATGTCGTGCGCGATGCGGTCTTCCGCGGCGTGCTCATCCGCGATGACGTCGAGGGCGCGTCCTACGGGGCCGGCCACTTCCTGCTCGAAGCCCTGCCCGAAGACGGCGAGACGCCGAAGAAGACCACGCCGGTGTTTGGCGGCGGCGTGGAACTGCGCGAGAACGTGGACTGACGCCGCGCCGCCCTTCGGGGCGGCGACGCCAGCGCAAAAAAACCCCGCCGGTCACCCGGCGGGGTTTTTTTGGCGGGGACCGTTCAGACCTTCATGCCTTCCTGGCGCAGGAAGTTCTCCACCCAGGTGATGTCGTAGTTGCCGTTCTGGAAGTCGGAGGTGGTCAGCACCTTCGACTGCAGCGGGATGGTCGTCTTGATGCCCTCGACGACGAACTCACCGAGCGCGCGCCGCATCCGCTTGATGGCAATCTCGCGGGTGGCACCGGTGACGATGAGCTTGGCGATCATCGAGTCGTAGTAGGGAGGCACCTCGTAGCCGGAATAGACGTGGGTGTCGACGCGGACACCGCGGCCCCCGGAGGTGTACCAGAGGTTGATCTTGCCCGGGCTGGGGGCGAAGTTGCGCGCCGGGTCCTCGGCGTTGATGCGGCATTCGATGGAGTGACCGCGGGCGCGGGCGCTCATGACGTGCTCGCTCAGCGGCAGGCCGGCGGCGATGCGGATCTGCTCCTTGATGAGGTCGCAGCCGTACACCTCCTCCGTAATGGGATGCTCCACCTGAATGCGGGTGTTCATCTCCATGAAGTAGAAATTTTCGCCGGTGTTGTCGACGAGGTATTCAATCGTGCCACAGTTCTCGTAGCCGATCTCCTTGCAGATCTTGACGGTGGCCTCGCCCATGCGCTTGCGCATCTCCTCGCTGATCTTCGGGCTGGGGCACTCCTCGATGATCTTCTGGTTGCGGCGCTGCATCGAGCAGTCGCGCTCGCCGAGGTGGACGACGTTGCCATGGCTGTCGGCGACGACTTGGAATTCGATGTGGTGCGGCTTCTCGACCAGCTTTTCCATGTACATTGAGCCGTCGCCAAAGCACTTCAGCGCTTCCAGGCTGGCGGCCTGGAAGCTCGAGATCAGGGTGGCCTCGTTGAGCACCGGGCGCATGCCGCGGCCGCCGCCGCCGGCGCTGGCCTTGATGATGACCGGGTAGCCGATCTTGCGCGCCCACTCGAGCGCCTGTTCCTCGTTGTGAATGATGCCGTCGGACCCGGGCGTGACCGGCACGCCGCTGGCGCGCGCGGTGGCACGGGCGGTGTTCTTGTCGCCCATCATCGAGATGACGCGCGCGCTCGGGCCGATGAACTTGATTTTGCACTTGTCGCAGACCTCGGCGAACTCCTCCTTCTCGGAGAGGAAGCCGTAGCCCGGGTGGATGGCGTCGACATTCGCGATCTCGGCGGCGCTGATGATGCGGCTGATCTTCAGGTAGCTCTCCGTGCTCGGGCCTGGCCCGATGCAGATCGCCTCATCGGCGAGGTGAACGTGCATCGAGTCGACGTCGGCCTCCGAATAGACGGCGACCGTCTTGACGTCGAGCTCCTTGCAGGCGCGGATGATGCGAACGGCGATTTCGCCGCGGTTGGCGACGAGGACTTTGCGGAACATGGGGAAGGTGCGGAGAGATTCTGGGCTGCCGGTGCGATGGAGCGGACCTGGGGTCTGCCTGTCGCCCGGGTCGGGGTCATGCCTTGAGTTCGAACAGCGGCTGTCCGTATTGAACCGGCTTGCCGTCCTCGACCAGGATGCGGGCAATGGTGCCGCGGACCTCGGCCTTGATCTCATTCATCACCTTCATGGCTTCGATGATGCAGACCGTCGTGTTTTCATCGACGGAGTCGCCGATGTTGGCAAAGGCCTGCTCGCCGGGGGCGGCCGAGCGGTAGAATGTGCCGACCATGGGGGAATTGATGGTCGGTCCGGCCGGAGCGCTTTCAGCGGCGGCGGGGCGCGCGGCTTCGCCCGCGGGGGCGGCGGGTGCTGCCGCGGCGGGCAGGCTGACGGCGGCCGGGGCCGCCATGGCAGTGGGGGCTGGCAGGTGCTTCAGCAGCTTCTGCACGGCATCCAGATCCGAACCCCGGCGCAACTCGATGTTGGCGCCCTGGGTTTCGAAATGAAAGTAGCTGAGGTCGTTTTCCGCCATCAACGCCACGATTTGTTTGATCTGCTTCAGGTCCAAGGCGGTGGCCTCCTTTTCAGTGGGTTTGGGTTCGTCCATTCAGATTAGGCACGGGGTGCTGGCCTCCGAGACTAGCCGGCCCGCCGCCATAGGCAAGGATAAAGCACGGCCGGCCCCGGCTTGCGGTGGGGCCTGCCTTGGGGAAGGTTTGGCCGATGCCCGCGTTCCTGCCGCGCCTGTTTCGACTCACCGGCAGCCGACTGCTTGACGTCGTATACCCGCCCGCCTGCTTCGCCTGCGAAACGGCTTTGCAGGCTGCGCCATCCGGGGAATGCCCTGATGCTTGGCTCTGCAGGACCTGTCAGGAAGGGTTGGAATGGATCAAGGCGCCCCTGTGCAGCATGTGTGGCGAACCCTTCGACGGTGCCGAGGCCGCCCCCTTTCGCTGCTGGAACTGCGATGGCCGCCGCCTTGCCTTTGACTTTGCCCGGGCCGCCTGCCGGTCGGCCGGCCCGGTTCGCGACATGATTCACGCCTTCAAGTACCGGCGCGACCTCGCCCAGCGCGCGCCACTGGCCGGCCTGCTCCAGAGGGCGCTCAAGGACCCGCGCCTCGCCGGCCTGAACCCCGAAGAGTGGCGACTGGTGCCCGTGCCCCTGCATCCGCTGCGGCAGTTTTGGCGCGGCTACAACCAGAGCCTGGAACTCTGTCGCCTGCTGGGTCGCGCCACCGGTCTGACCACCGTCCGGGCCCTGCGCCGGGTGCGACTGACCCGTACCCAGGCCGGCCTGGACCGCGTCCGGCGGCTGGAAAACCTGCGCGGCATCTTTGAGCCGGCCCGCCGCTGGCCCGGCCAGCCGGCACCGGTGCAGGGGAAAAACGTCCTCCTGATCGACGACGTGCTGACCACCGGCGCCACCGCCCACGAATGTGCCCGGGTGCTCAAGAAGCAGGCGGGGGCCGAAAAAGTTGTGGTGATTACGGCAGCCCGTGGTTAGAATCGCCGCCGGTCCGTGCCCAGCACGGGTCGCCAGCCAAGCCGTGGACCCGTCCCGGCGGCTCCCGCGCTTTGCCATGCGGGGAGGGCCGGCGGTCCTGCCAGGTGCGAACTGCACCACCTACACCACCATGGGATTTTTCAAAAAACGCAGCGTCAACGAACTGGGCGAAAAGAAGAAGGACATGCCGGAGGGCCTCTGGACGAAGTGCCCGTCCTGCGGCGAAAGTCTCTTTGAGCAGGCCCTCGCCAAAAACCTTCGAGTCTGCACCCAGTGCGGCTACCACTTCACCATCAGCTCCGGCGAGCGCCTGGAGAACCTGGTCGATGAAGGCAGCTTCCAGGAACTCGACGCCAGCCTCGACTCGGTCGACGCCCTCGGCTTCAAGGGCTACCTCGACAAGGTCAAGGCCTACCAGAACAAGACCGGCCTCAAGGAGGCGGTGGTCACCGGCCGCGCCAGCATCGAGGCCATCCCGGTCGTGCTCGCCATCATGGACTTCCGCTTCCTCGGCGCCAGCATGGGCAGTGTCGTCGGCGAGAAGATCACGCGTGCCATCGAAACCGCCACCAAGGAGCGCAAGGCGGTCATCGTCTTCTCCGCCTCCGGCGGCGCCCGCATGCACGAGGGCATCCTCAGCCTGATGCAGATGGCCAAGACCAGTGGCGCCCTCGCCCGCCATGCCGAGGCCCGTCTGCCCTACATCTCGGTGCTCACCCACCCGACCACCGGCGGTGTCACTGCCAGCTTTGCGACCCTTGGCGACATCATTCTCGCCGAGCCGAAGTGCATGATCGGTTTCGCCGGTCCGCGCGTGGTCAAGGAAACCACCCACGCCGACCTGCCACCCGGCTTCCAGACCGCCGAGTTCATGATGAAGCACGGCCTCGTCGACCTCATCGTCGAACGCAAGGACATGCGCACCAAGCTCGCCGGCCTGCTCAAGTATGTCAGCCCGCAGGGCTGAGCGTCCGGGTTTCACCTGTCGCAAACCTGAATTCAGGGATCCGGGGGGGCATGCCCCCGATGTCAGCCGCGCTCAAAGGCGTCGGCCGCACGCAGCACGGTGAGTTCATCCAGCGGCTTGCCGATGATCTGCAGACCTATCGGCAGGGAGACGCCGTCCACCTCGACGGGGTTGCAGGGCACGCTGATCGCCGGCAGGCCGGCGAGATTGGCCGGGATGGTGAAGACGTCCTCCAGATAGGCGGCCAGCGGGTTGTCCTTCAGCTCGCCGAGCTTGTGGGCCGGCGCCGGACTGGTCGGGCTGACCAGCACATCGACCTTTTCAAAGGCCTGCTCGAAGTCGCGCCGGATCAGGGTGCGCGCGCGCTGGGCCTTGAGGTAGTAGGCGTCGTAGTAGCCGCTGCTCAGCACGTAGGTGCCCAGCAGGATGCGCCGCTTCACCTCGGGGCCAAACCCCTCCGCCCGGCTCTTGAAGTAGTGCTCCATCAGGTCGGTCGCGTCGTCGCTGCGGTGGCCGTAACGGATGCCGTCGAACCGCGCCAGGTTGGCCGAGGCCTCGGCCGGGGCGACGATGTAATAGGTGGCCACGCCGACATCGGTGTGCGGCAGGCTGACCTCGACCAGTTCCGCACCGAGCGCCGCCAGCCGGTCGACCGCCGCCTTGACGCTGGCCGACACGCCGGCATGCAGGCCATCGATGAAGTATTCCCTGGGCAGGCCGATGCGCAGCCCCTTGATGTCCCGGCCGATGGCGGTGGTGAAATCGGGCACGGCGGCGTCGAGCGAGGTCGAGTCGCGCCCGTCCTTGCCGCAGAGGTGGTTGAGCAGCAGGGCGGCATCCTCGACGGTCTTGGTGAGCGGACCGATCTGGTCGAGCGAGGAGGCGAAGGCGACCAGGCCGAAGCGGGAGACGCGGCCGTAGGTGGGCTTGAGGCCGACGCAGCCGCACAGGGCCGCCGGCTGGCGGATCGAGCCGCCAGTGTCGGAACCGAGGGCGGCAAGGGCGAGGTTGCCCGCCACGGCGGCCGCGCTGCCGCCGCTGGAACCGCCCGGCACGCGCTGCGGATCGCGCGGGTTGCGGGTCAGGCCGAGCGCCGAGTTCTCGGTGGTCGAGCCCATGGCGAATTCGTCCATGTTGAGCCGGCCAAAGGGCACGGCGCCGCCGGAGCGCAGGCGAACAATGGCACCGGCGTCGTAGGGGGCGGTGTAGTTTTCCGCCAGCATCTTCGAGCCGCAGGTGCAGGGCTGGCCGGTGACGTTGATGTTGTCCTTGATGCCGATCGGCAGACCGGCCAGGGGCAGGGTGGTGTCGGCTTTTTCCGCCTCGGCGAGGGCACGATCCGCGTCCCAACTCAGGTAGGCGCCGAGCTGCGGGTTGCCCGCCTCGATGGTGGTGGCGAGGTCGGCGACGACGTCGCGGGGGTGAATCTCACCGGCGGCGATGCGGCGTTGCAGGCTGGCGAGGGTCTGGGTGGCGAGGGACATGGGCGCGAAATCCGGTGAAAACTTACTCAAGGACCTTGGGAATCTGGAACTGGTCCATCGCACGACGCGGGGCATTGGTCAGGGACTCGGCCTGGCTGAAGCCGGTCCGCGCTTCGTCGGCGCGGATCACATCCAGCACCGGCATGGCGTGGGCGGTCGGTTCGACCCCCTCCAGGTCATGGCGGTCGAGCACGTCGATGTAGTGCAGGATCTGGCCGAGCTGCTCCTGGTAGCGCGCCGCCTCTTCGTCGGTCAGTTCGAGGCGGGCCAGGGTGGCGACATGGCGGATGGGGATCTCCGGAGATGGCATGCAGGCTTTCTAAGCGGGACCGGGGCGGGCGCAAGGCGCGGCAGGCGTTTTTCCTGAGTGTCTGATTTCCACTAAAGCTTGTCCGACAACCGTCCAATCCGCTAGCGTTCAGCCATACCCGGCCATGAAATCCGTTCTTTTCGCCCTTCTTGCGGCCTCCAGCCTGCCTGCCGCCACGTCGATCACGTGGAAACGTCAACAGCTCCACGGCGATTTTTATTCGGAGGGCGCCGCCATCGGAGATCTCAATGGCGATGGCAACGCGGATGTCGTGGCCGGGCCGTTCTGGTGGGAGGGGCCGGCCTTCGAGAAAAAGCACGCCTATTACGAGCCGAAAATTTTCAGCATCCAGGGCTACTCCGACAACTTCTTCGCCTACGTCCACGACTTCAATGCGGACCAGAGAAACGACATCCTCGTGCTCGGCTTCCCGGGCAAGGAGGCGCGACTCTACCTCAATCCCGGCACGCACGACGACACCCCCTGGCCGATGCACATCGTCGCCGACGTGGTCGACAACGAAGCGCCGGTGTTCACGGACATCACCGGTGACGGCAAGCCGGAGATCGTCTGCAACACGGGCGGCAGGTTCGGCTGGTTCGCCCCCAACTGGGACAAGCCGACGGAGAAGTGGTCGTTTGTGGCCGTGACCGGCGACCAGAAAGTGGCGCGGTTCACCCACGGGCTCGGCGTCGGCGACGTGAACGGCGACGGCAAGCTGGACCTGCTCGAAGCCCGGCACTGGTGGGAGAACACCGGCGACGGCCTGTGGCAGCAGCACAGCTTTGCGGCCGGGGTTGGCGGCGGCGCCCAGATGTTTGCCTACGACTTCGACGGCAACGGCACCAACGATGTCTTCACCGCCCTGGCCGCCCACCGCTACGGCGTCGCGGTCTTCCTGCAGAACAAGAACCCGGCACCCGGCACCGCGACCTGGCAGCGGCGCCTGCTGGCCTCCGAGCAGCCGCAGGACAACGATTACGGCATCGTCTTTTCCCAGCCGCACGCCGCGCACCTGACCGACATCGACGGCGATGGCATCCAGGATCTGGTCACCGGCAAGCGCTACTGGGCTCACAACGGCAAGGGCGATCCCGACGAGCGCGGCCACCGCGTGCTGTATTGGTATCAGACGAAGCGCAATGCCGAGGGCGGTGTCGATTTCGTGCCGCATCTGGTCGATGCCAACAGCGGCGTCGGCGTCGATGTCCAGGTCGGTGACGTCAATGGCGACGCGCTGCCGGACATCGTGGTCGGCAACAAGGGCGGGGTCTACGTCTTCACCCAGCAGCGCCGCGAAATCAGCGCCGCCGAAGCGCAGGCCATGCAGCCGCGCAAGCTCTACGGCCCGGCGCTGATGCCGCAGAAGGATTACGCGAAAGGCCAGTCGCCGGAGCAGGCCCTGAAACACCTGCAGCTGCCCACCGGTTTCCAGGCCAACCTCATCGCCGCCGAACCCGACCTCGTGCAGCCCATCGCCTTCACCTTCGACGAGCGCGGCCGCCTCTGGGTCATCGAGGGCAACAGCTACCCCAAACCCCGCGAGGTGGGCGCCGGACAGGACCGCATCCGCATCCTCGAGGACCGCGATGGCGACGGCCGGTATGAGACGAAAAAGACCTTCTGTGAAGGCATCAACCTTGCCAGTGGCATCGAGCTCGGCTTCGGCGGGGTGTGGGTGGGGGCGGCGCCGTATTTGATGTTCATTCCGGACACGGACAAGGACGATCGGCCCGATGCCGAACACGCGGCCTACGCCAAGACCCATTCCAAAGTCCCCGGCCTCGACTTCACTGCCTATGCCCTGCTCGACGGCTGGGGGTCGCAGGACACCCATGAAACCCTCAACAGCTTCCTCTGGGGCCCCGACGGCTGGCTCTATGGCTGCCACGGGGTCTTCACCCACAGCCGGGTCGGCAAGCCCGGCACGCCGGACGAGCAGCGGCAGCCGCTCAACGCCGCGGTCTGGCGCTACCATCCCGTGCGCCACGAATTCGAGATTTTTGCCCATGGCACCAGCAACCCCTGGGGACTCGACTACGACCAGCACGGCGAGTTCTTCGTCACCGCCTGCGTCATCCCGCACCTCTACCACATCGTGCCCGGCGGTCGCTACCACCGGCAGGCCGGCCAGCACTTCAATGCGCACACCTACGAGGACATCAAAACCATCGCCGATCACGCGCACTACGCCGGCACCCTGCGACCCAACATTGAGTTCAACAAGACCACCGGCGCCGGCCTGGCCAACGACGACACCAACGCCCTCGGCGGCGGCCACGCCC
>JAUREI010000137.1 GCA_030827515.1 Prosthecobacter sp. | reverse complement strand
TTGGCAAAAAGCGGATTGTCCGCTCGGGTCAGCCATTCGGCGGCGGCCTGCAAAGGGTCGATTCCGTCCTTCAGTTCCGGCTGCTCGGCACCCAGAAAGCGCGGCCTCGCGGCCTCGCCTGTGCGCGGGTTCTGAACCCCGAGCTTGGGATTGAGAAAAACCACCTGTTCGCCGACAAATTCATGCTTGTCGCTGCGGTCCCGACGCTTGTTGTCGAGGATCTGGTAATCCACCTGGCCAAAGACGGCGGACCAGTTGTAGTAGTCGTCCTGAGTCCAGCGGTCGAAGGGTTGATTGTGGCACTCCGCGCACTGCAGGCGCGTGCCGAGAAAGACCTGGGCGGCGGTCACGGCACGTGAAGCGGCCGTCCGGTTGGCACGATAGAAATTGGCGGGCGGCTCGCTGTAGGTGCTGCCGCGTGCGGCAAGCATGTCGCGCACGAACCCATCCAGCGGCCGGTTGCGGGCGATGCCCTCGCGGATCCAGGCGTGGAAGGCGGCCATGCCCTTCTCGTCCAGTGTGCGTCCCTCGACTTTCAGGACATCCGCCCACTTGAGGGCCCAGAAATCGGCAAACTTCGGCGATGCCAGCAGGCGGTCGACCAGGCGCGCACGCTTGTCGGGCGCGGTGTCGGCGACGAAGTCACGGGCCTCGGATGCCGGCGGGAGAGAGCCGGTGAGATCGAGCCAGGCTCGGCGCAGAAAAACCTCATCCCTGGCGAGACCACTGGGGTTGACGCGCAGGGCCCGCAGTTTCTCGAAGATGTGGCGGTCGATGAAATTGTGCGGCACCGGGTTGGCCCAGACAAAACCCGGACGGTCCTGCAGGAAGGTCAGGCGCACCGGCACGGACTGCTCAAGGTAGCGCACCAGCACGGTCGGCTCGCCGAACTGAAGTCGTCGCACCAAGCCGCCCGGGCTGACTTCGACCAAGCCATTCTGCAGGGGTTCGTAAACCGCCCGGTCGGTCACATCCAGCAAGGTGCCGTCGGAGAAGTGGGCGTGCGCACGAAGCTGCACCGTGTCCTGGCGTTCTTCGACGAGGGCTTCCAGGGGAGTGACCTCCAGCTTTTCCAGCCGGGCCTCACGTTCCGCAACCGCTGGTAGACCCCCGGCAATCCAATCCCGCAACACCCGATACTCCCAATCCTTCGGATCCAAACGCTTGCCGCCCTCGTGTGTGAGCTGGTTGGCCCCCTTGAGCAGGATCAGGCTTTCTTCGGGCAGGAAGGGATTGACCCGCCGGCCGGCCACATCGCGGCTGAGGGCGGCATGATCGGCGTCCATGTCCTCGCCGCGCAGCGACAGCTTGAAGCCGCCCTTGCCGGAAGCGTTTCCGTGGCAAGTGCCGAGGTTGCAGCTGGCCTTGGACAGGGCCGCCATGACGTCGTTCCGGAATGAGGGCGTCCCGGCGGCAAAACCCTTCATCGCTCCCGGCAGGAGGACGGCGATGAGGAGGGCGCGGGGGAGTGGCGTCATGGGGTGCCCTTTCCTACGGGCCGCCGGGCCGTGCTGTTGCGCGGGAAGTAACCTCACCCCTCACCGGCTTCCAGCCAGTCGAGCGCCTTCTGCAGGCTGGACTGGGCCAGGTAGTGCTGCAATCTCGGAGGCAACTCCGGGCGAAGCCGCTCGTGCTCGGCGGCAATGGCCTCGGACACCTCCTGGAGCCGGCGCAGTTGCTCCGCCGGATCACGTGACCGCAGGTCCTGGTCGGCAATCACCTCAAGCCGTCGGTGCAGGAGTCGGCGCAGGGGTTCGAAGGTCGGGTTCACGTTGGGACCATGAAGCGCCGGGGACCCGCCCTGTCAATCCTCAAGCCCGCGGGCGCTGCCAACCACCTCGTCACCGTCAAGCTCAAAGAAGATGCGCATCGGCCGGCAGCAGACCTCGCAGTCGTAATCCACGTCACAGGGCGTTTCGTGCGGTGCGGGCGCAGGCACTTCAAACTCCTGGAAGCAGGTGGGGCAGAGCACGGGCACGGTGAACATGATCAGGAAACGCACGCCATGCGTTCCGTGTCGCTGGAATCAACGCAAACCCTGCTTGTGGTCAGCCGTCATCCGTGCCAGCATTTCATCATGAGTCCCGCCTTTTACCACATCGCCCACCTCGTCGGCCTGATCCTTGTCTTCATCGGTTTCGGCGCCCTGCTGTCGGCGGAATCCGCCCGCAGTGCCATGAAATGGCATGGCATCGGCCTGGTCGTCAGCCTGGTCTCCGGCTTCGGTCTGGTCGCCAAGCTCGGTCTCTCCTACTCGGCCCCGTGGCTTCTGGTCAAGATGGCACTCTGGCTTGTGCTTGGGTTCCTGCCCGTGCTGGCCCGCCGCAAGGTGCTTCCGGCCCCGGTAGTGCTGTTGCTGGCGATCCTCACCGGCGGCGTGCTAGCCTGGCTCGGTTACCTGAAGCCTGGTTTCAGCGCCTGACCGCTCCTAGGTAGAGCTGCCTGTAACAGGCCTCCATCGCCGCCATCGAGTAGCGTTCCAGAACGCACTGACGTGCCGCCGCCCCGCGCCGGCGCAGCTCGGCCCGATCACCCAGCACCGTCCTGAGTTCCGCAGCGAGATCGGCGGACTCGTGAAGTTCGGCGAGGTAGCCATTGGACTCACGATCGATAACCTCGGCATTGCCGCAGGCTGCATGGGCGAGAACCGGAACGGCGCAGGCCATCGCCTCCAGCACGGCGTTGGAAAGGCCCTCAATCTCCGACGGGGCGGCAAGCAGATCCATGGCCCGGTAACAGGTTTCAAGGTCATTGCGATGACCGGTCCAGAGAATGCGCTCGGCCTGCGGGTGCGCGCGCATCGCCGCGACAAGTTCATCGCGCTCGGCGCCGCCATCGCCAACCACGAGCAGGCGCAGGTTCGGCAGTTCCCCGGCGAGTCGCCCGAGGGCGTCGAACAGCAGGCGGTGGCGTTTCAACGCCACCAACCGGCCCACAATTCCAACCACAAGATCCTCCGGCCCAAACCCGAGCGCGACCTTGGCGGCGGCGGTGTCAGCCGCGGGACTGAAGCGGTCGCTGTCGACCCCGTTGGGGGTGGCGAGGATGCGACCCGCCGGATCGAGACCATGACCGCGCAGGTGATCGCGCAGGCCGGTGGAAACCGCGTGAATGCGACGGCACAAACGGAACAGGATCCGCCGCTGCAGCAGGCGTTTGGGCGTCAGGTCCTGGGGCTGCAACTGTCCGTGTTCGCCATGGACAATGGGGATGGTCCGGCCGCCGAGGCTGGCCGCGACGGCATAGATCAGCGTGCCCAAATTGTGGCTGTGGAGCAGGTCGGCACCCGTCACCAGCAGATGGGCACGCAGGCGGCGGACCGCCGAGAGGGAGAAGCCCGCGGTCTTGCCGAGCACGACAACCTTCGCGGGATCCGGCATGCGCTCGGCAAAATCTCCGCGAAAGCGAAGGCAGGCGGCGTTAATTTCAAAACCCCGGTCGTGCAGGCGCCTGGCCGTGTTGACGACGCCGTTCTCAAGTCCTCCGGGTGCGAGCGAATCGAGCACGTGCAAGACGCGCAGAGGTCGGCCGTGGTGCGATTGGCCGGCGTCGCTCATGGGACGGAATCCTTGACGGCAACCATCGAGACCGAGGGGAAGAGCCGACCGCAGAGACGGCGACGCAGTCGGTGCGGCAGCGGCTGCAGCAGCCACTCGAGGCCGTCGACCAGAACATTGAACAGGCCTTGTTGAGGCTGTCCCATGCGAAAGACATGCGCCGCGCCGAAGCCATGCAATCGCAGCAGGCGACGCATTTCGCGATGAGTCCACTCCTGAAAGTGGAAGCAATCGAGTTGATCGGTGAAAAAGCGCGAGATGTCATGCGGCCCAGTGTAGCGGTGCGGGGTGTCAAACACGTAACAGCCACCCGGCTTGAGCAGGCGGTTCACCACCTCGAAATGCGGTGCCACGTCATCCGGATGCAGATGTTCAAGGAACTGATAGCTGAAGACCACGTCGGCGCAGGCGTCGGGGAGGTCGACGTGGTAGCCGTCGTAGACCCGGTGGTGGACGTTTGCGAGCGGCGGAGTGGACAGGTCGCGCTGATCAGAGATGTCGATGGAATACACCTCGGAAGCGGTCGCGGCTGCGGCATTGGACAGCCAGCCGTCACCGGGGGCAAACTCCACCAGCACCTGACCGGGTTGGAGTGTGCCCTGCAGCAGACGCATCTGGGCCTGAACGCCGCGACGGCGGGCGGCCTCGGATCCCTTGCGGGTGTGACGGGGATGATCGGGCACGCGCTCGAACAGTTCGCCGTACAAGAGGCCGAACAGGCTGGTGCGCTCGGCGCGGGTTGAAGCCCTCAGGCGTGCGGCCAGTTCGCGTTCGACCTCGTAGTGGTGACGCAGGGCCTCGGGGCTGCGCGGTTGGACAGAGTCACTCATCGTGCCGGCAGGGTGAAGACGGTGATGACGTCCTCGTACAGGCCGGCCTGATGGGTGCGGCCGTCCTGGGATGTCCACTCCTTGAAGGAGGCGACGATTTCAAATCCCCGCTCACGCAAAAGTTCCATCAGGCGCTCATGGGTCAGATTGCTGCGCCAGCCGCCGAGGGCGCCGCCGACGCTGCCGTGATGGAGAACCCCGACTCCGCCGGGCTTGAACACGCGGCGGAACTCATCAGCGTAGGCAGCCACCTCAGCCTCGTTGATGTGAACAAAGACATCGAAACTCCAGAGGGCCCCGATGGAGGCGTCCGGCACGCCCTTGAGATCGCAGCCGGACCCTACCTGGAAGACAACTCCGGGTCGGTCGCCAAACTTGCCCCGGCAGACCTCGACACAGGATTCAGAGATGTCGACGCCGAGGAAACTGCCGGCACGATCGATGAGACGGCCGCTCCAGCGGCCACCGCCGGGTCCAATTTCAAGAACGTCGGCACCAGTCGGAATGTGACGATCCAGGACATCCTGAAGCACCGCCTGCTTCCACTCCTCGGAAGGACTCCACTCCTCACCGCCGGCACTCCAGTCCCAAGCCTCCCAGATTGCCTTGTTGAGCGCGCGACTGTTCATGCCGGGAATCCCCTTCTCACGGCGCAGACGGTCCATCAGGTCAAAGGCCCGCCGGGCCAGCGAACTGCAGGTGTAATAAACCGCAAAGGCGAAGCACCAAAGCAGGCCATTCTCACGAAGAATCAGCATGGCCAGCCGCAACTTGCCCGCCAGGTTGATGTGGCGACGGTTTTCAACAAGGTCTTTCATGGGATCAGTGCGCGGGCGGCAGGCGGCTGCTCTTCATAGCATGATCGACTGGGACGGTCAACGCGACACCCCGAACCATTCTTCTTGCATGGTTGGGAACTTGCTGCTATCTTATAATGCGCATCCACCGCATGAGTACCTCTCTCCCGAGCACACAGCGCTGGCTGACCATCCGCACTCAATTTGCGATCGACTCCCTGATCGTGTTCGGTTCGGTTTGGGTTGCTTCCGTGATCCGTTTTCAGGACTTGTGGCCTGACGGCATCATGCGTTACTGGTCGGCGATTGCCGCCGCCTCGCTTGTCCTTCCGGCGATGATTTACATCTTCGGCCTTTACTCCCTTCAAGGCAACCCCCTGCGCAAGCGTGAACGCGTCTCCCTTCTTTGCGTCGCCTTCTTCACCTGCGTCATCGTCTTGCTGGCGGTCGGCTCGCTCAACTTTTCCTCCCGCCTCGGTCGCGGTGTTCTCGCCCTGCAGATGCCCATCGGCCTCGGGCTGCTCATCACCCACCACAGCTTCCTCGTGCGGCGCGGCCTGGAGGTCCGCCGACGGATGGCCCTGGTCATCAGCGACCCCCGCGACGAACTGTCCCTGAAAATCCTGCATGGTGTGAAGCCTCCGCAAACCGAGGTCGTGGGCTATTTCAGCCCGAAACCCCTTGCCGGCAAATTGGCCGACCTTCACATTGGCACCTGCACGGAGATCGTAAAAAACATGGAGAGGCTGCAGATTGACGCCCTGATCTGCGCAGAATCCCACCTGCGTCATCCGGACATGTCAGCAACTCTGCGCCGGGTGTGTTTCTCCGGTCATCAGGTGTCGCGCCTCACCGATGTCATTGAGGAGGCCTACGGCGCTGTGCCTCTGAGCCTGGTCAATGTCGAGTGGCTGGTGCATGCGAGCGCCCTGCCGCGGCGCGGTTATGTCCGCAAGCTCAAGCGCCTCGCGGATGTTCTCTTCTCGCTGTTCTTTGGCCTGCTGCTGTTCCCTGCCCTGCTTGTGGGCATTGCGCTGGTCCGCCTGACCTCGAAGGGCCCAATCTTCTATTCCCAGGTCCGCAGCGGCCGGCATGGGCGCACCATTCGCGTGAACAAGCTGCGCACCATGCGCGTCGACGCCGAGGCAAATGGTGCCCAGTGGGCCGCCGGCCGCAAGGCCCCGCGCCTGACACCGGTTGGCGGCCTGCTACGCACCTTCCGAATCGACGAGATCCCACAGCTCTGGAATGTCCTCATGGGAGACATGAGTTTCATCGGACCACGTCCGGAACGTCCGGAATTCGTGGCCCAACTCGCCCGCGAAATCCCGTTTTACGAGGAACGCCTGCTCGTCCAGCCCGGTCTGACCGGTTGGGCCCAGGTCTGCTACCCCTATGGGGCCTCGGTGGAGGACACACGGCGCAAGCTCGAATACGACCTCTACTACATGAAGCACATGTCGATGATGCTCGACTTCTTCATCCTGCTCGACACCGTCCGCACGGTCCTGCACGGCGGCGCCTGCCGCCATGGCGCCGAAGCCCTGCGCCAGATCGAGCAGCTCAGTCTCGTGCAGGCACCGACGCCGATCGATCTGGGTCTTCCCCAGACGGCCTGATGGCGCAAGGTGGCGGGGGCAGGCGAAAGTCCCGCCACGGACATGGATCACCGTCCATTCCCGCCTCGGCGGCGTGCACCAGATTGACCATCTCTCGCGCCGTCACATAATGAAAACGCAGCCGAGGGTCAGCGGCGGCGGCAGCGGCGAGATCGCGATGAAACGCGCGCGCCGGTTCACCCAGCAGGCTCCGGTAATTGCGCGGAATGCCGCCATGCGTGTGCAGTTTGATGAAGATCCAGGGCGGACCGCCGCGCACGAACGGCGCCAATTTCATCCACAATCGGAACCGTCCCAACGACGGCGGATTGGCACCGGTCAGGTCGGCGTTTTCCAGCCTCGGTAGCACCCCCCATTTGCGTCGCCGCCAATTGAGGCCAAGCGGCCCCTGAACCAGCAGCAACTGGTCGTCAGCATCGGCAAGCGCCCCGGTGAGTCCCACCTCGACCGCCCGACCGCGCTCATGGGAACGCGGCTGTCCATCCTCGCGGGCATAATAGACGGAGTTAAGGGTGCGGGTTTGCGCAGGGTCCGGTGCGGAAGGCAGCGTGAAGTCGGCATAGCAGCCGGTGCGTCTCAACACCGACAGCTCATCGGCAACGCCGCAGTGCCGCCCCTGCGGATGGGAGTGGTCCAGCGCCCAGTTGCCGTGAATGAAACCATAGCGCGGCCGGCCACCGTCACCGCGCGACAACAGACCGTGCCCCGCGAACCGTTCAATGCCCTGTTCAAGTTGCCGGGTGAGGGTCGCCGCCGTGTCTTCTCCATGATGCAGGTGCACCTCCACCTCGCTGCCGGTGTTGGCACAGAGGCGGGCGAGACGGCTGATGACCTCCTCCTCGTATTGTTCGATGGGATAAAAGAAGGTGTGCCTCGGACCGCGGCCGCCGGAGTCACGAAATCCCCCGACCAGGCGAGGCCACTGTTCCTCCCAGTCTGCAAGCGCGCGCAGGGCGCCGTCCCGGTCGGTGTGATGGAAGGGTTCGAAGTGGTCGCAAACGGCAAGACAGACATGCACAGGCCGGTTGCAGTCGGCAACCGGACGGGCGCGATCGCGCAGGAGGTAGGAGGGCAGCCAGCGGTCGAGGGCGCGAATCATGGGGTGGGGCGGGGGGGCCAGAGCGCGCGAAGGTCGCGACGGTGCGCCAGAAAGGCGAAGAAGGCGCGCAAACAGCTCCATTGCAGGAGCAGGAAACCGGCGGGAATCGTGAAGAGTTTCAATCGCAGGCGCGGCAGGAAGAGGCCGAGAATTGCGCAGGTGTAGCACCCCGTCTGGAGGGCGGCGAAACCCAGAATCCAAGGCGAAGAAGAAGCCAGCACGGTTGTCACTGCCACGGCAATCAGCAGCCAGGGCATGGCGAGGCGCAGATACTTGTGCGAGATGAGCTGCCACCAGAGCCGCTGGCGCCAGGGCAGCAGCCATTCGGGATGACGGGCCAGCATTTGGTAGTTCCCCACCAGGGTGCGCAGCTTGCGCACGCGCTCGCTGGCGGGATCAAGCGTCTGCGGGTCGAAGGCAAGCGCCCTCGGTTCATACAGCACGCGACCGCCTCGCGCCGCCAGACGCATAGGAATGACGACATCGTCAAGCAGGGTGCCAGGCTCGAGCGGCTCAAAGGCGTCCCGGCGAATGGCGCAGATCGCCCCAGTGCAACCGACCACGGAGTCGTAACGACTCTCCCACTCGCGCAGCTTGCGCTCGATGCGCCAGTAGAGGTCGACCCCCTGGCCTCCACCAGATGCGGAGGCGGCGATTTCCAGCCTGCCGCTCACCGCCGTGACCCCCGAATCGGCAAAGGGGGCGGCAAGAAAGCACAGCGCCGAGGCGTCGAAACGCTGGCGGACGTCGCAGAGAACAACGTGAGGGTGGCGGCAAATCGGGAGCGCCGCGTTGAGCGCCAGCGCCTTGCCCCGCGGTTCGGCCACCTCAATGACCCGCACCCGCGGATCGGCAAGGGCGGCTGCTTGTGGAGCCGTGTCGTCCGAGCAGCCATCACAGTAGACCAGAATTTCCAACTCCCCCTCCCATTCGCAGGCGAGCAGGTTGTTCAGGCGTGCGACGATGCTTCTTCCCGCGTTGCGGACACAGAGGACGATGCTGAGCGCCCGAACCGCCGACTCATCCTGACGCAGCGGACGCGGGCACAGGCGGGCCAGCACTGCCATCAGCAGTGGATAGCCGGCCTGCGTGTAGAACAGCAGGCCGATCAGGGTGGCCAGAGTCCAGGTGGCAACGTCCATTCAGGGCCATTCATTGTCCGCGGGCGGGCCGGGATCGCCACCTGAATTTGCGAGGTCATCGCAGGATCCCACCTGAGAAAAGCCGTTGCCAGAGAGGTCTCGTGCCTGCAATACTCAAAAATCTGTGTCCATGCAGTTTGTTCACCCCACCCGCTTCGCGTACGCCTCTCAGCCGAACGACAGCTTCCATCAGGACATGCTGCGCGGTTTCACCCACAAGCTCAACAATCTGCTCGGTGTCATACAGGGCTTCAGCAGTCTTGGTCTCATGGATGACAACCTCAGCCCGTCCACCGCCGAGGGACTCGAACACATTCAGGTGGCCACCGCCGACATTCTCAGGCTCGGCGAAAGGGTGCGCGGTGCCGCTGGCTGCGCGAGTCCACATCTGCAGTCACTCGACCTAGGCAACTACATGCGCCTCATGCAATCAGCTTTGGAGGAACCCTTCCACAACGGGAATGTGCCTTTCGAGATTGAACTGGAGACCGAACTGCCCTCAATCCGGGTCGATCCGACGCGCTTTCGGGAAGTGCTTATTGAAGTGCTGACCAACGCGGCGGATGCCGCCCGTGAACACGGTGGAGCCGTTCTGCTCACGATCTGCGAACTTCAGGCCGATGAGCCGGCGAACCGATGCGTCGAACTGCGGGTTCAAAACGACGGCCCCGCACTTCCCGGTGGCCCACTCGAGCGCGCCTTTGATCCATTCCAGAGCGGCAAGGCCGGCCATGTCGGTCTGGGTCTGACCATCGCCGCGATGCTCTGCCTGCAGATGGGACTGGAGATCGGCCTGGCCACGGAGGCCGGCTCAACGGTGGTTCGCCTGCGCTGCCCCATCGCCTGAGTGGAGCAGAAGGGTCATGCCCACTGCGCCAGCCGTTCAGGGAAGGGGCAGTCGCGGCAGCCGGAGTCGTCCTCAAGGCAGAAGTCCTCGTAAATCTGCAGCAATCCCTGCTGATGATACAACCGCCGCCCGATGCCGGCCGGCGGCTTGTCCGAACCAAACAGCCGTCGTGCGGCACGCTGCAACTTGTGGTTGGCGAGCCGGGCCGGCAACTCCAGGTACTCGGCCCACAAGCGCGTGCGCTCCGGAACGAGCAGCGGGTAGGCGACATTGGCCAGCAGTTCCAAGACGCGCGATTCGCCGATCAATGCCAGCGGCGAGGGTGCCGGCGTAGAGGTCAGCGTATAATGGCTTGACCAGAACGCATGGTGTAGGCCGAGCAAGGTTTCGCGCCAAGCAGCGCCACTCCAGCGACCCGCCTCAAGCAGGGGCGCGACCACCTGATCCCAGTCGTCGAGCAGGGCCGCCAGCGCACCCAGACGCCGCTGCGGATGATTTCCCGGGCGCGACCCGGAGATCCGCCAGCGTGGCAGTTGTTCCTCTTCCAGCCAGCGT
>JAUREI010000212.1 GCA_030827515.1 Prosthecobacter sp. | reverse complement strand
GCCCGCGTACAATTCGGGAAAGCGACGCTCGATCGCGCGCGGGGTGACGTAACCGACCAGTTGGGCTTCGCCCCAGTCCGCCAGGCCCCAGTAGGCGTGGGGCAGGGCCAGAATCACCGCCGAGCAAGTCGGCATCCGCGGTACGTGCGCACGCACAAGGATGCGTTCGGCAAATTCCAGCATGCCGGGATTGTGGCCAAACAGCACGGCATGCCTCCAGGATTCGTCAAGGCCACGCACGACTTCCAGCAGACGCTGGGCGCTCGCCAGGTACAGGCTCGAGTCGAGGCGCATTGCCGAGACGGGCAGGCCGAAGATCTCGCGCATGCTCTGGGCGGTTGCCACGGCCCGGAGCGCCGTGCTGCTGATGAGCGCGTCAGGCGCGGGCAGCAGGGCGGGGGCCTGGGCGGCGTCAAAGTAGGTGCGCTGCAGGAAGGAGGCCACCGCCGGGGCCGCGCGCCGGCCGCGCTCGTTCAGCGGCCGGTCATGGTCGGGCAGGCCGGACTGGGTCCAGCTTGACTTGGCATGACGGATGACGGTGAGGTATTTCATGGGGAGCGCCGTTCTCGCATGGCCGCACGGGGACGTCAACGGGAGCAACGCCACTTTCATGCCGGTTGGCACATGAATCAATGGCCAACCCGGCTTCGGCGGCCTTGCCAGGACGGGCGGATCCACCTAGATTCTGTTCCATGAACCGCGTCGCCATGGGTTGCCTCACAGGCCTGCTCGTCCTTGCCCTGCTTGTCAGCATCGGCTTCAACATCATTCAGTCGGTCGCCCTGGCCGGCAGCGGCGGCCCTGGCGAGGAGGGGCGCGAGCCGCTCGAGGAGTGCCTGGAAGTGCCCGCCGCGCCGGGCGCAGCCGGCAAGATCGCGCAGATCGACCTCGAAGGCCTGATCACTTCCGCCGGCGGCGACAGCGGTCTGCTAGGCGGTGCCCTGCCCAGGCTCGACCTCATCAAGCAGGCGCTGGAACAGGCTGTCCACGATGACGAGGTCAAGGCGGTCCTCCTGCGCATCCATTCGCCCGGCGGCGAAGTCACCGCCTCCGACACCCTCTATGCGGCCGTGCGGCGGGCCGCGGCGGAGAAGCCGGTCGTCGTCTATATGGACGCCGTCGCCGCGAGCGGCGGCTATTACGTTGCCTGCGGGGCGACCCGGATTGTGGCCTCGGAAACCACCCTCACCGGCAGCATCGGTGTCATGATGGAGTCGTTCAGCTACCACGGCCTGTTTGACAAGGTGGGTCTCGGCGCCCGCACCTTCACGAGCGGCGCCTTCAAGGACACCCTCAGTGGCGCGCGTCCCATGCGCGAGGAGGAGGCGGCCTACGTCCAGGGCCTGGTCAATGAAATGTACGAGCGCTTCCTTGGGGTCGTCGCCCAGGCCCGCGGCAAGACGCCGGAGCAGCTGCGCGGCACGGTGGCCGACGGCCGGGTGTTCACGGGCGGCCAGGCCCTCAAGGAAGGACTGGTTGACCGTGTCGGCTACATCGAGGAAGCCTGGGAGCTGGCCCGCGAACTGGGCAAGGCCCCCGGTGCCCGGGTGGTGAAGTATCGCTCGTCCCCCGGACTGCTGTCGCTGCTTGGCCTCGCCACGGCGCGTGCCGCCGGCCCCGTGAAAGTGGAACTTGCCGGTGGTCCGTCCGGCGCCGTGCAGCCCGGCCTGCTGTATTATCTGCCGGCCTGGCTGGTGCGCTGACTGCCATGGACGCGCTGACAACCGCCGTCCTCAAGGACGTCACCCTGCTGGTCTGGCTGGCTCTGCTGGCCGGTGCCGCCGCCTACAAGATCCTGCGCCAGCTGCGTCCCGCCGCCTGTTGGAACTGGGGGGGGCGCGTCAATGCCCGCGTTTACGTCGCTGCGGATGCCGTGGTGGTTGCGGCGCTGTCCCTGCTTCTGCTCGGCGGGCTGCGTCAGGCGGGAGGTGGCGCGAGTGACGAACCGGAACTGAGCGCCCCGCTCGTTGCCAGCGGCATCTTCGTGCAACTGCTTGCCGCCGCGCTGCTGCTCTTTTACTTGGGAAGAATCCGCGGCCTGCATGCCGCTGAACTGTTTGGCGTGCGACGGTTGAGCCCGTTGCGGGCCGGTGCCTACGCCCTGCTGCTCATGCTGCCGCTGCTGCTGGTCGTGAACGGTGTCGCCTGGGCGGTGAACGCCTGGATGCAGTCGTTCTGGCCGGATCTCGAGGCTCAGGATGCGGTGCGCGCCTTCCGCGATTCAGGCGACACCGCCGCCCGCGCCGCCCTCGTGATCGCTGCGGTCGTGGTCGCACCGCTCGTCGAGGAACTCGTGTTTCGCGGCTTCATCTACGGTGTCATCAAGCGCTTCACCGACGCCTGGTTCGCCGCCCTCTGCTCGGCGCTGCTGTTTGCCGTGGTGCATCTGCATGTCGGCAGTCTCTTTCCGCTTGCCGTGCTCGCCCTGCTGCTCTGCGCCGCCTATGAACTCAGCGGCAGCCTGCTCGTGCCGATGCTCATGCACGCGCTCTTCAATTTGACCAGCCTGGCCCTGCTGCTGCTGTTCCCGGAGGCCGCCACATGAAGACTCTGGCCGACATCGGTGAGGACGAACTGGTGCGCCGCCTGGTGCGCGGTCGCTGGCATGGCAAGGATGTGATCGAGGGGCCGGGGGATGATTGTGCCGTCGTGCGCCCGCCGCGTGCCGGACGGCATCTGCTGCTGAAGACCGACACGGTTGTCGAGGGCGTGCACTTCACCGCCGAGACGCCCGCCAACCTGATCGGCCGCAAGGCCATGGCACGGGTGCTGAGCGATTTCGCGGCCATGGCCGCCACGCCACGCCACGCGCTCGTCACCCTCATCGCACCCCCGACAACGCCGTTGCAGCGGGTCCTTGGTTTGTACCGGGGACTGCACGCCATGGCCGGCCGCCATGGGGTGGCGGTTGTCGGCGGTGAGACCTCGCGCGGCGACAGCCTGATCCTCACGGTCAGTCTCAGTGGCGATGCCCCCGCCCGCGGCTGGGTGCGCCGTCACGGCGCGCGCGCCGGCGACCTGCTCTTTGTCACCGGTCGCCTCGGCGGCTCGATCCGGGGCCGGCACCTGCGTTTTCAGCCGCGGCTTGCCGAAGCGCGCTGGCTCGCGGAACACCTGCCGGTGCGCGCCATGATGGACCTCAGCGACGGCCTTGCCAAGGATCTGCCCCGACTCGCGGGCGGAGCGGGCCTCGGCTTTGCGGTCGATCCCGACTCGCTGCCCCGCGCAAGCGGCTGCACCCCGGACCAGGCCTGGGGGGACGGCGAAGATTATGAACTGCTGCTGGCCATGGCTCCGACGGTGCGGCCCGCCTCGCTGGCGGCCTGGCGGCGAGCCTTTCCGCGCGTGCCGCTCACCTGCATCGGACGCCTCACGCCCCGGCCGGGACGGCGCACCCAAACAGCCGGAGGCTGGGATCATTTTCGCGCATGACATTGAAGACACCTCAGCAAACCTGGGAATGGGGCCGTGCGCTCGGCGCCGTTTTGGCTGCCGGCGACGTGGTGGCGCTGTGCGGTCCGCTGGGGGCCGGCAAGACCCAGGCGGCCAAGGGCATCGTCGCCGGCCTTGGCTCCGGTGCCGAAGTCACCAGCCCCACTTTCACGCTCGTCCATGAGTATCGCGACGGGCGACTGCCGGTGTTTCACTTCGACTTCTATCGCCATGAACGCCCCGGGGCGGTGCTCGCCGCGGGCTGGGATGACATCCTCGACGAGCCGGGTGTCGTGGTGGTGGAGTGGGCCGACTTGTTTCCCGACCTGCTGCCCGCGCACGCGCGCTGGTTTTTTCTCGAGGCCTTGCCGGACGGCTCCAGGCATGTGAAGGAGGGCAGACCGCAATGAGCGCCGTCCTTGCCCTCGATCTCTCCAGTCCGCGCGGCGTGCTCGCCGTCGTCCGCGAAGGCGAGGTGCTGCATGAAGCCGCCTTTGTCAGTGAGCGCTCGCACAATGCCCGCCTGTTTGTCCCGCTCGCCGAAGCGCTCGACAGCCTGGGCGAAGGGCCGGCCCGTCTTGTGGTCGGCACCGGTCCGGGTTCCTACACCGGCGTGCGCATCGCCATCGCCGCCGCCCAGGGCCTTGCCCTCGCGCGGGGGTGGCCCGTTTTCGGCCTGCCCTCCATCGCCACCGCCACCGAGTCTCCCTGCCGGGTGTTGGGGGATGCCCGGCGGGGCCTGTTTTATGTGGCGCGGGTCGCCGCGGGTGAGGTCGGCGAACTGCGCCTGCTCGACGCCGAGGTGGCGCGCGCCGAGGTGGCTGCCGGCGACGACTGGTTCACCTTTGACGCCGTCGCGCCGCTCGGCTTGGAATCGGTCAGGCTTGCGCGGCCGAACGCCATTGCCCTCGCCCGTTTGGGAGCGGGGCTGAGCGAGGCCCAGGTGGCGAAGGCCGCCACGCGTCCGCTGGAGCCGCTCTATTTGCAGGAGGCCTTCATCACTACGGCCAGGAAGGCCGGCAAGCAGGTCACGGCCTAGCCCCACACGTCCATGCGCATCGCCATCTACTGTGGTTCCAGCAGCGGCCAGGATCCGACCCTGGCGGCGGCGGCGGCCGGGATGGCCGACTGCCTCGCGCGCGCTGGCATTGGCATCGTCTATGGCGGTGGCCGCGTCGGCCTGATGGGGGCGGTGGCCGATGCCGCCCTGGCCGCCGGTGGCGAGGTCATTGGCGTCATTCCGCAGTCTCTCATGGACAAGGAGCTTGGCCACACCGGCGTGACCGAGTTGCACGTGGTGGGTTCCATGCATGAGCGCAAACAACTCATGGTGGACCTGAGCGACGCCTTCATCGCGCTGCCAGGCGGCTATGGCACGATGGACGAACTTTTTGAGACCCTGACCTGGCTGCAGCTCGGGTTTCACGAGAAGCCGGTGGGCCTGCTCAACGCCGGGGGCTTCTTCGACCCTCTGCTCGATTTCCTCGACGGTGTTCGCGACGCCGGCTTTCTGCTCGGCGGGCATCGCGACTGCCTGCTGGTGGGCGCAAGCCCCGGGGAACTTCTCGCGCGCCTGCGCGATTTCCGTCGTCCTGAACTGGGCAAGTGGATCGAGCGTCTGGCGGCGGCCGGGCGCTGAACCCGCCTTTGCGAAGGCAGGTTTGGTTAGGGGAGCTGATTGGGCTGTATTTTTTGTTAGGCGGCGGGGTTGGGGCGTGGGTGTGGAGGAGGGGCATCCGGCCCCATGGGGTTGAAAAAAGTGAGAAAAGAGAGAAAAAGCAGTTGCGGGGAGTGGGGGTACTGCTAGTCTTCTCGTCCGCCACCGAAACAGGGGTGGTCGTGAAAGTGGAAACGAAGCGCTTAAGGGCGGTTGTTTTTGC
>JAUREI010000015.1 GCA_030827515.1 Prosthecobacter sp. | reverse complement strand
GCGGCCGCCGTTCGGTCGTTCGTAGGCCCAGGCGACGACTTCCTCGCGGCCACTGTGGGCCTTGGCGTCGGCGGTCTTGCGACTGCTGTCCGGCATCTGGCAGGTGAGCAGGGGGGTGATGCCGGAGTTGGCGAAGTGCAGGTTGTATAGCCAGCCGTCCTTGGGCAGCTCGAAGGGAACCAGGCCGCGGGTGATGTCGTGGTTGGGAATGGCCTCAAAGCGCACATCCCAGTGACCACGGCAGCCAATGTCGCTCTGGAAGACCGCGCCGAACCAGTTCTTGAAGTCTCCCGCCAGCTCCGGCGGACAATCGACGGCCTGATGCAGCACGGCCAGGCCGGTGCCTGCGTCGGCCAGCGCGCGCAGACGGGCGAGTCGTGCGGGTTCGAGGAAGGGCAGCTTGGCCCCGCCATCCATGAACAGCAGCACCGCGCGGGCGTCGTCCAGGATCGATTCGTCCTTTGGCCAGCCCTCGGCGACCATCACCGGGGCGACGCCGGGCACGCTCTTGAGCCAGTTCATCAACAAGGCGCAGCCGGCGAAGTATTCGTGCTGGCCGGGGCGGTTGCTGGGGGCGCCGGCCAGAAGCACAATCTTCGTTGCTGCAGGGTCGGTGGGCGCCTGTTCCAGAGGGACGCGGCGCTGTTCCTCGGTGAGTTCACCGTGAAGAACAGCCGACAGGCAGAAGGGCAGCAGCAACCAGGCTTTCATCACCTTCGGGAGTGTCAGGCCAGCAGCGGGCGCAGCGTTTCAAGAATGCCGGGAATCGTGGTGAACGGATCCTTCTTCTCCTCGAACTCGAGGGTGAACCATCCCTGGTAATTCGCTTCGCGCAGGATCTTCAGCACGCGGGGGATGTCGGTCGGTTCACCGGGATCGTTGCGCTCGACCCCCTTGGCCCGCATGACCATCTTCAGTTGCACATTGATCGCGTAGGGGGCGATTTTGGCGAGGTCACCATAGGGATCCTCGGTGTGGAAGTTCCCGCTGTCGAAATTGATGCCGGCCCAGGGGCTGTTGGCGGCGCGGACCATCTTCACCAAATTCTCCGGTTCGGCGACGATGCCGCCATGGTTTTCCAGGCCGAGGAAGACGCCCTTCTTGCCGGCATGATCCAGGCATTCCTGATAGGCGGCCGTGCAGTTGGCGACGGCTTCCTCGATGGACAGCTTTTTCGACGCGGGGCCGGCAAAGACGCGGATGTGTGGCGCCCCCATCACGGCGGCGTGATCGATCCACTTCTTCACGTCGGCGATCTGCGCGTCGAGTTCAGGGCCCTTGGGCAGGGCGAAATTGTTGCCGACAGCAGTGCCGGCCAGTTGGACACCACGCAGGTAGGCATGGCGGCGCACCTCAAGCAGAAAGGCCTCGTCGACATCGGGCGGGAAGAAATAGCTGGTCACCTCGGCACCCGGCACATTGTGGTCGGCGCACCAGTCGATGAAATCGAGGATGCTCCAGGGCTTGCGTCCCTCGACCTTCTGCTCCTTGCCCCGGCTCCACTGGAAGAAGTCACGGAAACTGTAGGCGGCGATGCCGAGCTGCATGCGGCTTTTGCCGGCACGCTGAATCGGGCCGATGGCGGCAAGGGGGGAGGCGGCGGCGAAACCGAGGCTGCTGGCGAGGAAATGGCGGCGATTCATGGAGGGGAAAATACGCGTTGGAGCCTGCATGCCTAGCAGGTGACGCGAATCCTGAACAGCCTTTTGTGAGGGTAAGTGAGGTGCATCGGCCCGCAGGGATTGGCTGTTGTAGTGTGGGGCATTGACCCACAGGGAACCACGCGGTCATTGCCCGCGTCTACAGAAGGCTGATCGACGCGCAGGGATCACTGCCCCTCGATCAGCACCCGCCGGATGTCATCGGCCTGGGTGTCAGTCGAGGCGCTGGCGTCATGCCAGACGACGCGGCCGCTCTTGATCAGGAAACATTGGCGGGAGGCGAAGGGAAGCAAACCAAGCACCTTGCCGACGCCAAAGGCGGCGAGGATCTTGCCGTCGGGATCGGCAATGAGGTCGTAGGGCAGGCGGTGCTGAGTCTTGAACTTCTGCTGGGCGGCGGTGCCGTCGGTCGAGACCCCCAGCACCTGCACGCCCTGCTTTTGGAGTTCGGCAAAGGCGTCCCGCAGCGAGCAGGCCTGGGCCGTGCAGCCGGGAGTGTTGGCCTTGGGATAGAAAAACACCACCGTCGGTCCCCTGGCATACACTTCGGCGAAACGCACCTCCCGGCCGTCCTGGTTGAGCCCGGTGACCTCCGGTGCCGGACGATCGACCCTCTCTCCGGGACCCGCCTGGGCGGCGCCGAAGAGACTGGAAAAGAAGGCGGCAAGCAGGGGCATGGAACGGCGCACTTTCGGGATACGCGGCGCGATGCCGCTTGGATGGTGGCCGTTCAGCGGCCCTTGTCCTTCCGCCACGACCAGGCTTCGTCGAAGAAGCCGGCGTCGGCAATGCCGCCGGGGGCCTGGCTGGTCCTTGGCTGTGCCAGGTCGATCACCGCCCAGTCCGGCAGCTTGGGCACCTGGCGGGCATTGTTCAGGTAGTCATACTCGCGGTAGGTGAAGGAACTGTTGATCACGACATACTTCTCCGGATTGAGCGGGTTGGGGAAGACCAGCACGGGCGCATGGCTGGCGGCGTCGTAGGTCTTGCCGTTGGCGACCAGCTTTTCCGACGTCCACTCAATCGGCAGCTTGGCAACGATCTTCTTCAGCACGGCATTGCTCTGGGGGTCGCCCCAGAGCACGAGGTTGCTGGAGGCGATGTCGGCGTCGCCGATCTCGGTGTCGGCCTTCACCGGGGCGTCGCCGCGGAACTGGCGGCGCCATTCGAAAACCGCGCGTTCCAGCTCGGCGGCGGCCCAGGTGCCGGTTTTTTCGTGCATGGCCTTGCCGGTCGGGCGGACAAAGAGAAAACTCTCGAGGAAGGCATCATCGATGGGGCCGGAAAGGCCGTGTTTTTTTGCCAGCACGTCGGGCTCATGGGCGCGCAGCGTCTGCTGCCATTTGCCGTTGCTGTGGCGCAGATGGACGCGCCAGGAGCGGTCGGACTTGGGCCGGGTGACATCCAGGCGGGTGCCGTCGATGACGACCTCCGGTGCGGTGCGCATGCTCAGTGGGCAGTGGCCGGGCTCCATGTCGAGGGTCAGTGCGACGACGTTCTGGGTCTTGACCGTCACCTCGGCGGGGCCGGTGATCTCGGCGTGCACGCGCGTGCGCTGCCACTGCTTCTCGAGGGCGTCGAGCTGGACCCAGTGCATGCGGTGGTAGCGCAGGAACCAAGTGGCAAAGTGGACTTCACGGGGCGTGCGGTCGCGGCCGACGGCGGTGATCTCGGCGAGGCGGCGCTCGATCTCCACAAGCGAGTCTGGGTGGATCTTGTGGGCGGTCTGCGGACCGATGACATGAACCAGGTCGATGCCCTCCGCGCGCAGGTGCTTTTCCATGATGTCGGCCGCCTGCTTCTGGCGGTCGATCTCGCCGCTGTAGGCGACCGTCGGGCAGTGGAAGAGGTTCAGGGCGCTGTCGGTGGCGTTGTACCACTTCCAGAGCGTCTGCTGGAACCCGGGCACGGAGGACACGTCCTCGGTCTGGAAGACATTGAGAAACTCCGGGGTCTCCGAGAAGCCGGCGCCGGGGTTGGCGGCGCACCAGCGGTCGGCGTAGTGGACGGCGAACTGCCAGGCGGCGGCACCGCCCATGCTGAAGCCGCGCATCACCACGCGATCCTGATCGATGGCGTAAAACTTGGCGGCATGGTCGAGGGCTTCAAGGAGATCGATTTCGCCGGCTAGCTTGTTGGCGCAGCAGTAGCGGCCATAAGGGTGCAGGACGAGGGCGCCGGCGGGTGCGATCTGACCGGCCTGCTTGCGGCGCTGGTCGAGGAAGGCCAGTTCGCTGAGTGTTTCTCCGCGGCCGTGGCACCAGACATCGAGGCGGGCGGGCGCGCCGCTGTAGCTCTCTGGCACGACCATGCCGTAGGGCTGCACCGAGCCGTCAATCTTCGAGCGGTAACCGCGAACCACGAGGCCCTTCTGGGTAGTCCAGGGTGCGCGACCCTCCTTGAGTTGGGCGGCGCGCTCGAGGCCCTCGGCAAGCACTTCTCGGGCTGCCTTCAGTTCGCCGGCCTTGTGGACCTCGCCGTAGCGCAGGGCCCAGTCGACCGCCTTGTGGTGGATTTCCACGTCGGGCAGCAGGTCGGCGAGGCGCGGATTTTTGGCCTGCGCCTTGGCAGCCTCGTCGATGGCGGCACGCAGGCTGGCAAGTTCCGCCTGGAGCGCCGTGGCTTCCGCCTCAGGCACCTCGATGCCGGGCGGCGGGATGGGCCGGACGTTGTCGGCGAGGTTGTCCTTGGGGCCGTCGGCCAGGACGTAGGATGCGGTGGCGAGCAGGAGCGCGAGCGGTCGGATCATGAGAAGGGAAGAATAACGCGGTGGCAGCGACGATGTGCAGCGTTTTTTGCCGCCGAAAGCAAGATTCGGGCAGCCTTGAGCAAGGGGTGGATGGCGCCGTTGGGTTTGCAGGCGCTTTGTTGGCGTCGCATGGAAGTTTTCGCCGTCACCATCTTCATGAGCCTGGCCTTTGCCGTGCTGTTCGCCGTGTTGTTCTTCGCCGAACGCTCGCAGCGCCAGCGGCGCTCCGTCGAACAGATGGCGCTCCTGCCCCTCGACACCGATCCGGGCCACGACTCCACCGGCCGCTGAGAAGCCCGCCTCCCGCTCCCTCATGACCTCCGCCCCCGCCGCCAAGACCGTCATCACCTTTGACGACCGCACCGTCCGCCGTTTCATGCTGGCCTCCATCCTCTGGGGGGCCGTCGGCATGCTGGCGGGAGTGTTCATCGCCCTGCAGCTCAACTTCCACGAGCTCAACCTCGCCTCCTGGCTGAGTTTTGGCCGACTGCGTCCGCTCCACACCAACGCGGTCATCTTCGCCTTCGTCGGCAACATGATGTTCGCCGGCGTCTATTACTCGGCACAGCGCCTGTGCAAGGCGCGCATGGCCTCGGACTTCCTAAGCAACGTCCACTTTTGGGGCTGGCAGTTGATCATCGTTGCCGCCGCGGTGACCCTGCCGCTCGGCCTGACCCGCGGCCAGGAATACGCCGAGCTGATTTGGCCGATCAACGTCGCCGTCGCCCTCATTTGGGGGGTCTTTGCGGTGAACTTCTTCTGGACCCTGGCCAAGCGCAACGAGCCCTCCCTCTATGTGGCGCTCTGGTTCTACATCGCCACCATCATCACCGTGGCGATGCTGTACATCGTCAACCACCTGTCGATCCCGACCTCCTGGACCCACAGCTACACCCTCTTCGCCGGCGTGCAGAACGCCCTTGTCCAGTGGTGGTACGGCCACAACGCCGTCGCCTTCTTCCTGACGACGCCGATCCTTGGCATCATGTATTACTTCCTGCCGAAGGCGGTCGAGCGCCCGGTCTATTCCTACCGGCTGTCCATCGTCCACTTCTGGTCGCTCGTCTTCATCTACATCTGGGCCGGTCCGCACCACCTGCTCAACACCGCCCTGCCGAAGTGGCTGCAGATGCTCGGCATGTTCTTCAGCCTGATGCTTTGGGCTCCGAGCTGGGGGGGCATGCTCAACGGCCTGCTGACCCTGCGCGGCGCTTGGGACAAGCTGCGCACCGACCCGGTCGTGAAGTTCTACATCGCCGCCGTCACCTTCTACGGCATGTCGACCTTTGAGGGGCCGCTGCTGTCGATCCGCGCGGTGAACGCCCTGTCGCACTACTCCGACTGGACCATCGGCCATGTCCACGCCGGCGCGCTCGGCTGGAACGGCCTGATGGCGGCCGGTCTGTTCTACTGGCTGACGCCGAAGCTTTATGGCTCTCGCCTGCACTCGGTGGCCTGGGCCAACTTCCACTTCTGGATCGCCACCATCGGCATCCTGATCTACGTCGCCTCCATGTGGGTGTCCGGCATCATGCAGGGCCTGATGCTCAACGCCACCAACGCCCAGGGCACGGCGCTGGTGTATCCGAACTTCATCGAAACCCTCATCTCGATCCGCGCCATGATGGGATTCCGCATCATTGGCGGCACCCTTTATCTTGCCGGCTTCCTGCTCATGGCGTTGAACCTATGGATGACCATGCGCAAGGGCAAGCCGGTCGAGGAGTCGCGCGAGGTCGCCGTCATCGACCGCGGTGCCAAGGACACGATGGGCATGAGGGAGACCTTCCTCAACGATCCGGTCGCCTACATGTTCGCCGGCCTGTTCCTGGTGCTCGCCTGGCTGTTCCTGCCCCCCGGGGCCGACATCGCCGCCTTGCTCTGCGCCGGTTTCTTCAGTGTCATCGCGGTGAAAAAGTTTCGCGAGGGCCATGGCCGCTGGTCGGGATGGTATGACAGCCTGCTCAACAACTGGCTGCCGTTCACCGTCCTGACCTTCGTCGCCGTTGCCCTCGGCGGCCTCATCCAGATCATTCCGACGGTCACCGTCAACCGCGCCAAGAATGTCGAGGATCGCATCCAGCAGGTCTACACACCGCTCGAGCTCGCCGGCCGCGACCTCTACGTCAGCGAGGGCTGCTACAACTGCCACAGTCAGATGATCCGCACAATGCTGCCGGATGTGCTTCGCTATGGCGACTACTCCCGGCTGGGCGAGAGCATCTACGATCATCCCTTCCAGTGGGGTTCGAAGCGCACCGGGCCCGACCTCGCCCGCCTTGGCGGCAAATACCCGCACAGCTGGCACTACGACCACATGATGGAGCCGCGCTCGACCTCGGTCGGCTCGAACATGCCCTCCTACCCGCACCTGTTCACGGACAAGTTCGACCAGAAGAGCCTGCTCAGGAAGATCGCCGTCATGACCCGGCTTGGCGTGCCCTACCCGGCCATGACCGCCGACGAGATCAAGATGCAGGCGCTCGAGCAGGCGGTGAAGATCGCCGAGGAACTCAAGGCCCAGGGCAAGGTGGCCGCGCCCGACACCCAGATCGTCGCCCTCATCGCCTACCTCCAGAAGCTCGGCAAGTTCGACACCCCCGAGGTCGAGCGCAAGCTCACGCCGCATGGCGTGCCCTTCCCGCTGCAGCCGGCCCTGCCGGACAGTCATCGCAAAACCGTCAGTCAGAACCCCTGAGTCCTCCCGCCGATGTACAAACGCGTCCTGTACGAAAACTGGGCCGACTGGGTGCCCTACCTGGCCTTCGGCGTCACCGCGCTGGTCTTCCTCTCCTTTGTGGTCCGCGCCTTCACCCTGCGTCGCGAACGCGCCGACCACATGGCGCGCCTGCCGCTCGAGGAGGAATGAGGGAAACGTGAAAAGTCTGAACTGAAGGCCATGTCCGCCAAAAACCAACCCGACAACGGTCCCGTCCTGCGAGAGCACGTCTATGATGGCATCCAGGAATACGACCAGAAACTGCCGAACTGGTGGCTCTTCACCTGGTACATCACCATCGTGTGGTTCGTCATCGCCTGGGTCGCCTATTATCAGCTGGGTCGCGGTGATTCCGACGTCGAAACGATCCAGAAGGCCATCGCCGCCGTCGAGGAACACCGCAACAAGGAACTGGCCGCGCTCGACGACGACAAGCTCTGGGCGATGTCGCTCGACCCCAAGGTCGTCGATGCCGGCAAGGCCACCTACAGCACCACCTGCGTCGCCTGCCATGCCCCGGACCTGAGCGCACATCTCGCCGGTGCCAAACTGCCCGGCCTTCCGCTCAATGACACCGAATGGAAGCACGGCGCCAGCCCGACCCAGATACTCAAGATCGTTCGCAAGGGCGCACCGGATCTGACCAAGGGCATGCCGCCCTGGGAGCCGCAACTGGGCATCCAGCGCGTCGTCGAGGTGACCGCCTTTCTGCTCAGCCACCACAAGAAGGGCGAGGCTTTCACGCTCGCCGCCGATTCGCCGCTCAAGGCGGCGCCGTGACGGAACTCGCCGGCCGCGTCAGGCGGCCGGCTCCGGCACGACCTCGACCAGGAAGGCCTTGTCCTTGCCAAACCAGGTTTTCGCCGCCGCGCGGATGTCCGCCGCGCTGACGGCGTCGATCAGGCCCGGCAGTTTCTGGAAGTGGTCGTGGCCGAGGCCGTTGAGTTCGTTCCAGCCGAGAGCGTCGGCACGCGCGGCGTTGCCCTGCTGGGCGCGCAGCCAGGAGGATTTCCAGGCGGTCTTGGCGCGGTTGATCTCGGCGGCGCTGAGCCCGCGGCGGGCCAGGTCGGCGATCTGGCGCAGCATCTCGTCGCGGGCGAGATCGAGCTTGGCGGCATCGGTGCCGATGTAGAAGTAGAAGGCGCCGGCGCCGAGCGCTCCAAAGTGCTGGGCACCGACATAGTAGGCCAGGCCGAGTTCTTCGCGCAGGCGGTTGAACAGGCGGCTGCCCATGTCACTGCAGGCCTCGTCGATCAGGGTGAGGGCCTGGGTGGCGGGATCGTGCAGTCCGGGCGTGCGGAAACCGATGACCAGCACGGCCTGCTCCTTGTCGAGGCTCTGCCGCCAGCGACCGGGTTTGCCGGCGGCCTTTTTCACGGTGGCGACCGGGAGGTGCACTGGTCGGCGGCTGCCTCGTGGCAGCTTGCCGAAGTGGGCCTGCACGAGCCGGCGAATGTCCGCGGCGCGGACGTCGCCGTCGATGCTGATGACGCCGTTGGCGCCGGTCAGTGAGGCTTGCAGCATGGCGCGGCAGTCGGCCACCTGAACGGCACGAATGGATTTTTCGCTGCCCAGGGCGGTGCGCGCAAAGGGCAGTCCGGCGAAGATTTCGCGGCGGGCGCGGCGCAGGGCGACGGTGAGCGGGTCCTCCAGTTCCTCCTGCAGGCCGGCCAACTGGCGTTTCTTCACCTCGGCGAGGCCGGCGGCGGGCAGGGTGGCCTGGCGGGCGAGGTCGGCGAGCAGTTCGACGGCGAGCGATTCATCGCCGCGCATGACGTCGGCGCCGAGAACATAGCGATGGGCATCGGCGCTGCAGTGCAGGCTGCCGCCGAGGTTTTCCAGTTCGGCGGCGATGCGTGCCGCCGGGCGTTTCCTGGTGCCCTTGAGCAGCAGGCCGGCGGACAGCAGGGTGACTCCGGCATTTGCCTCGGTCTCGGCGGGCACTCCGGCAAGGAAGCCGGCGCGGATCGAGACGAGCGGCAGGCGTGGATTCTCGCGTACCAGCAGGGTCAGGCCATTGGGCAGGACATGGCGTTCGACGTCGCCGCCGCCGATGGCCGCCGCCGCCGAGGCACCGGCGGTTTCGACCTCCGGACCGACGATCGCGGCGGTCAGACCGGTGGGCGTCAGGTGGCGCTGGGCAACTTCGCGGATGCGCGCCGGGGTGAGCGCGCGCACGGCTTCGAGATAGTGGCGGGCGTGTTCCAGGCTGCCGGCGGCGAGCCAGCCATGGCCGAGGGAGGCGGCCTGGCCCTTGGTCGTGCTCAGGCTGCGCAACTGGCCACCGACCGTGGCGCGCACGGCCTTGGCGAGTTCGGCGGCGGCCGGGCCGCGACGGCGCATCTGTTCCACTACCTGGAGCAGGGCATCGCGGCAGGCGGCCTCGTCCTTGGGATCGCATTCCGCCTCGGCGGCGAACAGGCCGCATTCCTGGGCGCCCCAGGTGCCGGCCCAGACCCAGTGGGCGATGCCCCGTTTCTCGCGCAGTTCCTGGTAAAAGCGCGAGCTGCGTCCGGCACCGAGCAGGAAGGCAAGCACGTCGAGGGCCGGCTTGTCCTCGTGACCCTCACCGGGAACCTGCCAGCCGAGCATGACGCGTGTCAGTTCCGTGGCGAAGTTGCGGCGCGCCTCGCGGAGGCCGCGCTGGGCCGGTTCAGCGGGCGGTCGCGGCGTTTCGTAGGGCGCGCGCTGCCATTCACCGAACTGGCGTTCGACGGCGGCCAGGGCGTCCTGCGGATCGATGGCGCCGGTGATGACGACAAAGCAGTTGTTCGGCACGTATTGCCGACGATGGAAGGCGGCGAGGTCGGGCTGGCGCACCTGGTCGAAGACCGCGCGATGACCGATGACCGGCTGGCGCAGCGGGTGCTGGCGGAAGGCGGTGCTTTGCAGCAGATCCTGGACGACCGATCCCGGGTCGTCGTCATACATGGCCATCTCGCGGCGGATGACCTCCTGCTCCTTCTCCAGATCGGCGGCATCGAGCTTTGAGTGCCGGGCCATGTCGGCGAGGATCTCCAGATAGTCCTCGGCATGGGCGGCGAGGCCGTCGATGTAATAGACCGTGCGGTTGAAGGTCGTGTAGGCGTTCACGTAGCCGCCGAGTTGCTGGATGTGCTGGGAAATCTCGGCGGCGCTTCGCTTCCAGGTGCCCTTGAAGAGCATGTGTTCCAGGCAGTGCGCCAGGCCGGCACCGGTCCATTCCCCCTCGTGCAGGCTGCCGGCCTTGACCCAGAGCTGAACGCTCACCAGCGGGTGTTCGCGATCTTCGCGCACCAGCACTTCCAGGCCGTTGGCCAGGGTGCGCACCTGCGCCTGCAGGGGCGGCGCCTCCAGGGCGGTGGAGCGGGTTTTCACGGGGCGTCGGGTGGTGGGGCGGCGGGCGGGCATGGAACCCCACGCATGCAGCGGTTTTGGGCCGCCGGCAAGCGCAGGGCGTGTCCAACGCGCGGGCGGCGGCACGCGGCCGGAACCCGATGGTGGTGCGCAGTCCGATTCGCCAATCTCAAAACCCGGCACGATTCACCGCACTGAGCACCGCCTGGATCGAGGCGAGTTCGATGTTGGTGTCGACCCCGGCGCCCCACACCGGGCGGCCGCCGCTTTTGATCTGGATGCAGGCCAGGGCGCTTGCTTCGGTGCCTTCGCCGAGACTTTGCTCGCGGTAGCTGCTGACCTCGAAGGCCGGCACGCCGGCATCCCGGACCAGGGCGTTGACGAAGGCGGCGATGGGGCCGTTGCCGGTGCCGGTGACCGCCATTTCACGACCGTCACGCACGAGGCTGCAGCGGCAGGTGAAGACGCCGTCGACGCCGTCGGCGTGGAAGTGGTGCAGGCTGAAGGGTGTTCGCCGCTCGATGTATTCCTTCCAGAACATGGCCTTCAACTCCGCGGCGGTGACTTCGCGGCCAAGGTTGTCGACGATGTCGTTGGCGATCGGGCCGAACTCGCGCTGCATGTCCTTGGGCAACTCGATGCCGAACTCGCTCTCGAGCAGGTAGGCGACCCCGCCCTTGCCGCTCTGGCTGTTGACGCGGATGACCTCGCGATACTCGCGGTTGATGTCATGCGGGTCGATTGTCAGGTAGGGCACGTCCCAGATGCCGTGGTGCGTCTCGTAGCCGGCCAGGCCCTTCTTGATGGCGTCCTGATGGCTGCCGCTGAACGCGGTGAAGACAAGCTCGCCGGCGTAGGGCTGGCGCGGCGGCACGGTCATGCCGGTGGTGCGCTCGTACATGGCGATCAGGCCGTTCATGTCGGAGAAGTCCAGACCGGGATCCATGCCGTGCATGTACAGGTTCATCGCCACCTGGACGATGTCGAGGTTGCCGGTGCGCTCGCCGTTGCCAAACAGCGTGCCCTCGACGCGGTCGGCGCCGGCCAGCAGGCCGAGCTCGGTGGCGGCGGTGCCGGTGCCGCGGTCGTTGTGGGTGTGCAGGCTGATGATCAGGCTGTCGCGGTTGCGGATGTGCGTGCAGATCCACTCGATCTGGTCGGCATAAACGTTGGGCATGGCCACCTCGACGGTGTCGGGCAGGTTGAGGATCATCCTGCGTTCCGGGGTCGGCTGCCAGACGTCCATCACCGCCTCGCTGATCTCCTTGGCGAATTCGACCTCGGTGGCGCTGAAGCTCTCGGGGGAGTATTGCAGCACAACCTCGGTGCCACCCTCCTCCAGGCGGTGAATGCGGTCGCGGATCATCTGCGCGCCCTTGACGGCGATCTCGATGATCTCTTCCTTCGACTTGCCGAAGACGTATCTGCGCTGCGCCGGCGAGGTCGAATTGTACATGTGGATGATGACCCGGCGGGCGCCCAGCAGCGACTGCACGGTCTTCTCGATCAGGTCCTCGCGCGCCTGCACCAGGCACTGGATCGTCACGTCATCGGGGATGCGTTTCTCCTCGATGAGGCGGCGGTTGAAGCTGAACTCCGTGTTCGAGGCGGCCGGGAAACCAACCTCGATTTCCTTGAAACCGCACTTCACCAGGGCGTCGAACATCTCCAGCTTTTGCGAGACGTTCATCGGCACGGCCAGAGCCTGGTTGCCATCGCGGAGGTCGACGCTGCACCAGGCCGGAGCCCGGGTGAGATGGCGCGTTGGCCATTGGCGGTTGGGCAGATCGACCGGCGGGAAGGGCCGGTATTTCGTGGCGGGATTCTTCAACATGGGACGAAAGGGAACAAAGGTGAAACTTGGCGTTCGGCCAGGAAAAAGGTTCCTGGAGCCGGAAGGGGGAGCCGCGACGTGGCGGCGGGGCAGGGCGAGGAAACACGGGCCGCCTACCCTAGCGTAAGTCGCAGGGCAAGCAGGGTCGGGGCCGACGGATTCCGGTTCACGTCCCATGAATAAACCTTCCGAGCCGGCCGCGCACGGACTTTTTTGTGCCTTGCCCGGACACCGGCCGCGGCGTAGAAGCGGGCATGGCCCTCAAGGCAACCATCCATCGCGCCGCTGTGTCGTTTTCCGACCTCGACCGCAACCAGTACAGCGATCACACGCTGACCCTGGCGCGACACCCGTCGGAGACCGAGGAGCGGATGATGGTCCGACTGCTCGCCTTCGTGCTGAACGCCCCGGCCGATCCCAGTGACGGTGCGCTGGAGTTCGACAAGGATCTCTGGGAGGCAGATGCGCCGGCCCTGAGCCGCCGCGACCTGACGGGTCTGCTGCTGCACTGGATCGAGCTCGGCCAACCCGAGGAAAAACGCCTCACGCGTGCATGCGCCCGTGCGCGCCGGGTGACGGTTTACGCCTATGCCACCACCGCCCCGGCCTGGTGGGCCTCGGTGGCGGGTCGGCTCGGCCGACTCCCCAACCTGGAAGTCTGGCAGTTCCCCGCCGATCAGGTTCAGGCACTGGGTGAGCTGGCCCAACGCTCGATGAACTTGCAAGTCACCCTCCAGGATGGCGGGCTCTGGATCGGTGAGGGCGAGGTCAGCGTGGAACTGACCCCGGTCCGATTGAACGAGGGGTGATCAGGGAGCGCGGCCCTGCAGATGCGGGCACTGACCGCATCATCTCTGCGGGGTGCTGACCTGGAGGACATTTTCAGCCCGCACTTGCCAAGGTTCACGGAGTCGTTATGTTACGGGCTCACGGAAGGGTGGCTGAGTGGTCTAAAGTATCTGACTCGAAATCAGACGTGGGGGCAACCTCACCGTGGGTTCGAATCCCACCCCTTCCGCCATTTTTCGCCGTCTCAGCGGCGATGAATGCCCTCCGAAGCTCAACGAGCGAAGGACGGGCTGATCTTCTCCCGCCCGGCTTCGAATGGCACGCCATTCCCTGAAGCGGAACGAAACTCTCACTCCCGTCGCGCGCGTTCGGCGATGATGAAGACGGCGAGGATGAGTTCGACGGCGACCCGTGCGGCGAGCACGTAGAGGACGAAGGCGAGCGGGCCGGTGATCAGGGTGAAGAGGCCGTAGAGCAGGCCGACGCTGAAGCCGCTGAACATCCAGGCGAGGGCGGCGAGCAGGGCGCTGACGAAACTGATCGCGCAGAGCACGCGGATCAGTCGCGGCGTGACGAACTCGCGGAAGGAGAAGTCGAGCACGAGGTCGGACAACGCGCGCAGCACGTTCCAAGGGGAACGTTCGTTGTCGGAGTCGGGCATGGCGGTGAAGGCGTGAGCCGGGTTATTTCACCAAGCGCAGGATGTAGGGGTAGCGATAAGCCTTCCCTTCGCTGGTCTGGATTGCGGCGATGATGATGAGGACAACCGCGGCGATGGCGACGCCGATGAGCAGCAGCATGGGCAGGATCAGCCACCAAGTCAGAAAGCAAAGCAGGGCGATGATGCTGATCGTGATGTTGAAGTTGATCGCCTCCTTGCCCTGGTCGTTGACGAAGGGCATGCTGTCCTTCTTGATCGCCCAGAGGATGAGCGGGCCGATGATGGTGCCGCCTGGAACCTGAAACATGAAACCTGCGAGGGCGAGCAGGTGGCAGAGCATGGCCATCGTGCGTTCTTCCTTCGGGGGAACCACCACGGAAGTTTCCGGGGCGCCGTCTGGAGGCGGGGTGTCGGTTTCCATACGCCCAACCAGATTAACCCGTCGAAGCCACTGGCGCAACACCCGCCTCGGCCAGCGGTCGCGTGCGGTCGGGCTTGCCGCTGGCGGTCCTGGGCAGGTCTGCGACAACCACAAAACGCACCGGTACCTTGTGGGCGGACAGGCGGGCGCGGCAGTGCTCGGCCAAGGACCGCAGGGTGGGCGGGGTGGTTGCATCCTTCGGGACGATCTCGGCGGCGGGCACCTGGCCGAAGCCCGGATGCGGCAGGCCGGTGACCCGTGCCTCGCGGATGTCGGGATGCTCCAGCAGGCAGGCCTCGATCTCCTCGGGAAAACACTTCATGCCACCAACATTGAGCACGCTGTGGCGGCGTCCCAGCAGATAGACGGCGCCGTCGCTGTCGCGGCGGGCGAGATCGCCGGTGCGGAACCAGCCGTCCTCAAGCAATGACTCGCGCGGGGTCCACGGACTCAGGTAGGCGTCGGTGAAACCCGGTCCGCGCAGACAGACTTCACCCGTGTCGCCGTCGGCCACCGGTCGACCGGACTCGTCGCGCAGCTCGATCTCAAATCCCGGCTGGGGCGCGCCAACACTGTCGGTCTTCTCCGGCCAGCGCGTGTTGAGAAGGGGCAGGCCGCATTCGATGATGCCCAAGGCCTGGCGCAGGGGCAGGCCGAAGGTGCGTTGGAAGGCCTCGGCGGTGGCGGAGGGCAGGGGGGCGGCGGTGGAGACCGCCAGTCGCAGGCTGGGCACCGGACCGGCGCCGGCCGTCCCGGCGAGCATGGCGTGATGGAAGGGGGCGGCATAGAGCACCGTGCCGCGATGGGCTCGCAGGGCGGCAATAACGTCCTCGCCAAGGTGGGAGGCGGGCAGGACGGTGGCGGCGCCGTGGCGCAGGTAGAGCAGCAGCGAGACGGCGAAGTGATGCGCCATCGGCAGCATCCAGATGACGCGGTCGCCGGGACCGATGACGAGGCCGGTGTTGGCGGCCGTGATGCGCGCCAGCAGGGTTTCATGGGACAGCACGACGCCCTTGCGCCGGCCGGTGGTGCCGGAGCTGAAGCGCACCAGGGCGGGGTTGAGGCCAGTGAGCGCGGCTTCCTCGAAACCGGGGGGCGGCGCGTCGAGCGTGAACAGCCGCGCGCTCAGTCCGCCGGCGGCGAGATCACGCGTTTCACAGGACGGATGTGGCCAGGTGTTGCCGCCGGCGGCGAGCACGGCATGCAGGGAGGTGGTGGCGGCAAGTTCAAGCCGCTCGGGTCCGGTCAGTTCCGGCGCCACGGGAATCAGCACCGCGCCGGCCCGGAGCAGGGCGAGCGACCAGACAATGTGCGCCAGGCCGTTCGGACAGGACAGGCCGATGCGCCGGCCGTGGCAGTCGCCCAGAGTGGTGACGGCCGCCGCAGTCCAGTCGGCCAGTTCCCCATAGGTCGTCGTCCGCTCCGCGTCGATGAGCGCGGGCGCGCCGGGATCGGCGTGGCGAAACAGGTCGTCGACAAGATTCATGAGGGGTGGGTCACGCTAGGCCGCGAAGGCGGACTGGCAATCGCGGGCTGATGCTCCGGCCTATTCTGGCCTTTGGACACCCTTCCTTGTGCGGTGGCGCGAAATGGTGGCCGTTCGGCGGCGTTTGTGTTAGGACAGACCGAGATCATGAAAATTCGTCCGATCCCCGTTCTCGCCGCGCTGCTGGTCGCCGCAGCCGCCCCCGTGTTTGCTGCCGAGGCCAAGCTGGATTTTGCCACCCAGATCAAGCCCATCCTCGCCAGTCGCTGCCTCAGCTGCCACCAGTCCGGCGCCCTGTTCGGCGAACTGAACCTGGAGAACCATGACATGGCGTTCAAGAAGCGCCGCAACGGCCCGGTCATCCTTCCCGGCCGACCGGACAGCAGCATGCTCTATCTTGTACTCAAATTGCCTCCCAAGGAGATGAAGGCAATGCCGCCGAATGGCCACCGAATCCCCGACCGCGAGGTGCAGCTCATCCACGACTGGATCAAGCAGGGGGCCGAGTGGCCCGCCGGTGCCGAGGGTGTCATCCGCCCGCCGGCCGCCAAGGCCGACACCGGTTCCTGATGCGGCCGCACCATGACCGCCCGCCTCATCCGCCTGCTGTTGTTCGCCGGCCTTGTCGCTGCTCTCTTCGGCTTTCACCGGGCGCGCACGAACCGGCCTCAGCGCGTCGACATCGCCCGTGAACGCGGCATCCTGCTGGTCGGCAACGGCAGTGATCCCGCCACGCTGGATCCCCACCTCGCCAGTGGCACGCCCGAGCATCACATTTTCGACGCCCTGTTCGAGGGCCTGGTGACCACGGCGCCGGACGATCCTGATGCCAATGCGCCGGGTGCGGCCGAACGCTGGCAGACAGAGGATTTCGTTCACTGGACCTTCCACCTGCGCCGCGACGCCCGCTGGAGCGACGGCACACCGGTCACCGCCCGCGATTTCCTGTTCGCCTACGAGCGCATTTTGACGCCGGCACTCGCCGCCGATTACGCGCCACTGCTGTATGTGCTGCGCAATGCCGAGGCCTTCAACACCGGCAAGATCACCGACTTCAGCCAGGTCGGCGTCGAGGCGCCTGACGACCACACCCTGCGGTTCATCCTCAAGGGCCCGGCACCGTATCTGCCCTCGATGCTCAAGCACTATGCCTGGTATCCCGTGCCGCGGCATGTCATCGAGCGCCACGGTCGCATGACCGACCGCGTGTCACCCTGGACACGCGTCGGGAATTACACGGGCAACGGTCCCTTCCGGCTCAAGGAGTGGCGCCTCAACCACTACCTCGCCGTCGAGCGCAACCCGCACTACTGGGACGCCGCCTCGGTGCGGCTCAATGGCATCCACTTCTTTCCCATCGTCAGCGATGCCACCGAGGAGCGTGCCTATCGCGACGGCCAGTTGCACGCCACCCTGACCGTGCCCCTTGCCATGATTCCGGCCTACCGTCAGACGCCCGACTGCCGGGTGGATCCTCTGCTCAGCGTCTACTTTTACCGCTGCAACGTCACCAGGCCGCCCCTGAATGATCCGCGCGTGCGGCGGGCCCTGGCGCTGGCGCTTGACCGGCAGGGGCTGACCGACAACATCCTGCGCGCCGGCCAGCAGCCCGCGCTTGGTTTCGTGCCGCCCGGGTGTGCCGAGGGTTACACGACCCCCCGCGTGCTGGAATTCAATCCCGAACTCGCTCGCCGTCTGCTGGCCGAGGCGGGATTCCCGGAAGGGCGCGGGTTTCCGGAGATGGAGATCCTCATCAACACCTCCGAGGCGCACCGCGTCATCGCCGAGGCCGTGCAGGAGATGTGGAAAAAGCATCTCAAGGTCCGCGTTGGCGTGCGCAACGAGGACTGGGGGGTCTACCTGGAAAGCCAGCGCAAACTCTCCTTCAGCCTGAGCCGGGCGGGCTGGGTCGGGGATTTCCTGGATCCCTCGACCTTTCTCAGCATCTGGCGCACCGGCGATGGCAACAACAACACCGGCTGGAGTCATCCGGAGTATGACGGCCTGCTCGATGCCAGTGCCCGCGAGGGCGATCCCGTGAAGCGCTTTGAACTGCTCGGCCGTGCCGAACGCCTCCTGCTCAACGAACTGCCCATCCTGCCCGTTTACTGGTACGTCCACACCTGGCTGAAGCGTCCGGAAGTCCGGGGCTGGCCACCCTCCGTGCTCGACAGCCGCTGCTACAAGGCCATCCATCTGGAAGCCCCTTGATTTCCCCGCGGTTAGCGCCTACCAGCAGCCAGCCTGCCATGAACGAACAATTGAAGGTCCTGAGTGGATCCGCCCATCCCGAACTCGCCCGGCTCATCTGCCAGAACCTGGGCACCCAGCTATGCGACGCCACGCTGACGACTTTTCCGGACGGCGAGACCTTCGTGCAGATCAAGGAGAACATCCGCGGCGGTGACATCTACATCGTTCAGCCGACCTGCCCGCCCACGAACCAGAACCTGATGGAACTGCTCATCATGGTCGATGCCGTGCGCCGCGCCAGTGCCCATCGCATCACCGCCGTGCTGCCGTTCTTTGGCTACGCCCGCCAGGACCGCAAGGACCGCCCGCGCGTGCCGATCACCGCCAAGCTGGTCGCCAACCTGCTCGTCGCCAGCGGCGTTCACCGGGTGCTCACCGTCGACCTGCACGCCGGCCAGATTCAGGGCTTCTTCGACATCCCGGTCGACCATCTGTATGCCGCCCCGGTGCTGATGAAGGCGATCCGCGAACGCGGCATCGAGGATCTGGTCGTGGTTTCGCCCGATGTCGGCGGCATCAAGATGACCCACGCCTACGCGAAGGCGCTCAACGCGCCCATGGCCATCGTCGCCAAAAACCGTGTCAGCGCCGAGGAGGTCGAGGCCCTCAACGTCATTGGCGACGTCGCCGGTCGCAATGTGCTGCTCGTGGACGACCTCACCGAGACGGCGGGCACCCTCACCGCCGCGGCCGACCTGCTGCGCAAGCACGGCGCGCGCAACATTTACGCAGGCGTCTCCCACGCGGTGCTCGGCGAGAAGGGCAAGACGCGCATCGCCGATTCGCCGATTATTGAGCTGTTTGCCACGAATTCCGTGCCCCAGGCGGTGGGTGACAAGGTGACCTCGCTGGACATCTCCGGGTTGCTCGCCCAGGCCATCATCCGCATCCATAACAACGAGTCCGTCACATCTCTCTTTGACATTTAGCGGCGGGCGACTATGCTCCGTGCCCTTTTCTTCCAAACACCTGTTCATCGGAGCAACGCATCATGGCCAAAATCCTCGACATCCCCACTCAGCCGCGCACCAGCGCCGGCACTTCCGCCGTCAACCGCCTGCGCAAGGCCGGCTCGATCCCGGCCGTGATCTACGGACGCAAGACCGCCCCCTCCAACGTGCAGGTTGACGCCAAGTCGTTCACCAAGCTCCTGGAGAGCAGCGCTTCCGACAACATCCTCGTCAGCCTCAAGCTGGGCGACAAGGACCAGCTCGCCCTGGTTCAGGAAGTCCAGCACGACCACCTGCGCGGCGGCATCCTGCATGTCGACTTCCACGCGGTCGCGATGGACGAAGAAATTCATGCCCAGGTGCCGCTCCTCCTGACAGGTGAATCCCCCGGTGTCAAGCTGGGCGGCCTGCTCGAAGTCTTCCACCACAACCTCGAAGTCCGCTGCCTGCCCAAGGACCTGCCGGACCACATCGAGATCGACATTTCCACCCTCGACCAGGGTCAGGGTGTCAGCGTGGGCGACATCAAGCTGCCGGAAGGCGTGCGCGCCAAGCTGGCCGCCGAAGTCCTGGTGTTCCACTGCGAAGCGCCGAAGGTCGCCGATGAGACGCCCGCCGCTGCCGCCGCCGAAGCCGCCAAGAAGTAATTCAGGCGCCCGCGCCTGAGAACCGCTGTCCGCAGTGCCCGGAGACGAAGCCTCCCCACGCCCTCCGGAAGCGGTTGTTCCACGGCTCATCGTCGGTCTTGGCAATCCCGGTCCGGAATACAACAACACCCGTCACAACGCAGGTTTCATGGTCCTCGACGAGCTGGCAAGCCGCTTCGGAGCCTCCTTCACCGAGGAGAGGCGCTGGCACGGTCTGGCGGCCAAGTTCGCCGGTGGCTGGCTGCTCAAGCCGCTGACTTTCATGAACGACAGCGGCCGCAGTGCCGCCGCCTTGGCGCGGTTTCACAAGATCACGCCGGCTGAAACGCTGGTCATCCATGATGACGTGGACCTGCCGCTTGGCAGCCTGCGCCTGCGCCTGGCCGGCTCCGCCGCCGGCCACAACGGCCTGAAGTCGCTGATCCGCCACTTCGGCACGGAATCCTTCCCGCGCCTGAAAGTCGGCATTGCCGCCGGCGCCGGGCGCCCCGCGGGCGGTCGCCTCGTCGGTCATGTGCTCGGCGGGTTCCGCCCGGAGGAGCAGGCCGAAATCCAGATCGGCGTGCAGCGTGCCGCCGACGCCGTCATCCTTGCCTTGCGTTCCGGTCTCGGCGCGGCGATGAATCTTTTCAACCAGAAACCCCCCGTCAACCCACCAACTCAGACACCACGATGAAGCGCAAATACGATGCCATGATCGTCCTCGACATGAAGGGCAAGGAAGAAACCGTCGAACAGCTCGTCAGCGGCCTTGGCCGTGAAATGGAGCTTTCCGGCGCCAAGCTCGAAGAGATCGATCACCTCGGCAAACGCAAGTTCCCCTACAGCCCCCGTCACGTCGAGAGCGGCTACTTCGTCAATTTCAAGATCGAGGCCGACAACGACGCCCTCGACTCGATGCGCGCGAAGTTTCGTCTCAACGAGAACGTCTATCAGCAGCAGTACCTGCGCCGCGGCGAATAAGCCAAGCGTATTGCCGGATTTGAACGGAGGAGATGTCGCTGCCGCGGCGTCTCCTTCGTGTTTTTTTGGGCCGTGACGCCCGATCAGCCGGCATCACCGCCCGACAGCTTCACCTCCCCCGAGAGCACGCCGATCAGGAAGGAGGCATGGCGCTGGATCTCGGCGGTCAGGCCCATCAGGCGGTTGCGGAAGAAGAAGTAGAAGAACATCGCGGGGATGCCGACGATGAGGCCACCGGCGGTGGTGATCATTGCCTCGCCAATGCCGCCCGCAAGGTCGGCGGGTTCGCTCTGGCCTGACTTGAGCTGATTGAAGGCGGCGATCATGCCGGTGACCGTGCCAAACAGGCCGAGCATCGGCGCCAGCGTGGCGAAGACGTTGAGATAGTTGACCCACAGGGTCCAGCGCGTCTCCTCGGCGTCAATCGCCTCGGCGGCGGCTTCCTCCATCGACACCTTGTTGCCCTGATCGCGCTCGAAATTGACCTTGAGCAGGGCGGCGGCGAGGACGCGCGTGACCCCGCAGGGGTTGGCCAGACAGTGCTGGTAGGCGCCGCCGACATCGCGCTTCTGCATGGCGAGCGTCAGGGTGTCGACCAGGCTTCTCGGAGCCATCTTTTTGGCGCTCAAATGCATCAGGCAGTAGGTGGCCACGGCGGCGGTGGCGACGGAGAAAACCAGCAGCAGATGCATTGTCCAGCCGCCCTGATGATACAGGTCGAGCAGCGAGGTGGATTCGACCACGGGCTGCGGCGGTTCCTGGGCGCCTGCCGAACCGGCAAAGAGGTGCGTGAGCAGAACCCCGGTGAGGGGGAGGAGGAAGGCGTGCGTGAAGCGTCGGGGTGGGATCATGGCGGGGAGGCGGGTGGAGTTGCGTGTGCAGGCGTGGCGGGCGGCGCTTGGGCCGCATCGTGGGCGGCGGCGGTGCCGGGGTAGAGGGCGAGCAGATCGCGGGTGCGATCCTGGGCAGCCTGCGATTCGCCGGCGAAACGGTGCACCTGCACGGCCCCCCAAAGGGCTTGGGCGGCACGCTCATCCTCCGTCCCATGAAAAAGCGGCAGGCGCAGGAACAGGTCGAGGGTGCGATGGTAGCGTTGCAGGCGTTCGGCGGCGTGCTCGGGATTCTCGCGCCAGCGCGGGTGTTGGGTCTCAAACTGGCGCAGGCGTTCGAACTCGGCCTGGGCGAGCACCAGCCCCGCTTCCAGCAGCAGGTCGGGGTCATCTTCGCTGTTCGCCAGGCGTTCGGCCTCGGCGACGGCTTCGTCGAGACGGCGCAACTGCAGCAGGGCGCGAAGGCAACCCCGGCGGGCCTCACTGCGCCGGCGCGGGTTCCAATCCTCGCGGGCAACCAGATCGCCGACGCGCAGGGCCCGTTCCGCCAGCAGGGGATCACCGCGACGCAGGCATTCCTGCATGAGGACCAGACCGATCTCACCGGCGTTGCTTGCCGGTTGCCCGAGGTGCACGGATTTTTCCTGCCAGAGGTCGAGCAGTCGGTGCTCGTGGGCTGCCGGTTTGGCAAGCGCCTCTTTCTCGCCCGGGAGCTGTGCGAAGTCGATGAAACGCACCTGGTCGGGCGGCAGGCTGCGCTGCACCGTGCCGCGCCCGTCCGCGAGGGTTTCCACCATGAGGATCTCGCGACTGGCGAGGCGTTCCAAGCGCCCGTGCAACACCCGGCCATCCTGCAGGTGCACGACGTCCTGCGCCGCAGCCACCCCGGCGAGCAGAAGGAGCATGGCAAGGCAGTGGCGCATCTCAGGAGGGGGTCTTGTCGTTCGCGCGCGCCGGCAGTCGCTGCAGGCGTCGTTCCGCCTCGGCCTGTTCCGGCAGGCCGTTGAGGGCTTCGCTGGCGACCAGTTCGGCAAAGACCTCGACCGCCTCGGGCCGGCGGCCGAGGGTTTCGAGGGCGAGCCCGCGGGCGAGGTAGGCCCGGGCGGCGAGATCCCGCTGGCGGCCGTGTCCGAGATAGACCCGCTCGTAGAGGGCGGCGGCCTTGAGCGCCTCGCCCTGCTTCTCCCAGAGGGAGGCCCAGGCCAGCAGCGTTTCAGCCTTGATGCGCGCCTCCGTGGTTTTGTCGGCCAGCAGGTCGCGGAACAGGCTGGCGGCTTCCTGCGGCCGGTCCAGGTCGGCGAGAAGTCTGGCCCGCTCGAGGCGAATCAGGGCCCGCAGGCCGGAACTGACGGTGCGCTTGTCGCAGCGCGTGAACCAGTCGAGCGCCTCGCGGGCTTCGCCGGCCGCCGCGGCGAGGAGGCCGAGTCCGGCCTGGGCGCGTTCGACCTCAATGGAACGCGGGTGCCAGCGGATGAGTTCGGTGTAAAGTTCGCGGGCTCTCATTTTGCTGCCGGCCAGGCGCGAGGCATCGGCGCAGTCGGCAATGACGCGAGGGTTCTGCCGCTGCACATCGAGCAGGGAGGCGGCCATCAGGAAATCGGCCTGGGCGAGGCGCGGCCGGTCGGCCGGCTGCAGCTGCGCTTCCAGCCAGTGCAGCCGCGCGGTCAGGGTGCGCTGGCCGGCGGCACTGGCAGTCTGGCGTCGGCGCAGGAGTTCGCGGCGCAGTTCCAGGCGACCCGTCTCGCCGCGATACAATCGTGCCATGGCCAGAAGGACATCCTCGACCCCGTGGTGGGCGGGTTCATTGCCGAACGCGTTGATGGCCTGCCAGTAGGCATCGCGAGCTTCCTCCGGCCGGCCTTGGGCGAGGCTGGCCTGGCCACACCAAAACACCGCTTCGGCCAACCGCCGACTGTGCGGGTGGGCGCCGAGAAAGACCTGATGGTGCTCGCGCAATCCGTCCCAGTCGCGGCGCAACTTGAACACCTGGCCCATGTTGAAATGAGCGGGTTCGAACCACGGGCCGGTGCTGACCGCGCGGTAGCTGGCGAGACCCCGGTCGAGTTCACCCAGCGCGCACAGGAGGTCGCCGCAGAGCAGGCGTGCCTCGTCGGCGTCCACCGCCCCGGGGTGGTCGCGCAGGAAGGCTTCAAACTCCCCGAGCGCACCGTCACGATCACCGAGCGCGTGACGGCAGTAGGCGCGCCGGAACACCGCCTGCTCCAAGTGACGGGCGCTGGCGCCATAGCGGCGCAGGTGGGCCTCGAGGTGGTCGCGACAGGCGGCATACTCGCGGTCGAAACTCAGGGCCAGGCCGAGCCAGTAGCTGGCGTCCTCGGCGACGGGGGCGCCACCGTGGCGTGACAGCAGGTCGCGGAAACAGCGGGCGGCACCGGCAGCGTCGTCGGCCATGAGCCGGGCCATGCCGGCGAGAAATGCCGATGCGGGTGCCAGGTCATGGGATTCCGCCGCGAGAGCATCAAACGCGGTTGCCGCGGCAGGGAAGGCCGCCGCATCATAGTGTGCCTGGGCGAGCAGGTAGCGCACTCGCAGGGTGAACTCCCCGGGGACGTTCCCGAATCGCTTCAGCCAGGCTTGGGCCGCGTCGATGCAGCGGTCCTGGCGACCCAGTTGCTGCCAGCACTGCAGGGCGGCGAGTCCGGCCTGCGCCTGCATTTCACGGGTTCCCGGCAGCTCCTGGGCGGCTTCAAGCACCAGGGCAGCCTCGTGCCAGCGTTCGAGCCCGAGCCAGGCATGCCCCAGGCGCAGGCGCACGCCGAGGTCGAAGTCCGCCGTCGCGGCGAAGTGGCGCAACTCGCGTTCGGCACGCGCCAGCACGCCGCGTTTTTGAAAGGCGAGGGGTTCGCTGCCCGGCCGCTGCTCCAGGGCCTCAAGCTCAAGTCGCAGGGTTTGCAGGCGCCTCGCCTGATGGCGCTGCAGGCGGTCCGCCGGCCAGACCCGCAGCAGGCAGGCAATGGCTTCATGATGCCGGCCGGCTTCGAGCAAGCGGCCGCCGAGTTCCGCCAGCAGGCTGTGCAGGCAGACCAGCTGGGTGACCTCCGCCACGTGGGGACGCATCGTGCCCGCAAGCTCGAACGCCACCCCCAGTTGATCGGTCGCCAGCAGGGCGTGCAGGCGCAGGACCTGGGCACGCAGGGCGGCTTCGCGGTCAAGCTGCCAGAGCCGGGAGGACTGCTGGGCGAAAAAGGCCGCCGCCTCCGCGTGGCGGTTTTCGAGCGCGAAGGTGCTGCCATACAGCAGGATTGTCTCGACCTTGCGCGGGGTCTGGAACTCCGGTGCCTGAAAGTAGGCGAGCAGGGCGGCGCGCGCCTCCTCGTGGGCTTCCATCTTCAGGAGGAGGATGCCGTGCCAGAAGCTCAATTCATCGCGCATCGAAGGTTCCAGTCCGGGCGCGCTGAGGCATTCGGAGACCAGTTCGCCGGCGGCGCCGAATTCCCCCATTCGAAGGCGCATCAACGCCAGTCGGGGCTTCACCCGTGCCACGGCTTCGGCCAGGGAGGGTTCCTCGCCATAGCTGTCGAGGAAGGCCTGAAAGTGTTCGGCCGCCTGCGACCAGTCCCGGGCGGCGCCGGCTTTCTCACCGGCTGCCAGCAGATCGGCTGGCTCCAGGTCCGCGCCGAGAACGACACTGGCCAGCAGCGGCAGGACCCGAAGGAGGGCACGGACAGGCATGGGTTCAATCAACCCATGAGGTGCAAGATTTCAATAGGTAAATTTCTAATCCTGACAATTTCACGCGCAGCGCTCGGCGCTGCCGGTCTCGAGGGCCCGCCAGACGGCATCAACGACTCGCATGTAGCACAGCCCTTCGGTGAAGTTGGGCCGAGGCCGGGGAGCGGCCGGATCGCGCACGGCGGCGATGAAATCGCGTTCAACGGTCCAGCCACCCTGCTGTTCCGGTGGCACCTCAACGATTTGAAGCCCGCTGGTTCGGGTGCCGAGACGCAGGCTTTCGTCACCAAAATCGTAGTGCAAAGTGCCCTCGGCACCGTGGATCCAGAGCTGGTCGCCCGGGGCATGGGCGGCGACGCCGCTGAACAGCAGGGCGGCTTCGGTGCCGTTGCGAAAGCGGGCGAGCACGTGCAAAAAGTCGGGGATGTCGACGGCGTCATCCCGGCGCTCCGAGCCGGCGAAGCCGGAGCGGGCCTCCACCTCGACGATGTTGCCGAGCCAGCGTTGCAGGACCTCGATGTAGATGCCGAGGGTGAGAATCTGGATGCCGCTGGTCTCGCTGCGGCGACGCCAGTGGTTCGCCTGGGTGGGATCCAGCCAGGCCGGGCTGAAGCTGTGCAGGACGACCTGATGCGGCCGGCCGATGGCGCCTTCGTCCAGCAGTTGCCGCAGGTGGTCGCCGCCACGCAGGCCGTGTGGGGCGGGGCAGATACCCGTGACGAGTTCGGGGAAGCTTTGCGATTTCTCCCACATGCGCTCGGCCTCGGCGAGGCTGGCCGCCATGCGCGCCTGGGTGAACACGTGCTTGCCGCGTTCCAGCGCAAAGCAGGTGGCATCCGCGTGCAGGTTGGGATGGGCGCCGATCCAAACGATGTCGACCTCGTCATGATCGACGACGTCCTCCCATCGCGCCAGAGGTTCGGCTTCCGGCGCGAACTCGCGGCAGAAAGCCCCGGCGCTGGCGAGCGTGGAATTGGCGACGGCGCGGAAGCTCACCCCGGGAAGGGCGCGCAGGCCGGGCAGGTGGCGCTGCTTGACGATGCCGCCGGCGCCGACGAGACCGATGCGAAGGGGGCGTGGGGAACTCATGGGGCGACAGTCCGCACAAAGCGGCGGCATGCAAGTGAACGGCGCGCACTCGTCATTGCGCCGGCGCCGCGCCCCGGCATCTTGCCGTTCCATGATCAGCATCCTCGACGCCTCCGACGGCGCTGCCGGCGCCGCCAGCTTGGCGGAGCGGATGCACCATGTCTTTTCGACCGAGGGCCGGCTGGCGCAGTCGCCGCAGTTCGAATACCGGCCGCAGCAGCAGCGCATGGCCGGGTTGGTCGCCCGCGCGCTCGAGCAGAACCGGGCCCTGGTCGTCGAGGCGGCCACTGGGGTTGGCAAATCGCTCGCGTACCTGGTGCCGGCGGTGGAGCACGCGCTTGAGCAGGGGCGCAAGGCGATCATCTGCACGCACACGATCAACCTGCAGGAACAGCTCATTCACAAGGACATCCCGATCGTGCGCCGGATCACCGGCGATTTCCATGCCGAGTTGCTCAAGGGGCGCGGCAACTACCTCTGTCCGGCGCGCCTGAAAAACGCCTTCGCCCACAGCGGCGACCTGTTCAGCAGCAGCGAGAGCGCCGAGTTGAAGCTGATCGAGGACTGGTTTCGCGAGCATCCGGGCGGCACGCTCAGTGAGATGGATTTTACGCCCGGCGCGCGCGTCTGGTCGCTCGTCTGCAGCGAGCCGCACGCCTGCACGCCGCGGCGCTGCCCGCCGGGCAGCGGCTGCGTCTACCAGGATGTGCGCCGGCGCATGGCCGAGGCCGACGTGCTGGTGCTCAACCACACCCTCTTCTTCACCCTGCTCGCCTCGGCCGAGGAAACCCTGGCGGAGGATGCCAATTTCATCTTCCCGCGCGACTTCGTCATCCTCGACGAGGCGCACACGATCGAGAACATTGCCGCCCGCGCCTTCGGCCTGCATGTCAGCGAGTCGAACATCCGCTTTGAACTCGGCCGCCTGTTCAATCCGCGCACGCGCAAGGGCTTCTTTGCCTCGCTCGGCGAGCAGGACGGCATCCGCGAGGTCGCCCAGTGCCTGGGCATGGTCGACGGCTTTTTCCGGGAGGCCGAGGCCGCCTGCAAGTTCAGCGGTCCCTACGGCAAGGAGTTTCGCGTGCGCGATCCGGGTCTGGTCGAGGACAGCCTGGCGCTGCCCCTGCAGCGGGTGGCCCGCGCCGCCCAGAGGGCCGGCGATGCCGCCCGCAGCGAGGGGCAAAAACTCGAACTGCTCGACATCGCCAAGCGCCTGACCGCGCTGCGCACCAGTGTCGCCGCCTTCCTCGACCAGAGCGAGGAGGAGCATGTGTACTGGGCGGAACGCGGCGGCGGTGACCAGCGCCTTCTGTCCTTTCACAGTGCGCCGGTGGATGTGGCCCCGAGGCTGGAGAGCCTGTTTTTCTCCGGCGGCAAGGCCTGTGTCTTTACCAGTGCCACCCTTGGCGTGGGTGACGACCCTGAGTTGCAGTATTTTCGTCGCCGGGTTGGCGCTGCGCGCGCCGAGGCCGCCGTCCTCGAGAGTCCGTTCGACCTGCGCAAGCAGATGCGACTCTACCTCGTGCGCAAGATGCCGGAGCCCTCGAGCCCCGAATACGCGGAGGCCCTGCAGGAGAAAATCCGCCATTTCCTGGAATTGTCGCGCGGCCGTGCCTTCGTGCTGTTCACGGGCTACAGCCAGATGAGTGCGCAGGCCGACCTGCTGGAGGAGTTCTGCGAGGAGCGCGGCTGGCGCCTGCTGGTTCAGGGGCGCGGCATGCCCCGCCACCAGATGCTCGCCGAGTTCAAGCAGGACGTGCACAGCGTGCTGCTCGGCACCGACAGTTTTTGGACGGGCGTCGACGTGCCTGGCGAGGCGCTGAGCAATGTCATCATCACACGCCTGCCTTTCGCGGTGCCCGATCATCCGGTCACGGCGAGCCGGCTCGAGCATCTGGAGGAGCAGGGCCTGAACAGCTTCACCGCGTACAGCGTGCCGGAGGCCGTCCTCAAGTTGCGACAAGGGGTTGGACGCCTCATTCGTACCCGCCAGGATCAGGGCATGGTCGTCATCCTTGATCCGCGCATTCTCAGCAAACCCTACGGCCGCGCCTTCCTCGCTTCACTGCCGGACTGTCCGACCGACATCGTTTGAGGTGGTTCAGAAGCCGAAGCGCAGGTTGAGGGCGGCGAATGGGGCGGGATCGAGCGATGCATCGACGCGGGTGCGGTCGTTGCGGTCGCGGATTTCGAGATCGCCGGCGAAGTTGATGCCCGCGCGCACGGCCAGACTCAGGCGCGGATTGAACTGCCAGATCGCACCGGCGGCGGCCTGCCAACCGGAAACGACCAGGGTGTTGGCGCTGCGATCCTCGTCGAGGTCCCAGCTGCCGCCCCCGGGATAGGCGCTGAGGTTGACCGTCAGCTTGTCACTGAGGCGTCGGCCGAGCACCAGGAAGGGCGGGGTGACCTGCAGGGTCCAGTCGCCGGGCTGCCAGATGAAACCGAGCGCCGGCAGCACGCGACCCTCGTCGTGGGCATGGCTGGCGAAGAGGCCGCCGGCGACGCTGAAGGTGTCGGTGAACTCGTAGCCGAGCAGGCCGAGGGCGGCGATCTGGAAATCCTCGCCGGAGAGTTTTTCGAAGTCCGAGCCGAGACCGGGGGTGACGAAGCCGAGGCCCCACCAGGGCGAATTCGGTTTTTTCCAGAAGGCGGACAGCTGGGCCTCCAGGGTGTGCAGTTCACGGTCGGTGCCGGTGCCGCTGAAGTCATGCTCGGTGAGATTGTAGCCGAGCGAAATGCCGAGGCGCAGGCCGTTGTCGAGGCGCTGCTTCCACAGCGGCACGATGGTGCGCAGTTCGAAGGTTTCGAAGCCGCCGCCTTCGAAGTCCTGGCTGCCGATGAAAGTCGTATCGACCATGTAGCCTGGACGGCCGAAGCCGAAAGCGGCCGGGTCGATGAGTTCGGCGGCCGATGCGGGCGTGCTGGTGATCAGGAGCGGCAGGAGGGCGCGGCGAATTCGGAGCGTCATGCCAAAGCCAACGACCCGAATCCGGGTTCAGACGCATGGAGCGGGTGCTGGATGACGGAAACCTGGGATGAACCCGCGGATTCCGCGATAGGACGACCGTTTACCGCACGTCATTCTTAGTTCCCACCATGCGTTCCTCCACCCTGATCCTGACCCTTGCGGCGCTCGCCTTCCAAGCCCGTGCCGAACTGAAATTGCCCGCCATTTTTGGCGACCACATGGTCCTGCAGCAAAAGCAGGCCAACCCAGTCTGGGGCTGGGACAATCCCGGCACCGAGGTGACCGTGAAGTTTGCCGGCCAAACCAAGACGGCGAAGGCCGGTGCCGATGGCAAGTGGACGGTGAAACTGGACCCGCTGCCGGCGAACGCCAATCCGGCGAATTTGACGATCCGCGGCACGAGCCAGCGCGAGTTGAAGGACGTGCTGGTCGGTGAGGTCTGGGTCTGCTCGGGCCAGTCGAACATGCAGTGGAGCGTGCTCAGCTCCTGGGACGCTGATCTCGAGATCGCCACCGCGAAGTTCCCCAACCTACGCCTCATTTCGGTGCCGCAGGTTGGCACCCAGGAACCACAGGACGACTTCAAGGGCGAGTGGAAGGCCTGCACGCCGCAGACGGTTGGCAGTTTCTCCGCGGTCGGTTTCTTCTACGGCCGGGTCCTGCACCAGATGCTGGATGTGCCGGTCGGCCTGATCAACAACGCCTGGGGGGGCAGCGCCGCCGAAGCCTGGGTGCGCCGCGATGTGCTGGAGAAGGATGCCCGCTTCAAGTCCCTGCTGGACAGTTGGGCGGTGCGCGAGAAGCAGCTGGCTTCGGAGGAGGCCCGCCTCGCCCATGAAAAGGCCTTGGCCGACTGGAAGCAGAAGGGTGATGCGGCCAAGAAGGCCGGCAAGTCCTTCACCCAGCGCGCGCCGCAGGGCCCGCAGCAGGTACTTGGCGGCAACCAGCGTCCGTCGAACATTTACAACGGGGTTCTGCGCCCGACGATCGGCTATGGCATCCGTGGCGCCATCTGGTATCAGGGCGAAAGCAATGCCAGCCGCGCTTTTGAATACGGCTACCTGTTCCCGCTGATGATCCAGCATTGGCGCCAGGAGTGGGGTCAGGGCGACTTCCCGTTCTACTGGGTGCAGCTGGCCGACTTCAAGGCCGAGCAGGCCCAGCCGGGTGACAGTGACTGGGCTGAACTGCGCGAAAGCCAGACCAAGACCCAGAACGCGGTGAAGAACGGTGGACAGGCCGTCATCATTGATCTGGGCGAGTCCAACGACATCCATCCAAAGAACAAGCGTGATGTCGCCGAGCGGCTGGCCCGCATCGCCCTGGCGCGTGATTACGGCGTCGACATCAAGTGGCGCAGCGCGGAATACAAATCGGTCGCCATCCAGGGCGACAAGGCGGTGGTGACCCTCGACACCTTTGGTTCCAGCCTGCGCACGGTCGACGTCAGCGAGGTGCGGGGCTTTGCCGTCTGCGGCGAGGACCGCAATTGGGTCTGGGCCGAGGCGAAGATCGTCGGCAAGGACCGCGTCGAAGTCAGCGCCAAGGGCGTTGCCAAGCCGGTGGCCGTGCGCTATGCCTGGGCCGACAACCCGGTGTGCAACCTGTTCAGCGTCGAGGGTCTTCCGGTGACGCCCTTCCGCAGCGACGACTTCCCGATGATCACCGCGCCGAAGGCTCCGTGAGGGTTCGGTGAATCAGGCTCGGATTTCAGGGCGGTCCCGCGGGACCGCCCTTTTCGTTCACGCAAGGCGCACGCTGCGCTTTTTGTCGAGCTTGAGGACGGCACCGCTTTCCCAGTCCGGTTCGGCCTTGGGATCGGTGAGTTTGACGCCGTTGAGCTGGATGCTGCCGCCCTGAACGAGGCGGCGCACCTCGCCGCCCGAGATGGTCTGGCCAAAGGTCGTCTGAAAGGCGTGCTGAACGACACCGAGCACGTCGCGGCGTTCGCCAAGCGCAAGTTCGGGCAGTTCGGCGGCGGAGAGATCGCGCTTGCTGAAGCGGATGTCCCAGTCCTCGCGGCAGTCGCGGGCGGCGGCCTCGCCGTGGTAGACGGCCACACACTTGCCGGCGAGCTGCTTCTTTGCCTCCATCGGATGCAGGGAGGAATCGAGCGTCTCGCCGAGCACGAGCAGGTAGTATTTCGCCATCAATTCGTCGGGAATGCTCATCAGCTTGCCGAACATGTCCTTGGGCGCGTCGGTGAGGCCGACGTAGTTGCCGAGGCTCTTTGACATCTTTTTGATGCCGTCGAGACCCTCAAGCAGGGGCAGGGTCATGCAGACCTGGGGTTCCTGACCCTCCTCCTTCTGCAGGTCGCGGCCGACGAGGATGTTGAAAAGCTGGTCGCTGCCGCCGATCTCGACGTCGGCCCTGACCACCACGCTGTCCCAGCCCTGCATGATCGGATACTGGATTTCGTGAAGGCGCACTTCGGTGCCTTCGGCGACGCGTTTCTTGAAGTCCTCGCGCTGGAGCATCTGCTGCAGGGTCACGCGGGCATTGAGGCGGATCACCTCCATGAAGGGCATCTCCTTGAACCAGGTGCCGTTGAAGACAACCTCGGTGCGTTCGCGGTCGAGCACGAGGAAGGCCTGATCGGTGTAGGTCTTGGCGTTGGCGAGCACCTCGTCGTAGGTCAGGGGCGGGCGCGTGGTCGAACGGCCACTCGGATCGCCGATCATGGCGGTGAAGTCACCGATGATCAGGACAATCTGGTGACCCAGTTCCTGAAACTGGCGCAGCTTGCGCAGGGCGACGGCATGACCGAGATGGATGTCCGGCGAGGTCGGGTCGACGCCCAGTTTGACGCGCAGGGGGCGACCGCGGGCAAGCTTGTCAGCCAGCTCCTTTTCGCTGTGCAGGGTGACGATGCCGCGCTTGAGGATCTCGAGTTGGTCGGGGACGGGAAGCATGGGGAAGGGCAAGCATGCCCGATCCGCGGGCGATGACAAACGGGGAAAAAGCGCTGGCGGCGTTTTTTGTGCCGCGCAAGATCGCCTCATGTCCGCCATCCCACGCCGCACCGTCTGGTTCGAGGCCGGTTCCGTCCGCATTCTCGATCAGCGCCAACTGCCCTGGAAGGTCGAGGTGGTCGGGCTGGCCACGGTCGCAGAGGTGGCGGCGGCGATCCGTGACATGGCGGTGCGCGGTGCCGGCTGCATCGGGGCGACCGCCGGCTACGGCATGGTGCTGGCGGCGAGCGAGGCGCGGGACTGGGCCGAACTGGAGGCGCTGGCGGTCGTGCTGAAGTCCACCCGGCCGACGGCGGTGAACCTGGCCTGGGCGGTGGACCGTCAGCTCGTCGCCATCCGCGCGGCGGGTTTTGGCGACCGTGCCGAGGTGGCGCAGGCGACCGCCGAGGCCATTGCCGACGAGGATGTGGCCGCCTGTGCGGCGATCGGTCGCCACGGCCTGGAACTGCTGGGTGCCCTGGCGGCGCGGAACCCGGGACGGCCGCTGAACCTTCTCACCCACTGCAACGCCGGCTGGCTGGCCTTCGTCGACATCGGCTCGGCGACCGCGCCGATCTATGCGGCGCATGAAGCCGGCCTGCCCGTGCATGTCTGGGTCGATGAGACGAGGCCGCGCAACCAGGGGGCCCGGCTCACTGCCTGGGAGCTCGGTGCACGCGGCGTGCCGCACACGGTGATCGCCGACAACACCGGTGGCCACCTCATGCAGCGCGGGCTCGTGGATCTGGTGATCACCGGGGCTGACCGGGTGACGCGTGCCGGAGATGTGGCCAACAAGATTGGCACCTACCTGAAGGCGCTTGCCGCGCGCGACAACGGGTTGCCGTTTTACGTGGCGTTGCCGTCGTCAACCTTTGACTGGAGTGTCGAGGACGGTCTCGCCGGCATCCCCATCGAGGAGCGCGGGCCGGATGAGTTGGCCTGGATCGAGGGGCTCGATGAAAAGGGTGTTTCAAGCCGGGTCCGGATCCTGCCGCAGACCTCGGGGGCGCGCAACGATGCCTTTGACGTGACGCCCGCACGCTTGGTCACCGGTCTGATCTGCGAGCGCGGTGTCTGCGCGGCCGACGCCGCGGCCATTCATGCCTTGTTCCCGGAAAAGCGGCTGGCAGCGGCGACGGATTGAGCGAGCGTGACCCCCATGAGCCCCGGCTGGCGAACCCGCCTGCATGTTCTGAGTCATGATCGTACCTGGCTGAAGCGCACGTCCCTGGTCCTGGTGGCCTTGGGTTTTGTGGCTGCTCTCGTCCTTGCGGCAATGACGCAGGGCAGGGAGGTGGAGGTTGCCCCGGACCCGGTGGAGCGAGTGCTGCGCGAGGAATGGCAGGCCCTGCGGCGAGCGGAGACGCCGCAAACCCGGTCACTGGCGGCCTGGCTGCGGCGGGTCGCCGGAAGTCTCGAACACCTGTCCCGCGTGACGGGCCGGCCGGTGCCGGACTGGAGCACCTTCCAGCGCGAGGGCGGGTTGTTCGAATTTGCGACGGTTGCGCTGCTGGAGCGCCATGCAGTCGATCCCGCGTCGCGCCGGGTGCTGGAAGCGTTTCTTCAAGCCTGGCTGGAGCTCCCGTCGACGGACGGCACCCAAGCCTTGGAGCGACTGGAAGCGCTGGCCCGCAGCGACGTGGAGCTTGCCAACGAGATGCTGGCCGCCCTGCGCTTGCGCGATCGTGATCAGGCGGGGGCTCTGGCGCTCCTGCTAAGGGAAGGCCAGCTGTTTGAGGCGGCGACTCCGGCGCGGGAAGCCGCGTTGCGTCTGGCCCTGCGGTTGCGTGACGGCTCGGCTCTGCGGGCCATGGCAAAGACGGAGGGCTGGATGGAGGCGATGCCATCGCTCTTGCAGCATCATGCCGGCACGCTGCTCGGCGACTTCGGCCTGCAGTGGCGCGGTCTGTTGGGACACCGGCTCGACCACCTGCCTCTGGGTGCCCTGGCACTGGCGGGATTCGCCGCCCTGCTTTGGTTCGTGGTGCTGGTGCTTCAGGGGCCGGCCGGTGACTGGCGCTGGCTCTGGCCGCTGGGCCCCCTGTTGGCCGGGGTGCTGAGCGTCTGGCCGGCCGTGAGTGTGGGTGCCTGGCAGGAGGTGGTGCACGGCATGAGCGCGGATGCCCCGTTTCCCCATGACCTGTGGTATTATGTCGGCGGGGTGGGCCTGCGTGAGGAGCTGGCCAAGCTGGTGGCTGGGGCTTTGTTTTTGCCCGGATTGTTGCGACGTCGGGTGCCGGGTCGGGCATTGTTCACCGGCGCGTTTGTGGGTTTGGGCTTCGCCTTCGAGGAGAACCTCAACTACTACGAGCAGTATGGCGGCGGTGTGGCCGTGGTGCGTTTTCTGACCGCCAACTTCATGCATGCGGCCCTCAGCGGCCTGATCCTGCACGCGTTGGAGCAGGCCCTGCGCACCCGATTTGCCCGGGTCGAGGGTTTCCTGCTGACCCTGCCGGCCGCCGTGGTCGTGCATGGCGCCTATGACTTTGGAGCCTCCTCGGACGTGTCCGGCCTGGACTTCCTGTCGATGATGTTGCTGGCCCTGACCGCCTGGCACTTTCTGGACCTCGCCGAAGCGGAGGCCAGACCCGGGCGGCGTTGGGTCTGCCCGGGAGCGGTGGTCGTGCTCGGCACCGCACTGCTCCTGGTCTGGTGCTGCATCTCGACGGCTCTGCGCACGCCGGACCTTGCGTCGCTTGCCGGGGCTGGAATGGACGGACTGGCCGTGCTGCCGCTGGTGTTCATTTACTGGCATCGCCTTGGGTCGGACCTGCCTTGACCTTTCGGCCGGCCGGGCGGAGCATGTTGGCGTTCATGAACGCGCCCGATCTACCGCCGCCCACCGTGCTTGCCTGCCTTGGACCGGAGGGAAGTTTTTCCCATTTGCTCGCCGGCATGCGCTTTCCCGGAGTCGAAGTCCGGCTCATGGCAAGCATCGGCGAAGTCTTCGACTTCCTGGTGGGTGAACCCGGGGCGCTTGGCTTGGTGCCCATCGAAAACTCCTCCGGGGGATTTATCATCGACACTGTGGATCGCCTGCTTGATGACCGCTGCCGCCTGTCCATCGTCGAGGAGTTGACCCTGGACGTGAAACTGGCCCTGCTTGGTCGGCCCGGTGCGGTGTTGCGGTCCATTCATTCCCACGCCATGCCCTTTTTCCACTGCGATGAGTGGCTGACGGAGCATTATCCCGACGTTCGCCGGGTGGTAGAGCCCAGCACGGCCAAGGCGGCGGAAAAGGCGGCGACCGTTGAGGGTGCCGCGGCCATCGGACCGCGTCAGAATGCCCAACGCCATGATCTGGCCATCCTGCACTTTCCCGTCGCCGGCGAGGTGCCCAACATCACCCAGTTCTATCTGCTCGGTCATGCCGGTAACCCGCATGGATCGACGAACCGAACGGCGCTGGTGGTGGACCTGCCCGACCGCCCCGGCAGCCTGTGCCGCTTCCTGACGCCCCTGAGCGAGGCCGCCATCAATCTGAAGCGCCTAGAATCAAGGCCGGTGCGCGGTCGCCCCAATCAATACCGGTTCTTCGTCGAGATTGAGGGTTCTAGCGCCGAACCCACGGTGTCAGCCGCCCTTGACAAAACCCGCGCCGATGGCGCCGCCCTGCGTGTTCTCGGCACTTATCCCGCGGGTCGTCGCTTTGAATCCTGACCTTCATGAAAGCCATCCTCCTCGCCTCCCTCCTGCTGCCGCTGGCCGCGGGTGCCGCCGTTCCTTCCTTCAAGGATTCGTCCCCCAAGCGGCACCGGTTCAGCGCCCGCGCCAGCGAACTTGATCCGCGCGCCCGGGAACATCCGGAACTGGGTTATGTTTTTGCCGACAAAAACGGCAAGCCCCAGGACCTGCAGCAGGCCTGCGTCGACACCCGTGTCGCTCCGCAGGGCCGTCTGGTCATCTGGCTCATGGGGCCGAGCGAGGCGCTCTTTGAGAGACTAAACGGCTACGGACTGCACGTCATCCAGGTGCATTATGCCAACAAGTGGTTTGGACTCGTGCCGGCTCAGCGGCGAGATGACGGCAAGACTCTGGGCAACATCCGCCTGGAGGCCGCCACCGGCGAGGATCACAGCGATTGGTGTGCGATCCCCAAGCCGGATGGGATGATGGAACGCGCCCATCAGTTGGTGCGCTGGCTCGCGCGTGAACATCCGGGCGGTCGGTGGGAACAGTTTCTGAAGGCTGAGGGTCTGCGCTGGGACAAGGTGACGGTGGCAGGCTCCTCCCACGGAGCGACCACTTCGGCGCGCTTTGCCAAGCACCAAGCCGTGGATCGTGTGGTCTGTTTCTGCGGACCGCGCGACCAGTTGGAAAGCTGGCAGAGCCTGCCATCGGCGACACCCGCCAATCGCATTTTTGCCTTCACGCACGTGCTGGATGGGGGCTGGACCGGCCACCATTATGACCGCTCCTGGGAAATGTTGGGGCTGCAGGCGCACGGTCCGCTGGTGGATGTCGACAAAAGCGTGCCGCCGTACGCCAACACACGGCGCCTGATCACCGCCTTTGATGTCGAGGGCAATGACAAGCGGGCGCACAGTTCCGTGGTGCCAGGCTCAGCCGCGGCGAAGGACAGCGTCGGCCACTTTCTCCACGAGCCTGTGTGGAACTACCTTTTCAACCACCCGGTGGAGCAGGTTGGTCAACCGCAATAAGGAAGCAAAGAAGAATAAAAGTTATTGACAATTGCTTCATTATTTTTAAAATTTAAGAGTATACGGATTTCATCGTTGGCTTATCTCTTGTTTTTCAAAACCGTGATCGGGTTGACCCATGTCCATTCAAACGATCGGAAGGCCAAGGGGCCGGATCAGGGAATTCGGAGGGGTGCCCCCAAACTAGAATCGATCCACTGAGGCACAGATTTTTTTTTATTTTATTGCGCGAAGCAAAACGCCGACAGTATATAGATCATGGATATATAAATTCCATAATTAAAATGAAAACACACACTGAATACACTCGCAAGAACGGTCTCGCCAAGCGCCTCAACGCCTCCGGCATGACCCTGATCGAAATCAGCTTGGTGATCGCGCTTCTCTTGGGCCTGATCGCCGTCGTCTTCATGGGCCTCGGCAGCTACCGGCAGGGCGCAGACAAGGCAAAATGCAAGATGCAGCTTTCGGCCGTTCAGAAGGCGGTGCGTTCGGGCGCCAACATGCAGAACCTCGCATTGGGCTCTGCGCTTGTTAGCACCGATGTTTTTGGAGCCGGATTGCTCATGGAAAATACGCCCGTCTGCCCATCGGGTGGTGTCTACACATGGCAGGCTACCGTTCCAGCGGTCGGCACTCCTTATGGGAATTGCGACTTTGCGGGTGCTGGCACGGCCACAACAACCCATATTCTTGGAGCTGCCGATACACTGGATTGGTAAGCTTGTGTTGGTTTGATTGGCATCCCTTGCCAATCGTTCCCCGTCATCATGCTCAACATAGTTCATCCCGGTGAACTCAAACCGGCTGACATTTACCGTCAGGCGCGCACCGTGGCATCAAAGACGAGCCGATCAGGGGATGCAGACTGGTACCGAGCGCCGGAGGAACTGACTTGTCAGTGGCACATTTGGTTTGATGGTGGGAGAGAGGTCGTTTCGGCGACCTTCTCTCGGGAGAATTGTCGTTGGCGACCGGGGCCGGAGCTGCAGCTCGCGAACTTGACGACCGGCGAGAGAGTTAAGGAGATACTGGGCGAATTTTTCTCCACCAAGCACTTCGACACCAAACCCAAATCGCTTGGGGTGATTTTACATGTTGCCGATGAATTTGGCCTCTCGGAAATCGTTGATATCGGCGACGGTGCTCTAGAGGGCGGTGATGACTTTGGTGTTTTGCGCTACAATCTGATTGATGAGCCTCTGGAAGTGCTGGCTGATCGTGACGTTTCTATCGAGTCGACCTCCTGGCGTCTGCTGCCGTTCTGGGGAGCATTGCCGGGACAGTCCCGCAGCGTTGCCGTCGCTATGTCACGCACGCGCGAGACATTTTTGAAAACACTGATGAACTGCGGCGAGGAGATGCGCATGCCCATCCGCGTCGCCGTGACGAGTGCGCCAGTTGAGGCGTTTGCCGGCCTGCCGCTCGCTCATCCTCAGTTGGCGGGAGGTTGTCTTGTGGTCATGCCCTACTCCAAGCAGACGGCGGTGTTTGCCCTGAGTCCAGAGGGGGAGCTGAGGGTCGCGCGCAGTCTTGGCCACCGAGGTGGCAGTCTGACGCCGGCAGGTTTTGGCGACATTCTCTGGAACATGGCAGTCGGAGCAGAACTGGCCGGGGGTGAGCATGCTGGCAAACCGAAGGTCTTGCTGGTTTCCGCCAATGCCAAAGCGCTGGAGACGGCCGCGGAGGAGCTTGAGATGTTTTCGATGAGTCGGCAGGCTTTGGAGTGTGAAATCCTTGATCTAACGACGCTGCCTGCCTTGGCCGAGGTGCCTGGTCATCTGCTGGAATTTCTCAGTTATGATGCCGCCGCGCTTGAGAAAGTCCGCTCCGGCGTCGCTCAGCTGGCTGCAACAGACACTTTTTCTGCATTCTGGCAGGGCTGGGCCCATCAGAATTACATGGACATCGCCCGGCTTGACATGCTCTATCCCACCCGGAACGACTTCAAGCTACTGCGCCTTGCACGCTGGTTGCTGACCTTGTTGGTTTTTGCCCT
>JAUREI010000259.1 GCA_030827515.1 Prosthecobacter sp. | reverse complement strand
GGTGCAGCAGCCGCCGATGTGGTGAAACGGTAAACACAGCGGACTTAAAATCCGCTGGCGGGCAACCGCCTTGTGGGTTCGAGTCCCACCATCGGCACGGATGCGCCACCGACCTCCGGTCCCAGACGCGCCCATCCAGACCGAAAGTTCCGCTGCAAGAACGGACCATCGCAACCATGTCGACCCCAGCAAGCAGCAACCTGCCCCGCTTCGACGTCAGTCCCAATACCGGCAAACCCCTCAACGTGCACCACCGCACCGAAACGGCCGTCAAGAGGATCACCAAGACGGCGCACATCGTCCAGCCCATCGTCAGCAAGCATCGTCAGCAAGAAGGGGCGCAGTGTGCCCCCGGGGTCGCGAGCATGGTGAAGCCTGCTCTCTCTCGGTCAAGCGCGCGGCTTTAGCCTACTCGCCGGATCAGGAGTGCGACCACTCCACATGCGAGTAACCTTCGGCACACTCGCGCTCCATGGGCGCGCACCCCCTTACCCCTCCCCTAGCGACTCAGTTCAAGCATTCGGAGCAGCGGCTTTTCCGCGCGCGCGCGAATGTCTTCCGGCATTTCCACGTGAGGCTTCAGATCACGAAGGGCGTCGCGCAGCTTTTGCAGGGTATTGAGCTTCATGTAGCGGCAGTCGGCGCAGGCACAGTGTCCGGTCGGCACGGGAATGAAGCGCTTGCCGGGAACCTCGCGCTCGAGCCGGTGCAGCATGCCGCTCTCGGTGACGATGATGAAGGTGTCGGACAGATGATCCCGGCAATAGGCCACCATTTTTTCGGTGCTGCAGACCTCGTCGGCCAGCATGCGCACCGCATAGGTGCACTCGGGGTGGGCGACCACCTGTGCGCCGGGGTGCTGGTCCTTGATCGCCTGGATGCTGTCGCGGGTGAACTCAACGTGGACGTAGCAGGATCCCTTCCACAGATCCATCTTGCGGCCGGTCTGCTCCATAACCCAGGAACCCAAGTTCTGATCGGGGACAAACAGGATCGGCCGGTCCGGCGGGGCCGCCTGGACGATTTTCACCGCGTTGCCGCTCGTGCAGATGCAGTCGCTGAGCGCCTTGACGTGGGCACTGCAGTTGATGTAGGCGATGACGTAGTAGTTCTTGGCCGCATTTGCCTTCAAAAAGGCCTCCAGTTGCGGGCCCGGGCAGCTTTGCTCGAGGGAACAGCCGGCATCGGCGTCGGGCAATACCACGGTTTTGCCAGGATTGACGATCTTGGCCGTCTCCGCCATGAAATGGACGCCACAGAAGGCAATGACGTCTGCCGACGTTTCCTTGGCCTTGTAGGCCAGGCCCAGGGAATCACCGACGAAATCCGCAATTTCCTGGATGTCCCGGGTCTGGTAATTGTGGGCCAAAATGACGGCGTTGCGCTCTTTTTTGAGGCGCAGGATGTCTTCGACGAGGCTGGGGGCAGCGACCATGGGTTTTTTACCATGGGGCCGAAGAAGCCGCGGAGCAAGGGGCGACCCGGTCCAGCCATAGGAAAAAGGACTCCGGTGGACAGAAAAGAAAAATTTGGTTGCCGGCGGGAGGAGATGTGGCACTTTGTCCGCCCTTCACGCCGGGAACGGGTCATGCACGACTGTTTCGGCGATCCGGAATCCCTCACTCGAGACAACATCATGGCATACGCAATCTTCAAAACAGGCGGCAAGCAGTACAAAGCCTCCGTCGGCGACACCGTCGACGTCGAGAAGCTCGAAGTTGCCGAGGGCGAAACCGCCAGCTTCGACCAGGTTCTGGCCGCCGGCGAAGGCACCGCCCTCAAAATTGGCGCCCCGGTGCTGGAAGGCGCCAGCGTCAGCTTCAAGGTCGTCAAGCAGTTCAAGGCCCCGAAGGTGACCGCCTTCAAGTTCAAGAAGCGCAAGGGCTACCACAAGACCAAGGGTCACCGCCAGCCTCTCACCCGCGTTGAGGTCACCTCGATCAACGCCTGATTTCAACCCCCATCCCCAGGAGAATCCGACATGGCTCACAAGAAAGGTCAAGGCAGCGTCAAGAACGGACGCGACAGCAACAGCAAGCGTCTCGGCGTCAAGAAGTTCGGTGGTGAAGCCGTCATCGCCGGCAACATCGTCATCCGCCAGCGCGGCACCAAGTGGATCCCGGGCCGCAACGTCGGCATCGGCCGTGACCACACGATTTTCGCCCTCGTCGACGGCCGCGTCCGCTTCGACAAGGACGGTCGCCGCGTCAACATTGACGAGGCCGCCCTCGAATCCTGATCCGGCACCCTCAGGAAACCAGAATCCCTTGGGCGACCTCATGCGAGGTCGCCCTTTTTTCTGCCGCCATGCCCGCCACCGGCCTTGCCCGCGCCCTTTCCAAACTGGGTCACTGTTCACGCAGCGAGGGCAGCCGCTTGGTGATCGCCGGCCGTGTCCGCCTCAATGGCCGCGTCTGCCGCAACCCCGAACAGCCGGTGCAACTCGGCCGCGACCGGCTGGAAATCGATGGTTCCGAGGTGACTGCCCGTGAGAAGGTGTATCTCGCCCTGCACAAGCCGCGCGGGCTCGTCACCAGCGCCCGGGATGAACAGGGGAGGGACACGGTGTTTTCCCTGCTGGCGAACGCCGGCCTGCCGCCGCTGTCCGCGGTCGGCCGGCTCGACAAGGCCAGCGAAGGCTTGCTGCTGTTCAGCAATGACCACACATGGGCACACCACCTCACCGACCCGGCGAGCCACCTGCCCAAGACCTACCATGTCCAGGTGGGCGGCGCGGTGACTGCAGACCATCTGGCGGCCTTTGCCCGCGGCATCGAGGACGCCGGCGAACGGCTGTGCCTGCCCGAGACCCGCCTGCTGCGCCACGGCAGCAAAAACACCTGGCTGGAAATCGTGCTGACCGAGGGCCGCAACCGCCACATCCGCCGCGTTCTCGCCGCCTTCGATCTCGAGGTTCTCCGCCTCATCCGCATTGCCCTTGGCCCACTCGCCCTCGGCGACCTCGCCAAGGGCCAGTGGCGACACCTGACAGCCACGGAAGTGCAGCAGTTGGCGGAGTTTAAAACTTGAACTCTCATCTTCCGGAACTGCCTGCCCGGTTCTCGGTTCTCGGTTCTCGGTTCTCGGTTCTCGGTTCTCGGTTCTCATCCCTCATCCCTCATCCCGCCCCCAAAACCGCGCTTGAGTTCCGCGCGTGCCGGAGGCATGAAACTGGGCATGTTGTACATC
>JAUREI010000248.1 GCA_030827515.1 Prosthecobacter sp. | reverse complement strand
TCGGCCGCGGTTTTCTTTTTCGAATCCTTGAGGTCAGTGCTGTTTTGCGCTTGGAAGAGATCGAGTTCGGCCTGGGCAAGTTGGCGCCGGGCATCGGCCGCGGCGGCCTTGGCGGCGAGGGTTTTGTCTGTCGGCTGGCTTTCGGCGGCATGGACCGCGCGCAGCCAGTCGGGCCGGGTTTGGGCGAGGGCGAGACGGAGACGGGCTTGCGGCAGTTGCTGCGTGTCGGCGAGCTGCGGGCTGGCGCCGGCCGGTTCGAGGGATGCGTCGTCGGCAAGTGCTTCCAGGCGCAGTGCGTGGAATTCGGCGGCGGCATCAAAGGCGACGAGGCGCAGGTGACCGCCCTCGATGCGCTGACTCAGGCGGTGGGCGATGACGACCTGGCCATCGAGGCGGACATTGAGCAGGTCGCCGCGCACGCGCAGTTCCAACTCGTAGGGCTGGCCGCTGCGGATGGGCAGGGGCTTGGCGGCACCGGCGGGATAACTCGACTGGCCGCCGCGGCTGAGCGCGACCTGCACCTTGCTGCCGCCCTCGACGGCGCTGGCATAAACGAGGGTGTCGTCACCACCGTCGCCGTCGAAGGCGAGACCAACCGACTTCCACTTCTGGCCGCCGGTGATCGTGAAGCGTACGCTGGCGACGAAGTCGTGCGGGTGCGGCTGACGCAGTTCAAGCAGGCGTCGAGAGGCCCCTGTTTCGAATTGGCGCAGCCGGCCCTCGCTCCAGCGCCAGTCGCCGGCGAGAATGCCGTAACGCCCCGGTTGTTCAGCATGGAAGTCCTCGCTGAGGGGAGCGAAGGCCGGCTGAGCTGCTGTTGGGCGTTCCGGCTTGGCGGCTGTGGTGGCGGCGGAAGCTTTGAGCTCGGCGAGCTGCTGTTGCGCCGCCTGGATGTCGGACTCGGCAACGCGCAGGTGATCCTCCAGAACGAAGGGCAGCAGCAAGGGGCGGGTGCTGGCAGGAGGCAGTCGGACGGGTTGAACGACGAAGGCCGGTCCTTTCAGCGCCTTGGGAACCCCGGGTTCGATCGGGCGCGACTTGTCCTCGTTCTTGTCGTCGCCGCGGACATGGCGCCAGGTGGGCCGGTCGAGATGGAGGTCGAAGACGCGCGGCAGGCCGTCCTTCTCGAAATCCGTGACGCCGGGCTGCGGATCGAGGCGGACGTGCAGCGGTTCAAAGACCGCGCGCATCCGGTAGAACTCCGAGTGGTCGACCGGGTCATACTTGTGGTCGTGGCATTTCACGCACTGCATCGTCAGGCCGAGGAAGGCGCGACTGGTGTGCTCGACGGTGTCGTCGAGCCAGGTGGTGCGGTTGAAGAGGTAGTAGCTGCGCGCGAGGAAGCCGGTGGCGCGCAGGTTGGTGCGGTCGTCGGGCGCGAGTTCATCGGCCGCGAGCATCTGCAGGATCATCGTGTCGTAGCCCTTGTCGCTGTTGAGCGATTCAACGATCCAGTCGCGCCAGTGCCAGAGGTGCTTCTGGCTGTAGCGAAGCTGGTTGCCGAGGCCATACCAGTCCGAGTAGCGCCAGACGTCCATGAAGTGCCGGCCCCAGCGCTCGCCGTATTGGGGCGAGGCCAGCAGGCGGTCGACAACCTGGGCGCGCGCGGTCGCGGCGGCGTCGGATCCGGTGGAAGAGGCCGAGGGTGTCTGGGTCGCCAGAAACGCGTGGATATCCTTCGGACTTGGAGGGAGGCCCGTGAGATCGAGGTAAACGCGACGCAGCCAAGTTTCCGGGGCGGCGGGCGCTTGCGCTTTCAGGCCGCGTGCGGCGAGTTTTTGATCGATCAGGCTGTCAAGGCTGCGGCCGTGATCCTTGGGCAACTGGTAAGTCCAGTGCGAGTTCGGGTCGGGTTCGGGTTGTTCATCGGCCGGGCCCGGGGCACCGGAGGCAAGCCAGGATTTGAGCAGGTCGATCTGTTCGTCGGTGAGCGCCGCACCCTCGCCTTCGGGCGGCATGCGCTCGTCGAGATCGTGGGTGGTGACACGCGCCAGCAGTTGGTCGCCGTTTTGAGCGAGCAGGTCGCCGCTGTCGCCGCCCTTGCGCATGAGGGCGACCGTGTCCATGCGCAGGCCGGCCTTCTGCTTGAGGGCGCCGTGGCAGGCATAGCAGCGCTCCTGCAGCAGGGGCTTGATCTCGCGCAGGTAGTCGGCCGCCGACAGCAGGGCGGGAACGAGCAAGAGACTGGCGGGCAGAAGACGACGCATGGGCTGGCAGGAATACGTCGTCCGAAGCGCGGCGTTATCGGGGTTGGGACATCGCAGGCATGCATCGGGTCACACGCCAAGGCGGGAAGGCGCCAGGAAGGCAGCAGCACGCGTCGGTGTGGTGGCCTCGGTCTGGGTGCCTCTGGACTGCAGAGGGGCGGAGGGGCAGAGGGTGCTGCTTTTTCTTGACGGGTTGGTCCGTGTGGAAGAGCCTTTTGCCATGCCAGCCTTTCAGGAACCACGTCTGCCTCTTCTGGCGGTCTTGGTGCGGGAACAGCCTCAGTGGGGGGACTTGTTCTGGAAATGGGAGGCTGAATAATGCTGTTCGGCCAAGAAATGAATGCGATCCCATTGATGATTGAACGCATGCGAATGCGGCCTGATGTGGGTGTCGTGGATCAGGAGCAATCGTGGAGGCTTCTAATCCCCAAAGGGAAACACATTTCTGTGAATGTCACTGTTCCCCATGCTGTGTTCGAATGGTTTGCATCGGTCTGGGACAGTGATGAGGACAAGGAGGTCTGGTCTTATTGGATGGATTACGAAGGATACAATGACTCTTCTCAGGCAGAGTTAGAGGAGGAGATGGCCGACGATGTCGAGCGGTTCACTGACAGGGTTTCGAAGGTGCCGCTCAGCTTGCCGCTCAGCATCTACGAGCCGAAACAACAGGCAGAAGCCCGTTCATCCGCCGGCGGGTAATGCTTCCAGTTTGAATTTGGACTTCGCTCGCTGGTGATATCTCATCTTCGATCCACCCCTCACCACCCCTCCAGCGCATCGAGCCGCAGGGTGGCGAGGTAGATGGCGGACTTGCCTTCGTGGCTGGAGTAGTAGCTGACCAGCACGTGGTTTTTCTCCGGTTCGACGACGAGGCCGGCGTAGCTGCAGTCGCCGCCGCTGGGCAGGTCGACCAAGGGCGTGAAGCGGGCCTTGTCGACGTCGAGCAGACCGAGTCGCATTTTATCGCCGGTGCCGCGGGTGGCGGCGAGCCAGCGGCCGCCGGGCAGTTGCACGAGGTTGGGGCCGCCGAGCGGCAGGTCGAGTTCGCGGTACTGCCATTCCGTGAACGGCGGCTGGCTGAGGCCGAGCCAGCCGACGCTGGGCGCGCGTCCGCTGCGGCGGATGAGGGCGAGCATGCGGCCGTCGTGGAGGAAGCGCAGGGTGGTTTCCGAGGGGAAGGGCACCTGCATCGTGTGCACGCCTTCCC
>JAUREI010000128.1 GCA_030827515.1 Prosthecobacter sp. | reverse complement strand
TTGATGAATAGATATTTGCCGCCTTCATTCATCACCCTGGCCGAGCGGGAGCCGGATGGGCAAATTTTGTTTTGGATGGACAAGTAGTTTGGCGTTGGTTTAAATCCATTTTTGATCTTCACCGGATCCTTCGCGTTCCCCCCCACATCGCAGTTTTTTTCCTATGTTGTTGCCGCCGCTTTTTCGTCGCTTCGATTCCTCGCTGGGCATGCTTGTTGCCCTCACCCTCATGTCGGCGGTTTGGACGCCGCAGGTTCAGGCCCAGTACGGGGTTTCCCCCAGCCAGACCGGCATGTTCTTTGATGACCTGCGTTCGCGCCAGAAAGCCGAGGCCGCCGCCAGCAAGTCGGGTGCACGCGACGGGGACGTGGTCTATGATTATGAGAGCGGTCTGTATCGCTCAAGCGGCGAGTCGATGGGGCAGCGCAGCACGGACTATGAGTCCTCCCGTGAGATCAGCCGTCCGGCTGTGCGCAGCGGCAGCGCCGCCTTTGCGGCGCGCACTGCGGGCGATTACACCAATTATGCCGGCCAGTACACCTCGCCGACAGGCTTCTTTGCGCCGACCTACATTTCCGACCCTTTCCTCAATGGCCGCCGCAACCTGCGTCTTGGACCGGTGAACATCGGTTTCGGTCTCTATCAGGGCGTGGAGTACAACGACAACGTCAATCGTTCCGGCACCGACCCGATTGACGACATCATCACCAGCACCCTGCTCAACATCGACATGAATTATCAGGTGACCCAGAACAACCGGCTGTCGTTGACCACGGCGATCGGTTTCGACAATTACTGGAACCACCCGGAAATGTCGCCCTATGGCAGCGGCAATTTTGTGCTCAACGTTCTGCCGGGCAGCACCCTGGCCTTCGACATCAAGGCGGGTCCGGTCTTCATCACGATCTACGACCGCATCTCCGTGCGTCCGGCGGTCCGCAATGACTTTGCCCTGACCCGCAACCAGGTGTTCGGTGTCTTCCAGAATGATGCCGGCATTGCGGCCAATTGGCGGATCAACTCCGCCTGGACGCTGGCCGTCAACCTGATGCATTCGGACGCCATGGCGCTCCAGGACCAGCCGCAGAACATCCCCGGCGTTGGTCGCGGCCGCGGTGCCGACAATCAGGACAGCTTCAGCCGCACGACGGATTCCATTCACACCTCGCTGTCGTTCAGTCCGACCGGCACCTGGGCGACCGGCTTTGAGGGCGGTGTCACCGATCTGAAATACAAGAATGAGTTCAACCCCGATGGTCTGTTGACGAACGCCGGTGTTTTCCTGGCTCTGCCGATGGCCAAAAACACTTATGCGCGCTTCGCCGCCGGCTGGCAGAACTTTGAGTTTGATGACATTGCCTACAAGACCTACGGCCCGCCCGGTGCTGCACGACCCCTCACCTCGGGTGACAACACCGACCTCGATGACTTTTATTACAGCGCGACCTTCAGCAACCAGCTCAACTCGCGCGTCAGCCACAGCCTGAGCTTCGGTCGCGAGTCGGCGCTCAACGTCACCTCCAATTTTGTCACTGCCGACTTCGTCAACTATGGCGTATCCTTCATTGCATGGAAAGGTAGCCGCATTTCGCTCAGCTCCTACGTGGAACAGGCCGAGATGTCCGGTGGCGTGTATGCTCAGGAAACGCTGCAATATGGTCTCGATCTGCACCTTTCGCATCGCATCACCTCGAAGCTCACCGGCGGCATTGGCTATCACTATGGCCGCACGGACGCCGAGCGTATGGGCAACTCGATTGGACCGGCCGCCAAGGCTGCGGGCGACCTTGGCAGCTATGCCAACGCCGGCCTGTTCGACCAGCATGCTTGGAACTTTGACCTCACCTACGCGCTTTCGAACAAGGCGAACCTGGTGTTTGGCTACCGCTACTACCTGACGAACATGCTGTCCGGACCGGGCAACTTCAACGACCAGGACTTCACCCAGAACCGCTTCATCCTGGGCTTCAACTACAACTTCTAACTTCCGCCGACGTCGTCCATGCCCCCGCTTCGTCTCTTTGGTCTGCTCTTCCTGTTTCCCGCCCTCTTGAACGCGCAAGACGCGGGCGTGCGCGAGTATGATGAACGCCGGCAGGCGGCTCCCGCCCAGGTCGCCACCGGTGAAATCTCGCGTTCCGCCGCCGTCATCAACTCGATGGACGTGCTCGACGACACCCAGCCGATTGAGCCCGGCGACACCATCAGCATGCGCATCGTCGAGGATCGCACCGAGCCGCGCCAGCTCCGCGTCGGTGCCACCGGTGAAATATATGCCCCGCACATCGGCCTCGTGAAGGCCGCTGGCCGCACCTGCAAATCCCTCGCCTACGAGGTCAAGAAGCGCCTCGAGCAGAGCTACTACAACCAGGCCACCGTCGTGGTTGCGATTGACCTCAAGCGCCAGGACGATCCCAACGCCCGCCTCCGCTACGGCAGCGCCGAGATCGATTTCTTCACCGTCTACGGCCAGGTGCTTCGCCAGGGCAAGTACGAGTTGCCCCAGGACGAGGACATCACCATCAGCCAGGCCATCCTGCGCGCCGGCGGATTCGCCCAGTTTGCCAATCCGCAGAAGGTCAAGCTGGTCCGCAAGACTCCGCAGGGCAACAAGACCATCGTGGTCGACCTCGACGAGATCATGCGTCGAGGCAATCTGGACTACGACATCTACATCCGGAACAACGACGTGATCATCGTCGACGAGAAGAAGGTGAATTTCTGAGGCCGACTCACCCCGTGCCCGGCTGTGGAGGCTGAACGTCAGCAGGCCCGCGCCGCCTGACCCACCCCCGACCCCCGTGAACACCCCACCGCAAGCCCCCCAGGACCAGACGCTGAGCCTGCCCGGTCACGGGCAGTCGCACAATCTCAGCCGCATCCATGAGACGTCGGCGAAGCTGCAGCGCTACCAGATCCTGTTCCTCCGGCGCTGGTGGTTCCTGCTGTTGACCGCCTGCATCGGCATTTGCGTGCAGGCCGTGCTCATCACCGGCAAGCCGGACGAGTACAAGTCGCTCGCGAAGCTCGTTGCCGGTGGTCGAATGGTCGCCCAAGGCGAGGTCGCCGGCTGGCAGGAAATCATGGTCGATTTCTATGGCACGATCATCGAGACGTTGCAGAGCGCCGAGATGAAGAAGCGCGCCCTCGCGCGCATTCGCGCCCTCTATCCCGACCTCAAGGATTCCGAGGTGGAAATCCAGGTCGCCCAGAACCGGGGTTCCGCGATTTTCAATGTCTTCGCGACCGGTTCCGATCCGGCCTACACCAAGATTTTCCTGCAGGCGCTCATCGACGAGTTCATCGCCTTCCGTCAGCAGATCCGTGAGCAGGGCCTGGAGAAGGCGCTCAACACCTTCACCGAGAACGTTGTCAAGAAGGGGCGAGAGTTGCAGGATTGTGGCGAGAAGCTGGAAGCCTTCCGCAAGGCCAACAACGTCGTCATCTTGACGAACGGCAACAACGAGGCCGCCGCCTTCCTGATCAATCTCAAGGTCAAGAAGGAGTCGCTGCTGACGGAATTGAACGACATCCGCCTCGCCCTGGAGGATGTCGACGCCGCCATGGTAAACCGTGAGCGCTCCGCCCTGGCCGGAGCCGCTAGTGTCACCGCCGGAGCCGCCACCGCCCCGGCCGGGGCTGCCAGCGCCCCCGCCGACAACACCGCCACCCCCAAGGTCGAAAGCTCGCGCACCAGCCTTGGCATTTCCACCGCGGAGCGCAACTACCTGGAAATCCGCAACGAGGTCTTCCGCCTGCAGAACGAGCGCACCAAGCTGCTGAAGTCCTTCAAGGAGCAGCATCCCTCGGTCGTGGAGGTCGATGAGCGCATCGAATCGGCCAGGCGTTTGCTGGCGAATTTCTCCGAGGAAATCCTCAAGGAACTCCGCGGTCAGATGTCCGATCTGGAACGTCGCGTGCGCGGCCTGGACCAGCAGATCGCCGCCAAGGAGAAGGAGGCCCTGGAACTCGGCGCCAAACTCGCCGAGCACGAGCGTCTGGAGGAGGAGTACAAGTCTGCGAAGCTGGCCCATGACCAGATGTTTGAGATGGTCGTCAAGTTTCAGCAGATGCAGAATATCCAGACCGACTATGTCGCCGTTCAGGAGCCCGCCTCCGACGCACTCAAGGAGGAACTGGAGCCGCTCAAGCCGCTGCTTGGCGGCATGCTCGCCGGCCTGATGGGCGGCATGATTATCCTGCTCATCTTTGACCGCCTGGATGACCGCATGAACTCGTTCAGCGAGTTTCAGGGGCTTTTCCCGAGCGAGTCCGTGCTGGGCCAGATTCCGGAACAGAAGCAGCGCGGCGACGTTGCCCTGCTCCAGTCCAACGACACGCGGCACCTCTACGCCGAGGCGTTCCGCAATGTTCGCTCGTCGATCCTCTTCAAGAACTGGCAGGGCACACCGCCGAAGACCATCCTGGTCACCAGTGCCGTGCCCAACGAGGGCAAGACGACCGTCACCTCCAACCTAGCCGTCACCATGGCGCTGGGGGGCGCACGCGTGCTGCTGGCCGACTGCGACCTGCGTCGCGGCGGGGTCAGCGAGCTGTTCAAGCTGCCCAACACGCCCGGCCTCAGCGAAGTGTTGCGTGGCCTGATCCCTTGGCGCGATGCCGTTCAGGACACCGGCATCCCCAACCTGAAGTTGCTGGCGCGCGGCGAGGTCATCGACCAGACCTCCGAGGTGCTTCTCTCGAAGATCGCCGACGAGGTTCTCAAGGAAATGGCGGCCGACTACGACTACGTCATTTTCGACAGCGCCCCGGTGCTGGTCGCCGACGACACCGGCAGCTTCGCGCCGAAGCTCGACATCGTGCTTTTCGTCGTGCGCATGTCCTCGACCCTGGCCCGCCTCAGCGGCAAGGCCCTCGACACGCTCTATGACCGACAGGTCAATGTCGGTGGGGTGATTCTCAATCGCTCTTCAACGAACCTCAAGGAGTACACGTACTACAACTACGCGAGCTACTACTACACGCCCGCGGCGCGTGCTGCGGAAAAAGAGAAGAAGGCCTGATCGGACGGAGCGCCCGGTTCCGTCGGATCAGTTGGCTTGCTTGAACCGCTCGCTGGCCTTCTGCAGTTTCGGCTGCGGCCTCCTGGCCCACTCCGTGACATCGGACTGCAGGACTTCGATGGCCTTGTCGAGCTGGCGGTCGATGCCTTTGGCGGCATCGCCGGGTTCGGGCCACAGAACGTGGTGGGGCTGCGCACCGTTGAGTTCCATGTCGAGGCCCGATTCGAGGCCATACCAGCCGCGGGAGGGCAGGCGCAGGGTGCCAACCTCAAAGATGCGTGTGCTGCCGGTACTGATGACGCCGCCGGCGGTGGGGGTGCCGACGAGTTGGCCGCGCTTGAGCAGGCGGATGGCATGGCTGAAGATTTCGGCGTTGCTGAAGCTGTTTTGGTTGCACAGAACGGTCACTGGTTTGTCCCAGGTGGTGTAGATCTTGCGATCCTGAGGATAGCCGGGGAGATCGCCCCCGCGCGGCACGGTGATGGCATGGCGGGGTTGGGTGAGCGCGGTGAGCAGGTGATCGGTGGTGGAACCACCGCCGTTCTCGCGCACATCAATGATCAGGCCATCCCTGCCGGCTCCGGCGGCATACAGTTCCTCCTGGAACTTGTGGAAGCTGGCGCTGTCCATGGCGCTGATGTGCAGGTAGCCAAGCCGGCCGCCGGAGCGTTCCTCGACGCGGGCTCGGTTGGCCTTGATCCACTGGTCATACAGGAGACTGCGCGCGCTGCCATAGCTGATCGGGCGCAGGCTGATCTCGCGCTCCTTGCCGTCGGCGGCGCGGACGCTCAGGCGGATGTCACGCTCCAGCGGACCGTTCAGCAGCTCGCTGACATCCTGGCCGGGCCGGGTCTCGCGACCGTCGACGCGCAGGATGAGTTCGCCGGGCAGGATGCGGCGCAGGCGGTGACTGGCCGGGCCCTTGGGCAGGACATCGCGGACTTTCCAGCCCGGTCCCGGGTGGCCGGGATCGAAGCGCAGGCCGAGATGGGCCGTCTCCTCGCGCCAGGCCGCGGGCGGGGAGCCGGTCGCACTGGAGTCGAGCATGAAACCGAGGTGGGAGCCGTTCAATTCGCCGAGCATCAGGTGCACGAGTTCCTGGACGGCGCGCAGGTCGGGGGCTTCGGCGGCAAGCTTGGCGTATTTTGTGCGCACCGCGTCCCAGTCGCGGTTGCCCAGCCGCTCGTCGTAGTAGTGGTCGCGCATGACCCGCCAGCAGAGGTCGAAGATCGCGCGCTGGCGTCCCGCCCGCTGGGTGGCCTGAAGAGCACGAAAGCGCCAGATCGTGAGGCTACCGGTGGCGGAAAGGCTGGCTGGCAGACCTTCGCTCAGGCCGACGAGTTGGTTGCCCTGCTTCAGCCAGTGCACGTCGGCCAGGGTGGAGTTCGACAGCAGTTTGGGCTTCAGCTCGTCGGGGAATTCGAGGGTGTAGGTGCCGTGCTTGCCGTCCACACTCGCGGCAAAGGCGAGCTTCTTCGAATCCGGCGACCAGTTCAGTCCGGCTTCGGTCGTGTTCGGCAGGCGGATGCGCCGGATGCGCTCGTGGATGTCTTCCAGATCCATTGGCAAGGGCTTGGCCGCGACTTTGGGTGCCTCCTTCGCTTGCGCCTTGGGTTCCGGCTTGGGCGTCGACTTTTCCGGTGCTTTGCCCTTGGTGGCGGCCTGGGCATGGGGGGATTCCTTGGGCTCGGTCTTCGCCGGGGCTGGCGTGCCTGCCTGAGCCTTGGGTTCCGCCTTGGGTGCGGCCTTCGCCAGTTTTTCCCGTGCCTTGATCAGCGTGCGTTCGCGGCGCGACTGTTCATCGTCCTCAGCACGCAGCCAGACATAGTGGATGTCGACCTCCTCATTGTCCCGGCGCCCCGTCCAGGCGATCAGGCGACCGTCAGGCGACCAGGCGGGCGCCTCGTCGTTGTCGGGGTGGCGGGACAGGTTGAAAGGTGGCTTGGAGCCGTCCACCGGCAGCAGCCAAATGTCGCTGTTGAACCATTCGTCGCTTTGCGCGTAGGCCAGCCACTGGCCATCGGGGGAGAAACTGTAGCTGGGCCTGTTCCAGGAGGTAAACAGGCGTTTGGCATTCTTGCCGTCGGCATCGGCAAGCCAGAAGTCGCCGCGTCCCTTGAGCCAGACGAGGCGCTTGCCGTCGGGACTGAACTGCAGGCCGCTTTCGACCTCCGGATCCTGGGTGACTTTTTCCAGTTTGAAGTCGCTGTTCTCCCACCAGGGTTGGCCCGGCGAGGCCGGCAGTGCCTTCCATACGTCGGCCTGGCCGCCCTGGTCACTGACGAACCAGAGCGACTTGCCATCGGGGGAGAAGACTGGATCGCGCTCCTCTTCGGGCGTGTGCGTCACCTGGCGGGGTTCACGCAGTTCGGTGTCCATGACCCAGAGGTCGGCATCGGCCACGAAGGCCATTTGCAGACCGTCGCTGGTGAAGGCGATACGGGTGGCCCGCTCAAACACGCGACGCTGCATGGGGCTGTCGGCGGGGTCGCCCTGAAACTCGATGCGAATCGGTTTCGGTTCCTTGCCGGGTTGCCAGCGGTAGAGGTCGGCAAGGTGGCGGAAGACCAGGGTTGAACCGTTTCTGGAAAGGGCGGGGAAGACGACCGAGTCAGTCTTGAAGGTGGTGATCTGGCGGGTCTGTCTGCTGGAGAAATCAAACTCGCAGAGGTTGAAGGCGCTGTCGCGGTTGCGCGTGAAGTAAAAGCCCGAGCCATCAGGCTTCCAGATCGGGAAACGGTTTTCGGTTTCGCCGCTGAGGATGGCTTTGCAGGAGCCGTCGGTCCGATTGAGCAGCCAGATTTGACCGGCCCGCGAGCCGCGATAGCCTTGTCGCCACCACGACTCGCCCTCGCGCACGAAAAGAACCTTTTGGCCATCGGGTGACAGCGAGGCCTCGGCAGCAGCATCATCGAGCAGGATCTGTTCAGCCCGCCGCTGCTGCACCTCGATCAGGGCCAGGCGTGCCGAGCGCGAGCTTCGCATCCAGCTGTGGTCGCGCACGAGGCTGACGAGCAGTTGGCTGCCGTCCGGGGTCCAGCCGGCGAGGTCGTAGCCCTCGCTGTGCCAGGTGAGTTGGCGCGGTGCGCCGCCGTTGGCCGGCATCAGGTGGATCTGGCGTCCGTCCTGACGTTCGCTGAGGAAGGCGATCTGGCTGCCATCGGGCGAGAAGACCGGGGTGGAGTCCATCGCCGGATGCTCTGTGAGCCGTCGCGCATTGCCCCCCAGGCTCGGCACGCTCCAGAGATCACCGCGCCAGCCAAAGACCAGGGTCTTGCCATCCGGCGACAGGGCCGGCGTCTGGGCCAGTCGCACCGGTTCGGCGGCGGCGGTGGTTATCAGGGCAAACAGGGTTGCAGGCAGGAGGCGGCGCATGGCGCGCAGCCTAATCCAGCCGATTCACGGGCGGCAAGCTATTCTCCAACTCAACCCACCGCCTCGACGCAGCGGCCGCAGAGGGTTGAGTGGTCGGCATGGCTGCCGACGTCGGGCAGGTGGCGCCAGCAGCGTTCGCACTTGGCGTTTTCGCAGACCTCGACGAGCGCGGTCAGTTCCGGGCCGCGGGTGACGTGGAAGTCGCTGAGGATGAAAAACTCCTGCAGCGCGACGCGGTCCTGCCAGATGGGGTGGTCAAACCCGCTGGAGGGCAGGGTGAGGTGGACGCTGGCTTCGAGGTTGGAACCGATCTGTTTGGCCTGGCGCGCGGCCTCGATGGCCTGTTGGATGACGGTGCGTGCCTTGAGCAGTTCCTCGACGGCGGCACAGGCCTCGGCGCCGGCCTGGGCGGGATCGGGCTGCGGGAAGGTCTGCAAGTGCACGCTCTCGGTGTGGCCGAGGTGCTCCCAGACCTCGTCGGCGGTGAAGGCGAGAATCGGAGCCAGCAGGCGACAGAGCGTCTCGCTGATCGTGCGGATCGCGGCTTGCGTGGCGCGGCGGCGCGGGCTGCCGGCGGCGTCGCAATACATGCGGTCCTTGGTGATGTCGATGTACAGCGCGCTCAGTTCGCTGGCCAGGAAGCTGTTCACCACCGTGAAGACTTTGCGGAAGTCGTAGGCGGCGTAGGCGTCGACACACTCGCGGGTGATCTGGTGCAGGCGTTCGTGGATCCAGCGGTCGATCAGGGTGTCGGCGGTGTTTGCCTCAGCTGAGGTTTCGGTGGACGGAGGGGCGTCGTGCAGGTTGCCGAGCAGGACGCGGAAGGTGTTGCGGATGCGGCGGTAGGATTCGCCGGTCTGCTGAAAGAGTTCCTCGCTGAAGGGCACCTCGTTTTGGTAATCGACGCTGCTGACCCAGAGGCGAACCATGTCGCCACCGTACTTGTTGTAGTAGTGGTCGGCGGTCATCGGCTTGGCGTTCTTGTCGTTGCCCTGGGCCGACTTGCTGATCTTGTTGCCGCTGGTGTCGACAACGAAGCCGTGGGTGATGACGGTTTTGTAAGGCGCCTTGTCGCGCACGGCGACGCTGACCATGAGACTGCTCTGGAACCAGCCGCGGTGCTGGTCGGTAGCCTCGATGTAGACATCGGCCGGACAGTGCAGCTCGGGATGGCGGTCGAGCACGGCGACGCTGGAGCAGCCGGAGTCGATCCAGACGTCGAGGGTGTCCTTGCAGCGGGTCGAGCCGGCGGGCAGGCCGAGCAGGTCGCACCAGAATGCGTCGTCCTTCTCGAACCACAGGTTGGTGCCATGGGTTTCGACGGCGTCGGCGACCTTGGCGATCAGCGCCGGGTCCATGAGCACGCTGCCGTCGGCGGCATAAAAGACCGGCAGCGGCACGCCCCAGGTGCGCTGGCGCGAGATGCACCAGTCGGGGCGGCTCTCCACCGTGCCGTGAATGCGGTTGCGGCCCCAGGCCGGCAGCCAGTTGACCTGGTCGATCTCATCAAGGGCGCGGCTGCGGATGGCGTCAATGCGAATGAAGAACTGTTCGACGGCGCGAAACAGGATCGGGGTCTTCGAGCGCCAGCAGTGCGGGTACTGGTGGACATACTTTTCCTGACCAAGCAGGACGCCTTTTTGTGCCAGCAGCTCGATAATGCCGTCGTTCGACTGGAAGACGTGGCGTCCGACGAAGTCCGGCAGGCCACACTCGGCGGTGAAGCGGCCGGCGTCGTCGACGGGCGAAAGGATGTCGAGGCCGTGCTCGCGGCCGGCGATGTAGTCGTCCTGGCCATGGCCGGGCGCCATGTGCACCGCACCGGTACCCGTGTCATCGGTGACGAAGAGGGCATTGATGACCTTCGAGGTGCGCGGCAGGAAGGGATGCTGGGCCTCGGAACCGTTGAGCAGGCTGCCCTTGAACTTTGCGGCGGCTTGCGTGGTGTCGAGCGTGAAGCCGGTGGCGGCCTGGAAGGCCTCCAGCCGCGAGGTGGCGATCACCAGTTTCAGGCAACGGCCGTCGGCATGGGTGAAGGAACCGCAGACGTAATCAAACTCGGGGTGGAGGGCGATGCCGAGGTTGGCGGGCAGAGTCCAGGGCGTGGTGGTCCAGATCACCAGCGAGGCGTCCTCGAGACCGGGCGGCGGCGACTTCAGGGTGAAGGCCACGTGGATGGCCGGCGAGGTTTTTTCCTTGTACTCGACCTCGGCCTCGGCGAGCGCGGTGCCGGCGCCGTAGCTCCAGAGCACCGGCTTCTTGCTGCGGTAGACCAGGCCCTGTTCAACGAACTTGGCGAAGGTGCGCATGATGTCGGCCTCATAGCCGGGGGCCAGCGTCAGGTAGGGATTGTCCCAGTCGCCAAAGACGCCGAGGCGCTTGAAGCTCTGGCGCTGCAGTTCGATGAATTTGCGGGCGTAGGCCTCCGAGCGCGTGCGCACCTCGGCGGGCGCGAGATCCTTCGCCTCCTTGACGACCTTGAACTCGATCGGCAGGCCGTGGCAGTCCCAGCCTGGGATGAAGGGCGC
>JAUREI010000122.1 GCA_030827515.1 Prosthecobacter sp. | reverse complement strand
GGAGGAGGCCGCCTTCCTGGTGCGCGAGATGAACCGCAACCGCATCCAGTCGAATGAGGCCCTGCAGCGCATCCTCGCCCTGGCCAAGCAGGACGCCAAGGTCCTGCCCGAACTGGCTGCCCAACTTGCCGCCGCCGAGGAGGTGCCCGCCCAAGCGGTGCCTCTTCTGGTCGGACTCGTCCGACAAGTCGGACCTGTCGGATCCGCTCCTCTTTCCCAAGCCATCATCGCCCTGTCGAAAACCGACAGCGCCGAAGGTGTGCAGGCCACGCTGGCGGCGCTTGAGCCGCTGCGCCGGATGCCCGACGCCTTCAAGGATTACGAGGCCGCCAGCACCGCCTTCTTCAATGCGCCCAAGCTGGAAAACCACCACCTGCTCCTCGAACAGCTCGCGGAAAAACTCGACGGCCCGGTCTCGCTCACGGCCGATGCCTCCCTGCTCCATCTCGCCGCCCGCACGACCGGCAGTCCGGAGTCGCGCGAACTCTCCGCCAAGGCGCTGGACGCCGGCTGGACCGATCCGAAACGGCGTCGCCAGATCCTCGACGCGATCGCCACGGTGAAACACCAGCCGAGCGCCCCCCGCGTGCTCGCGGCACTCGACGACACCGATGCCGAAGTGCGCAAGGTCGCCGAGCGAGCCGCCAAAGCCCTGCGCCTGCAGAAGATCGAGGACAAGACGCCGAAGCTCGCGAGCCTGAAACCGGAGGAGGTCCTGCAGGTCGTGCTCGCCGCCAAGGGCGATGCATCCCTGGGCGAGCAGATCTTCCAGCGCGCCACCTGCGTGGCCTGTCACACGGTCCGGGAATCCGAAGCCCAGAAGGGTCCCTACCTCGGCAACATCGCCCAGACCTACAAGCGCCCCGAACTCGCCCAGAACATCCTCGACCCGAACAAGACGATCGCCCAGGGCTTTGCCAGCGAACTCGTCAGCCTCAAGGATGGCACCCAGCAGATGGGCTTCATCACTCTGGAAGGAGCCACGGAGGTCAAGCTGCGCAACGTCGCTGCCCAGGAATTCGTCTTCAAGACGGCCGACATCGCCTCGCGACAGAAACTGCCCATGAGCATGATGCCACCCGGCCTGATGATGAACTTCACGGTGTTCGAGTTCGCGAGCCTGCTCGACTACCTGGAGAAGCTCGCCAAGCCCTGACCCGCACAGGATTTGTCCAGGCCCCCGTCCCCAGGGTCAGGAGCTGTCCAAACCGCGCTTCCGTGACCTGTCGAGCATGACAGCCGTCCCGGCCTTGGGCTATGCCTCCGCTTCCATGTCCGCCAAGCACCTGTTCCCGATCCTGCTGCCCAGCCTGCTCGCCGCCGTCGAACCGACCGCGACGCCGCCCCCGTCCACCGTGGTCGAAGCGGCCGCCAAGCCGGCCACCGCGATCCCCGCCGTCATCGTGACGACAACGCGCGAGGCCGTTCCGCTGCAGCAGACCGCCCAGACGGTGCGCACGCTGGAGGGCGCACAAATGCAGGAGCGCCAGGTGCGCACACTCACCGAGGCCCTGCGCGAAACCCCGGGGGTCAACGTCCAGAAAACCTCCAACGCCCAGGGATCGCCCTTCATCCGCGGCTTCACCGGCTTCCGCAATCTGGCCCTCATCGATGGCATCCGCTTCAACAACTCCACCTTCCGCGAGGGACCGAACCAGTATTGGAACACGATCGACTCCTGGGCCATCGACCGGCTCGAGCTCGTGCCAGGCCAGGGCGGTGTGCTCTACGGAAGCGACGCCATCGGCGGCACGCTCAACCTGCTGACCAAGAGCTCGGGCTTCCGCGACGAGGACGCCGGCTTCTTCTTCCACGGCCTGACCGCCTACCGCGCGTCCACGGCCGAGCGCAGCCATGTCGGCCGCCAGGAAATCCAGTTTGGCGAGGGCGGTCGCTGGGGTCTGCACCTCGGTGCCAGCCTGAAGTCCTTCGGCGACGTCCGTGCCGCCGGTCTCGGCATCCAGCCGAACACCGGCTACGACGAATGGGCCTATGACGCCCGCCTCGATCTCGCTCTCGACGAGAACTGGACCGTCACCGCCTTGCACCAGCAACTGCGCCAGAACGATGCCTGGCGCACCCACCAGACCACCTCCGGGATTTCCTGGGAAGGCACCACCGTCGGCACCGACCTGCAACGCTCCTACGACCAGGAGCGCACGCTCTCCTACCTGCGCCTCGCCGGCCTCGATCTCGACGGCTTTGCCGACAGCGCGAGCCTGACGGTCTCGCTGCAAACCGCCAACGAGTATGAATTCCGCGAGCGCGCCACGCGGCGCGACTTCTCCCAGGTCGAGATCAACACCCTCGGCCTCGACCTGCAACTGGTCAGCGAAACCCCGATCGGTCGCCTCGCCTATGGCATCGATTATTACCGCGACTGGGTTTCCAGCGGCAGCCAGCGCTACAACAAGAACGGCACCCGCTCGCGCGGCATCCAGGGTCCGGTGGGCGACGACGCCAGCTACGACCTGCTCGGCCTCTATCTCCAGGATCAGTTCGACCTCACCTCCCGACTGCACGCCCAGCTCGGCGGGCGCTTCACCCATGCCGCCGCCAACGTCGGCCGCTTCGCCGATCCGGCCACCCCGGCGCCCGTGGATTCCTACCAGGATGACTGGCAAAACTTCTCCGCCAGCCTGCGCCTGCTGTATGATCTCGATGAACAGGCGCGCCACCAACTCTTTGGCGGCGTCTCCCAGGGCTTCCGCGCGCCGAACCTGTCCGACCTCTCACGCCTCGATGTCGCCCGCAGCGGCGAACTCGAAACACCGTCGACCGGCCTCGATCCCGAGCAATTCGTCAACTTCGAGCTCGGCCTGCGCATCGAAACCGAGCGTTTCCGCGGCAGCCTCAGCTACTTCTACACCGTCATCGACGACATGATCGTGCGTCGCCCGGTAGGCGCCGGCATCGTCAACAAGTCGAACAGTGGCGACGGCTTCATGCAGGGCATCGAACTCGACGGTTCCTGGAAGCTGGATGAATGCTGGACGCTGTTCGGTCACCTCACCTGGACCGAGGGCCGGGTCGAGCAATACCCGCGCACCAACAGCAGCTACCAGCAGAAGGAGCCGATCAGCCGTGTCGTGCCGCTCATGGGGCGCGCCGGCATCCGCTGGGAGCGGACCGACAAGCGGTTGTGGAGTGAACTCCTCTGCCTGGCGCACAGCCGCTACGAGCGCCTCAACAGCGGTGACCGGCGTGACACCCAGCGCATCCCGCCGGACGGCAACCCGAGATTTGCCCACCTGACCCTGCGCGGCGGCTGGCGTGTCACCGATCAACTGGAACTGACCGCCGCGCTCGAGAACCTGCTCGATCAGGAATACCGCTACGCGGGTTCCGGAAGCAATGAGCCCGGCTTTGGCGCGGTTCTGGGCGCCACCCTGCGGTTTTAATTCCCTGCCCGCTGTTTTTGCCGCGAATCGGTTCAGCCGACCGCGGGTTTTTCATTGGATCAACTCACGTTGCTCACCCGCGCGCCTGCCACTGTGGGTAGCGTTCTTTCAGGGTCTTGCGGAAGTCCGCGGCCTTGCCGGCCTGACCGGCCTTGTCGAGCGCACGGGCGGCCTTGTCGAGCGCCTCGGGCGTGATCTCGGCGTCGTCGAAGAACTGCGCCGGAATCATCAGCTTGCCGGCAGCGGCACTGTACTTTTCCTTGGCACCCGCCGACTGCCCCGCGCTGGCGAGCTTGTCGCCGGCCGCCATGAGGATGTCCCCCTCGAGAATGAGCAGCAACGCCTGGGGTTTGCCGTCCTTGGCAAAGGTCAGCCCCTCTTCGGCGGCTTTCTCGGCGTCGTCGATCCGGCCCAGGCCGAGCAGGGCTCGACCCTTGGCGACCAGGCCGCGGGCGCGGTTGGCGCTCTCCGGCGTGACCGCCAGATAGTGTCCGGTTGCCTGCAGGCTCTCTTCAAACTGGCCGGCTTCCAGCAGGGCCTGGCCGAGGTAGTTCCAGACGCGCGGATCGGTGTTCTCCGGCACTTCCGGGGTCGCTGCCAGTTTCAGGTAGGAAGCCGAGCGGGCAAACTCGCGCTGGTCATAGAGTTTGAGACCGAGCCAGGTCAATGCATTCATCGGCACGGCCGCCGACTCATTGGCCTTGCGATACGCGTCGATCGCCTTGGCCAGCGCCTCGACATCCTGTCGGGCGTAATGGGCCAGCAGGATCATCGGGCTGGCGCGGTCGAGATAGTTCTCCCGGTCCTTGGCAATCGCCTTCTCAAGGGCGGGCACCGCCTTGTCGAACTGCTTCTGCTCGAAGTAACCCCGGCCAATGCCATACCAGGCCTGGGCAGCGGCGGCACTGTCGGGATACTTGTTCACGAGCATTTCGAAGGCGGCGACCATTGCCTTGCTGTCGCGCTGGTCGCCGGCGATCAGGCCAAGCTGAAGGTAACTGACCTCGGCGGCATCGGAGTGGGTGAATTCCTTGACCACGCGCTCAAAGTCGGCCACCGCCTTGGTGACTTCCCGCGCGTCCTTGTAGGCCATGCCACGGCGCGCCAGCGCCTTGGCGGTGAGCGGATGCCCGGGGTTTTCTGCGAGGAACTGCGCGAAGGTCGCGATGGCATCCTGCTGGCGCCGCGCCTCGGCGCAGGACCAGGCCTTGTTGAAGAGGGCACCCGGTCGCAGTTTTTCGGGAAGGCCGGAAATGCGCACCTCGGCAAAGCTGTCGGCCGCGCGCGCGTAATCGCCCTGGTTGAAGAAGAAGTCGGCACGAATCAGGCGTGCCAGGTTGAGAAACTCATGATCTCCCTGGGGCTCGGCATGGCGCGCGATGAAGGCGTTGGCGAAACCACCGAGATCCTTGTCGTCGAGCAGGTAAAAGCAGTAGAGCTTCCAGTAGCCCGCCTCAAAGGCCTGCGGGCTGCCGGCAAACTCCTGCTCGACCATGAGGTAAACCTCGACGGCGCGGGCATAACTCTTTTTCATCCGGTAGGCGTTGCCCACCAGAAGCAGCATGCGCGGACGGGTATCGCCCTCGGGCAGCACGTTGGAATGGCGCGCATACTGGCCGATGACCCCCTCGTAATCGCCCTTGGCGTAGAGCGACTGCACCACGCCAACCAGGGCAATGCCGCGGTTGACCGGCGTGGTCTCGGCAATGCGCAGGGCGCTTTCAAAGAGGGGCAAGGCCTCATCGGGTTTGCCGGTTTCCGCCAGCAGCACGGCGGCCTTCACACTGGCCTCGGAAAGCACGGGGTTGTCCTTGCTCTCCTTGACGAGATCCAGGAAGAGCGGCAGCGCCTCGGCCTTGCGATCCTCGGCAAGGTAGACCGTGCCGAGCGCCAGCAGGGCGCTTTCACGATAGGGATTGTCCTCGCGCACCGCCACCACCTGGCGCAGGGCCTCGGCCTGCTTGCGGCGATCGCCGAGCTGCTGGTGGGCGCGCGACTCGTTGAAGAACGCCGCCAGGCGCACCTGTGGAAGCGGCGTCTTGGCCGCACAGAAGGCGAAGTGGCGGGCGGAGTCGTCGAAGTCCTGGGCGTTGAAGCGCAGGGCACCGAGGCGATAGGCCGCGGAGGGGGCACCCTCGCTGTTGGGAAAGCGGCTGACGACTTCCAGGTAGTAACTCTCCGCGGCGCGCGCGTTGTCCTGTTTGAGGAAACACTCCGCCAGTCGGAACATGGCCATGGGAACATCGGCACCGTTCGGATGCGCCTTGAGATACTGCGCAAAGGACTGGGCGGCGAGGTCGTGCTCACCGCGTTCATAGACCATCGTCGCGTAATCAAAGAGGTCCGAGCCGGGCGACTTGGGCCGGGCCGGTGCCGCGGGCGGGGCGGGTGTGGCAGGACCGTCCTCGACCGGGATCGCCCTCGGCACCGCCGGGGTTTCCTCAACCGGGATCGCGCGCGGCACCTCCTGACCGTTCGCGGCGGATAGGCCGGCGGCGCCGAGCAGAAGGGCGAAACGGAGCGGGGCGCGGGGCTTCATTGCGGTTGAGCGGGGGGCTCGGCGTCGGGCCGGCGGGTGGCGAAGGCGATGTTCCAAATGCCGGCCTTCTGGCAGGTGTCGAGGACGCTGATGACGTGCTTGTAATCGACCACTTCGTCACCGCGCAGGATGACGGCCTGATCCTTGTTGACGGCGACAATGTTGGCGAGGTTGCGCAGCAGCTGCTCGGCGTTGACCTCCTGGCCGTTGACGATGATGCCGCCGTCCGCCTTGATGTTGACGATGATTTCCCCGACGTTGCGGGTCCGGTCCTCCTTGCCGGTGTCAGCAGCCGGCACGCTGACGTCCATGAGCTGCTCGACGCTGGCGTAATGGCTGGTGACGGCAAAGAAGATGACCAGCAGCAGCAGCACGTCCACCAGCGGGGCGAGCTGCAGGGGCGTGGGTTCGATCGAATGCTGCTTGCGGAAGTTCATGGCAGACGGGGAATCACATCGGCTGTCCGTCCGGGCCGCGACCGCTGGCAACGGCACGGGCGGCGCGCTTGTATTGGACGGCGAGCAGGGCCATCAGGTGGGTCGTCGCCGCCTCCATCTCGGAGATCAGGCGGTTCGCCTTGCCGCGGAAGATGGCGTAGCAAATGAGCGCCGGAATGCCGATGACCAGACCCGAGGCGGTGCACAGCAGGGCTTCGGAGACGCCCTGGGCGAGACCCAGCTGGCTGGAACCGCCGTAGTCCTTGGCGGAGATCGCGTGGAAGGTGGTGATCATGCCCAGAGTCGTGCCGAGCAGACCCAGCATCGGGGCGACCGCGCCGACGTCACCCAGATAGGCGATGCGGGCCAGCAGCAGGCTCGACTGGCGGTTGCCCTCGGCCTCGGTGACCTCCTTGACCTCCTCGAAGCTGGCCGTCGGGTTGCGCGTGGCGAAGTCGAGCGTCTTGGCGGTGATGCGGGCGATGCACTCGTTGCGACGGTTGCAGACGGCGAGCAGGCCGAGGTAATCCTGCTTGCGGATCAGGGCGTCGGCCGAGTTCATGAAGGCGTCGCTGACCACCGTGCCCTGGCGGACGGTGAAGGTGAAGAGCACGATCAGAAAAGCCGTCACCATCGACAGCAGGATGAGCGGGTAGGCCATGACGCCGGTGCGCTGGATGAACCCGTCGAGGGTCAGGGCGCTGGCAAAGGGGTTGTCCTCGGTGGCAGTGGCCGCACTGACCGGTGCGGCCGGAGTGTCAGGGGTCTGGGCCTGCAAGCCAGAGGCAGTCAGGCCAAAGCAGACGAAGCAGAGCAGGACACGGACAAAGGGGGGAATTTGACGCATGAGATGGCGAAGTTTAGGCGCGGCGGGGGAGGTTGCAAGGGGCGAGGTGGGACGGAAACCCCGCACCAAAAAGTCAAATAAGCTGAAACCCAGGGGGTTCTTCGCCCGGGACGTCGTTTTCCCGTTCACATCCGCTCGGTCGTGCGGATGCCGAGCAGGCCAAGACCGGTCTTCAGAACCTTGCCGGCCGCCTCGCACAGGGCGAGCCGGGTGCGGCGCACCGCCCCCTCGGCCTTGAGCACCGGGCAGGCCTCGTAAAACGCATGATAGCTGTTGGCCAGCTCAAAGAGGTAGTTGGCCAGCAGGTTCGGCCGGTGGTCGGCGAGGATGTCGTGCACGGCTTCGGCAAACTGGGCGAGCTTCATCGCCAGCGCGCGCTCAGCGGGGTCGGTGAAGGTGTAGACCTCGTCGGCTGCAGGGGCCGGCTCCGAACCGTCAAGCTTGCGGAAGATGCTGCGTGTGCGCACATAGGCGTTGAGCAGGTAGGGCGCGGTGTTGCCCTGCAGTGACAGCATCTTGTCCCAGCTGAACTTGTAGTCGGTCAGGCGGTTCTGGCTCAACTCGGCATACTTCACCGCGCCCGTTCCGATGATGCGGGCGATTTCCTCCTGGGCGTCTGCGTCCAGCCCCTGATCGCGGCTCGCCACGGCCTCGCGGGCGCGCTCGATGGCCTCGTCGATGACCTCGAGCAGGCCGACGGTTTCGCCGCTGCGCGTTTTGAACATCTTGCCGTCCGGCCCCAGGATGCTGCCAAAGGCGATGTGACTCATGCGGGTCGTCACGCCGCGCCGGCGGGCCACGGCAAACACCTGGCGGAAGTGCAGCTGCTGCGGCGCGCCAACCACATACCAGATTTCATCGGCCTGCCATTTGCGCACCCGGTAGTCGATCGTGGCCAGGTCGGTGGTGGCATAGAGGAAACCGCCGTCGCTCTTGCGGACAATGCAGGGCGCCGCCTTCCAGTCGTCCTTGTCGCGAATCAGGAACGGATCCTCCTCCGGCGGCAGACTGCCGTCGCTGAACACCACGACCGCGCCCTCGCTCTCGCGGGCGATGCCGGCGGCGAGCAGGCTCTCCACCAGCGGCGCCAGGGCTTCGTTGTAAAAACTCTCGCCGAGGTAGTGGTCAAAGCGCACGTCGAGGGCTTCGTAGACCTTGGCCAACTGCTCGAGCGTCAGGCGCACGCACTCCTTCCAGATGCCGAGGTTTTCGGCATCGCCCTGCTGCAACCGCACGAGTTCCCCCTTGCAGGTCTCGAGCACGGCCTCATCGGCCTTGGCCTCGGCATTGACGGTCTTGTAGACGCGCACCAGTTCGTGGATGGCATCGCGGGACAGAGCCTCGCGATCGAGCCGGGTCTTCCAGCCGTGCAGGATCATGCCAAACTGGGTGCCCCAGTCGCCAACATGGTTGTCCGTGATGACCTCGTGTCCGAGGAAGCGCGCCACACGGGCCAGGGCGTCGCCCAGGAAGGTGCTGCGGATGTGACCGACATGCATCGGCTTGGCAATGTTCGGCGCCGAGAAGTCGACGACGATGCGCTTCGGCGCGGCCGCCGCCGGCACACCGGCCTTGGCGTCGGCCAGGATGCCCCCGAGACGTGCCTCGAGCGCCGCGGCGGACAGGGTGAAATTGAGGAAGCCGGGACCGTCGATGGCGACTTTTTCACACAGGTCGGCGGTCTCCAGCTTGTCGACCACCTGCTGCGCCAGCGCGCGCGGATTCGTCTTCAACCGCTTGCCGAGAATCATGGCCGCATTGCTCTGGTAGTCGCCAAAGCGGGTGTCCGAGGCGAGGGCGACTTCGGGGGCAAAGCCCACCGGCAGGTCGATGCCGGCGGCGGCAAAGGCGGCTTGGAGACGGTCGGTGAGAACAGCGCGGAACATGGGGGCGCTTCCTTAGCGCCGATGCCCGGCGGGTTCAACCGGCCGTTTGGGCGACGGCACGGAAGCGGGTGCAGACACCGCCACCGGCGACGACGGCCGGGATTTGCTCGGCGTGGCGCCCGGAGGCGATGATGCACTCGACGCCCGCATTGGCGGCATCCTGCACGGCGCGCAGCTTGGAAACCATGCCGCCCGTGCCGAGCTGGGTCTTCTTCTCCTGGGCATGATGAATCACCGCCGCAACATCCTCGACGACAGGGATCGGGCCTTCAGCGGGCTGGTCGGGGTCGCGCAGCAGGCCGGGCGCGCTGGTCAGCAACAGCAGCAGGTCCGCACCCCAGAGGCGGGCGATGTGGGAGGACAGCAGGTCGTTGTCGCCAAACCGCAGCTCCTCGATGGCCACGCTGTCATTTTCGTTGATGACCGGCACCACCTGGGGGAATTCGAGCAGGCGCTCCAGCGTGGCCTTGAAGCGCGCGGCGCGGGGTGCGGCCTCGAGGTCTTCATGGGTCACCAGCAACTGGGCCACATGCAGTCCGTGATCGCGCAGCAGGTTCTCATAGGCGTGCATCAGGTGGGTCTGACCGACCGCGGCCAGGGCCTGCAGGGTGGTCAGATCGGCCGGACGGGAGGCCAGCCCGAGCGGCTTCAGGCCGCTGGCGACCGCGCCGCTGCTGACCACCACCACCGTGTGACCGGCCTGCTTGAGCAGTGCCACCGCTTCCACCAGCTTGCGCAACTGGACCGGATCCGGTTCCGGCGTCTGCAAACGGGTCAGAATGCCGGAGCCGAACTTGATGACAACGCGCTTGAGGACGGGGGAGGACATGCGGGAGGGAGGTCAGTATGACGCTTCCACAGGGAGAGGCAACGGGATGTTTCCTCGCCGATTCGGCAACCCGGGTTGCCCTGTCCGGGCGTCAGACAGCCGGCCAGTCTTGCCTTGGGCTCGACTCAGGGAAAGTAGAGACGCCGGCGCAGGTCGGCGGACAACTCGGCCGGCCGCAGCTTGGTGACGCCACTGGTCGAGGTCACCGCGAGTCCGGTGTCATCCAGCTTGCTGATGCGGACGTTGAACAGCTTGCGCCCGTCGGCGAGCACAAGCTCGGGCAGCACCTGGCCGACAAGACGCTGGCGGAGACTGACAATGATCTGCTTCTGTTCGCCCCGAACCTTCTGGGATTCAACACGCGCTTCCGCGGCCTTGCCCTTCATGGCGGCGATCTCCGCCTTGCGAAACTCCGTCTTCTTTTGCAGTTCAAGCGCCCCGACCAGGGTTTGGAATTCCGTGCGGCGAGCCTCGAGGGTCTTCTCGTAGGCCGCGATGTTGCGGCGTGAATCCTCGAGATCCTCCTTCATTTTTTCCAACTGGTCATAGAAATACCAGCCAGCCAGTCCGGAGGCGAAAAGGATCAGGGCAATGAGGTTCTTCATGATCGGCAAGCCGGCTCAGCGGGAAAGTTCCTCCTTCAGCTTCTCCAGTTGCTCGCGCAGCCTCTTCAGCTCCGCCTGCGCGGCTTCGTGATCCTTGGTGGCAACAACCAGCTCTTGGTCAAGCATCTCAAGCTCCTTCTGGAGCCGCACCGTCACGCGGCGCGCCGATTCCTCCGGCGTGGGCCCGGGAGGAACCGCCTTGCGCAAGTCCACCAGCTTTTGCTCGAGCCCGTCAAACTCCACCTTGAGTTCCGCCTGCCGCTTGAGGGTGGCGGCGTGTTCCGCCTGCACCTGCTCCGCTTCCTTGCAGCCACTCAGGGTCAGCGCCGCCGCCAAAGCCCAACAGGCAGGAAAACGGAATAGGGAGACGCACATAAGACAATAAACCGCTGAATTTTCCCAAGGCTAGCCAGTCTGCCACGCCCTGTCAATCCGTCAAAACCCGCTTCAGGCCGGACGCGTCAGCGGGCGAACCTCGCAATGGCGCATGCCACGCAGCAAACGCCGGGTGCAGGACTCAAAGCGGCTCAGGATCTCCGCCTCCCCCACTCCGGCCGGCAGGGTGGCCTCGGCCCGAACCGGGTGGCCGGCAAGACCGTCGAGACGGACCAGCACCTCGGTGAGGCTGTGAAACAACTGCCGCTCCTGCTCGGCCTCGGGCAGCAGGACAAAGGCCAGGTTCAGCAGCCAGCGCCCGTCCTTCTGCAGGATGAAACGCTGCGGCCGCAGGTCCATGCCACCCGGAACATAACCCTCCTGGCGCACCAGATAGGGACCATGACCCCGCGGTCCCCAGCCAAGGTTCATCACCTCGCACCGGTCTGGGTCGTTGCTCAGGGCGGACATCTCAGGTGAAAAGCATGTGGCTCCCTTCGCCGGCCGACTGTTCATAAAACTGTCCGACCGTGAGCACGTCATCGACGCGCTCCCAGAGATCTTCGCGCTTCAACTTGAACATGTCCATCGCCAGCTTGCAGG
>JAUREI010000215.1 GCA_030827515.1 Prosthecobacter sp. | reverse complement strand
CGCGACATGGCGGCCTACGAAGCGACTGGGGTCTATCCGATGCACGGCACGATCGTGGTCAAAGACGAGGTCCTGGCCCAGTACCCATGGGTGGCGAGGTCGCTTTACGATGCTTTCCGGAAGGCCAAGGAAGACTGGGTGGCCGACTGGCGGAACGGTGGGGGCGAGACCGCGGACGACCAGAAATACCGCAAGCTGGCCCAGATCGTCGGCGACCCGCTGCCCTACGGCATGGCACCTAATATCCGGACCATTGATGCGCTGAGAACCGCCGCCTTCAAGCAGGGACTGACGCCCCGCCTTATGGAGATCGACGAGATATTCGTCGATCCCGACGCTTGACCGGGCGGGGCGGCTCGGGTCGCCAGCATCCTGCCGATCCCGGCCGCACATCGATTTCTTATCACTTCCGGGAGGTTTCCGATTTGGTGCCCTCCAGAATCCGTCGGAAGGTTATGCGGAGCGGCCGGCGCGCGCCCTGTCCGTGGGCTGCCCAGGCCGGCGGGACAGGGCAGGTCGGCTGGTTCGGCCGGATCGAGACGCCACCGGTTGTCTGCGCCGGGTCAAGATTGTTCAGAGGAGGAAAGAACATGAGCTCTAATGCAACGATTGCCCAGATCGGCCGTCGGAGGACACGGCGCTCGGTGCTGGCCGTCTTGGCCTTGCCGCTTGTGCTCCTGGCGACAGGCACGGTCCACGCGCAGGACAATTATCCAAACCGGCCCGTTACGATCATCCTGCCCTTCGGTACAGGCGGTGTGTCGGACATCGTCGCCCGAACTCTGGCGCCGCATCTGGAAGAGGCCCTCGGCTGTTGATTTCCACTGAGAAGTGACCCGGGTTTTCCATCGAGATTTGACCCGCCTTGGATTATGGATTTCTGGTCAGTCGTGGGTCAAGGGCGGTTTCACTCCTTCTTTTTTCTGTCTGCTGCGGCTGTGCTTGCCTTGAAGCGGAAGCTGTCGTTGCCGGTTTCCAGGATGTGGCAACGGTGTGTTAGTCGGTCGAGCAAGGCCGTGGTCATCTTGGGATCGCCGAAGACCGTGGCCCATTCGCTGAAGCTGAGGTTGGTGGTGATCACGACGCTGGTGCGCTCGTAGAGCTTGCTCAGCAGATGGAACAAGAGCGCGCCGCCTGAGGCGCTGAAGGGCAGATAGCCGAGTTCGTCCAGGATCACGAGGTCGAGCCGGGTCAGGCCTTCGGCAATTTGCCCTGCTTTTCCCTTTGCCTTTTCCTGCTCGAGCGCATTGACCAGTTCGATGGTGGAGAAGAAGCGGACCTTGCGGCGATGATGCTCGATCGCCTGGATGCCGAGAGCCGTCGCGACATGGGTTTTCCCGGTACCTGGCCCCCCAATCAACACGACGTTCTGAGCACCATCCATGAACTCACCTCTGTGCAGGGTCCGGACGTTGGCCTCGTTTATCTCGCTGGCGGCGAAGTCGAAGCCCGAGAGGTCCTTGTATGCCGGGAAGCGTGCGGCCTTCATGTGATAGGCAATTGACCTGACCTCGCGTTCGGCCACTTCGGCCTTGAGCAGTTGCGACAGGGTTGGAATGGCGGCTTCAAAAGCCGGGGCTCCTTGTTCGATCAGATCCTCGACAGCTTGGGCCATGCCATACATCTTCAGGCTGCGGAGCATGATGACGAGGGCAGCGGCGGCAGGGTCATGACGCATGGCGGCCTCCCGCGGACTGGCTGCGCAGACCGTCATAGCGTGCGACATTGGCCCTGGGCTCGCGTTGCAGGGTCAGCGCTTGCGGGGTTGCCAACACTGGACCCTCGATGACCTTGCCGTCGATCAGGCGGTGCAGGATGTTCAGCACATGGGTCTTGGTGGGCACACCTTCGGCCAGTGCCAGCTCCACGGCGGTCAGCACGGCCTGTTCATCGTGCTGCAAGACGAGCGCGAGGATGTCGACCATTTCCCTATCGCCACCTGGCTTGCGGAGCATATGGTCCTGCAACTGTCTGAAGGCTGACGGCAATTCCAGGAAGGGCGCGCCATTGCGAAGAGCCCCGGGCTTTCTCTGCACGACCGCCAGATAATGCCGCCAGTCATAGATCGTCTTCCCGGGCAGCTTGTGGCTGCGATCGATCACGCGGCAATGCTCGCACAGGATGTTGCCCTCGGCCGCCACGACCAGCCGGTCAGGATAGACCCGAAGGCTGACAGGCCGGTTCGCAAAGGACGCAGGGACGCTGTAGCGATTGCGCTCGAAGCTGATCAGACAGGTGGGCGAGACGCGCTTGCTTAGCTCGATGAAGCCGTCAAAGGCCATCGGCAAGGGCATCAAGGATGCACGTTCCTCGGCCCAGATATCCGCGATTGTTCCGGGCAGCGTGCCATGAGCGGTCTCATGCCACAGCGCGCTGCAACGCTGCTCCAGCCAGGCATTCAGCGCGGCGAGATCCGGGAAGTCGGGCATGCCGTGCAGCATCTGGTGACGGGCGTCGCGGACGTTCTTCTCGACCTGACCTTTCTCCCACCCCGCCGCTGGATTGCAGAACTCCGGCTCGAAGACATAGTGGTTCGCCATCGCCAGGAAGCGGATATTGACCTGCCGCGCCTTGCCGCGGCCCACGAGATCCACCGCCGTCTTCATGTTGTCATAGATCCCGCGTTCCGGCACGCCACCGAAGACCCGGAATGCATGCCAGTGGGCGTCAAACAGCATCTCGTGGGTCTGCAGGGGATAGGCCCGCAAGAGGAAGGCCCGGCTGTGCGACAGCTTGATATGGGCAACCTGAAGCTTGGTGCGTTCACCGCCAACAACCGCGAAGTCTTCGCTCCAGTCGAACTGAAACGCTTCGCCGGGGCGGAAGGCCAGTGGCACAAAGGTACCGCGCCCCGTCGTTTGTTGCTCGCGCTGTCGGTCCGCTTTCCAACGCCGCGCAAATGCTGCCACGCGGTTGTAGGATCCGGTGAAGCCGAGAGCGACAAGATCGGCATGCATCTTCTTCAGAGTTTGCCGATCCTTGCGTCCCTTCTTGGCATTGCTCTTCAACCAGCCCGCCAACTTCTCGGCAAAAGGATCAAGTCTGCTCGACCGTTCCGGCGTCGCGAACCTGGGCTCGACCGTGTCGGCCTTCAGATACTTCTTGATGGTGTTGCGCGACACCCCAGTGCGGCGCTCGATCTCCCGGATCGCCAAGCCCTGCCGCAGCCGTAGCCTCCGGATCACGTTCAGTAGTCCCATGTCGATCACTCCGTTGGCCCCCTCGCTCTTCGCTCGGGGGAGGGTCACATGGGTCAAATCTCAATGGAAATTACGTGCCCACCCGGGTCACTTCTCAGTGGAAATCAACAGCGAAGGGGTTGCGCGGAAGGACGGCGACGCTGAAGGTGAAGTTCGCCGACTTTCGCCAGATCACGCGCAGCCTCACACGCAGCCAGACGTTTCTCTCCGAGCCCGCGCTCGGCGAGACGGCCGAGGCCCTGCTCGCACCGCTCTTTCCGCCGCGCCTCGGGATCCGCCTCCTCGGCATCACGCTCTCGGCCCTCCAGGAGGGCTCGTCGCATGAAGGCCATCCACCGGACGGGCAATTGCCGCTTCTTTGAACCCCCACCGCGCCCCCGACCTCACCCCAGCGCATCGCCCTGCGCGTAATGCAGCACGATCGGCACGATCGCAGCCTTGATCGCAGCCCCACCCTCGATGGGCATATCCACGGGCTCCGGCGCCTCTGCCTCGACCCAGTCGCAGCGCCCGCGGAGCGTGCGGTCGGCCGCGATGGCCGCGGCGATGCGCCCGATCAGCCGGTCGAATCGCGCGTCGCGCTCCTCACCGCTCTGCACGATCACCTCGAGCTCGGCCCGGTGCCGGTAATGATACATGAGCGGCGAGAGCGTCACCCCCGGCTCGCCCGGGTTGCCGTCGCGCAGGATCATGAGGCCCGAAGGCGGGATCCGCTCGGGCCGCACCTCACCGCGCAGCACCGGCACATGAAGGACCGTGCGCAAGAGATCCGCAAGCGCGGTGAGGATGGTCTCGCGGGGGGTGGGCACGAATAGGTTTCCTGTTCGAACTGGAAGTCGTTGCGGACTTGTGCTACCGAGGTATCACTTGATGATACTCATGCAGGGGAGGCGACAGTGAACGCGGTACGGCCGGTTGCGGTCAAATTGGACGAAGCCACGCGCGCTCGGCTTCAGAAACTGGCTGATGCTCGCGATCGGACACCCCACTGGATGCTGCGCGAGGCAGTTGCAGAATTCCTGGAGCGTGAAGAAAAGCGGGATAGCTTTCGTCAGGCGGCGCTTGAAGCTTGGCAGGAATACGAACTGACCGGCTTGCACGTGACGCAGAGCGAGGCCGATGCTTGGCTGGCTCGTTTGGAGGATGGCATAGGTTGCGAGCCGCCTGAATGCCACAACTGATCTGGGCGCCAGCGGCGCTTCGTGATCTTGACCGTTTGCACCGCTTCCTCGTCGAAAAGAACGCATCTGCCGCAAGAGAAGCCATCAAGGCCGTCAGAATTCACGTCAACACTCTAGCAGAACACCCTGGCGCGGGGCGCCCTGCAGAACATATGGCCCCGGAGTTTCGGGAATGGATCATCCCTTTCGGCGGAAGTGGTTACCTCGCGCTCTACCGGTTTTTTGGGGATAGGGTTGTGATCCTCGCTGTTCGTCATCAGCGGGAAGCTGGCTACTGAATGTTCAAGGGTCAGCCCCGCCCCTCCCCCCAATGCGCCACGATCGCGCCGGGGATCCGCTCCAGCACAGCCTTGGCATCGCGTGCGAGATCGAGCCGCTTACGCAGCCTGACCTGCGGGACGAGGAGGAAGATCGGCACGCTGGCCGCCCCGCGCCCGGACTTCGCGCGCGACGCAACGCCAAGACCCCGGCTGCTCAGCCGCCCGTCGGCGACAAGGAGGCTCGGGCCCCGGCTGCGATAGACGAAGCGCAGGCGTAGCCCGCGTCGGCG
>JAUREI010000230.1 GCA_030827515.1 Prosthecobacter sp. | reverse complement strand
TTCGCCAGTGCCGCCAATGACAACGGCGGTCTGGCCCTGAAGGGAGAAGAGGTCGGAGGGGGAAGGCATGGTCAAAAGGAAAGAGCCGGCAAGAGAGCAAGGGATGCACGGCTGTCGAACAAAGAACGCGGCCGAAGCGGCGGCCGCTGCCCCGGACCACGCACCTGAGACTGACCGAAACCCGCCTCAGGCGAGGATTTCGCGCACGACATGGCCGTGCACGTCGGTGAGACGGAAGTCGCGACCCGCGTGACGGAAGGTCAGGCGCTCATGGTCGAGCCCGAGCAGGTGCAGGATCGTGGCGTGCAGGTCGTGCATGTGCACCTTGCCCTCAACGGCCTGGAAGCCAATGTCATCGGTGGCTCCATGGGCGAAGCCGGCCTTCACGCCGCCGCCGGCCAGCCAGACGGTGAAACCGCCCGGGTTGTGGTCGCGGCCGGTGCCATTGCTCTGCGAGTAGGGCGTGCGACCGAACTCACCGCCCCACCAGACCAGGGTGTCCTCGAGCAGGCCGCGCTGCTTGAGATCCTGCAGCAGGCCGGCAATGGGTTTGTCCACCGCCGCGGCGTGGTCGGCATGCTTGGGCATGTTGCTGTGCTGATCCCAGGCCGGGTTGTTGGAGTTGTCGCCGTAGTTGACCTGGATGTAGCGCACGCCCTGCTCGGCCAGGCGCCGCGCCATCAGGCACTGGCGCCCGTAGTTGTCGGTGGCTTTCTCGCCGATGCCGTAGAGCTTGAGCGTAGCCTCGGATTCCTGCGCCAGGTCAAGCGCATCCGGCGCGCGCTGCTGCATGCGCCAGGCGAGTTCGTAACTCTCCAGCACCGCCTCGATCTCCGTGTCGCCTGGCCGCGCCTGGCGACGCCCCAGAGCGCCGAGCAATTCATACTGGCGGCGCTGCTGTTCGGGGGTCCAAACCGTATTGGCGATGTTCTTGATGCCGGACTGCGCGGCGGGCATGCCGCTGCGACCGACCGGTGTGCCCTGGAAGACGGCGGGCAGGAAGGCGTTGCCGTAGTTGCGCGGGCCGCCGTTGCCGAGGCTGGGGCTGATGGTCACGAAGCCGGGAAGGTTTTCGTTTTCCGAGCCCAGGCCATACATCACCCAGGAGCCCATGCTTGGGCGGATGAAACTGGTGGTGCCGGTGTGCAGGAAGAGTGTGGCCGGTCCGTGCGCGACGCCCTCGGTGTGCATGCCGTGCAGAAAGCAGAGGTCGTCGACGTGGCGATTGATGTGCGGGAACAGGCCCGAGGCCCAGCGACCCGTCTCGCCGTGCTGGGAATACTCCCACAGCGGCTTCATCAACTTCTGCGGCGCACCCATGCCGGTCTTGGCCACCGTGCGCGGGTCGGCCAGGTCGAGCGTCTTCTGGTCGTCGCGCTGCAGGCGCGGTTTGTAATCAAACGAGTCCACCTGGCTGACCCCGCCCTGCATGAACAGGAAAATGACCCGCTTGGCACGCGGCATCAGATGTGGACCCGGCACAGCGGCGCGGGCCCCGGCGAGTGCCGAAGCGGCAAGCCAGCCGAAACCGCAGCCGGTGCTTTGCAGGAAGGAACGTCGCGAAGCCAACATGATGACAGGAGAAAACGCAGCCGACACAGGGGGTTTATCTCCTCATGCGCGTCGTTGCAACCCTGGCGGAAAAGGCAAGCCCTACAGATTGGGCAGGCCATGAAGTCGCCAGTGCCCCGTCGCCAGCAGGCGCTGCAGGCCGGCGTCTGCCTCCGCGAGACAGCTCATGGCCTCTTCCTGTTCCACTTCCGTCAGTCTGCGAATGGGCACCAGAAAACTCCGGCAGGCCTGCGCCAGGCTGAGCGCGACGAGGTTGCCACTCCAGTCCGCTCCCGTCAGCACCGGTCCCAGGCTGACGATCCGGGAACGGCTTCCAAGGCCCAGCGAGCGCACGCTTGGCCCCTCCTCCCCGATGAGGCGCCAGCGGGTGGCGGCATCGACGGCTTCCGCACCGGCCAGGAGCCAGCAGCCATCACCCGGGGGCGGCAGCAGGGATGAGGGCGCCACACCTTCTGGCTGGAGCACACGGCCCGGTTCGCCAGCGGGGAGATCCTCGCGCAGAACCCGAAAGGCCCATTCCCAACCGGGGACACGCGCCACGGACGACTTCAGTCCGGCCCGGTGCAGTTCGCTTTCCCACGCCACCCCCTCCCAGACAGCATCCACTGCCAGCACCAGCCATTCGGGTGAATCGGCAACCGCCTGCACCGCTGCCGTCACGGCGGATGCCAGGGACGCGGTTTCCTCCATGCCGATGCGCAGACGGCCGCAACCTTCCTTTTGACCCAACGGCCCAGCGGCCAGGATGCTGTAGCGACCGCTCGCAGGATCGCCGGATGCAACAACGCTGACCCAGACCGTGCCCGCCAACTGGGGATGCTCGCGCAGGGCCGCGGCGATCTCCCATAGTTCCACCCGGCGCTGATGCTCCAGCAGGCCCATCCGGCGCGGGTCGGCCTCCAGTTCCCGCACAAGGTCGGACGGTGACCGCCGGCCATGCACATGGCGCAAGGCATTCACCCGCCAGAGTGGCGGCAGCCGACGCAGGGTCGTGGTCAGGCGGTCCCGAAGGATTTCATGCAGCAGGAACCGCGTCTCCGAATCGCCCATCTCCCCGTCGCAGCGCCCCCAGGCCAGCCGCAAGTGCTGCCGGGCTTCATCCCATGTTCTGATGTCGCGCAGAAACGGCATCGCGCGCAGGCTGGCGCGCCACAGGCGGGCAAAGGCAACCAGGTTGTCCACCGAACCGGGCCGGATGGCCAGCAATCGCCCCAGGCTGCCGAGGGCCTGATGACGCAGGGCCAACCGAGTGGCCGCCTCCAACAGCGCGTGCTGCTTTTTGACCTGATGCGCCTGCGCACGCTTGGCCACCCAGCCAAGCGCGGCCAGCGGGTGCTGCAGGACCACGCCTGAGGACCGCAGGACAGCCCAATCGGGATCTTCCACCGTTTCCGCCCGGAACAGCGACAATGCCGGATCCTCCGCATCCTCCCACTGGCGAGCCGCCTCCAGGCCGGCGGGAGTCGTCGGTGGATCGCCCGGAAAAGGCAGGTCATCGAGGTGAACCCGCCACTGGGGAGGGGGCGCCAGGCCAGCCTCGGCGAGTCGCCAGGAGGCGGCCCGAACGCGCTGCTGCAGCGACTCCGGCAAACGCGGTGGCAGCAGATGCAGGGCAAGGACTTCCAATCGCGCAGCCGCGGCGGGCTCGCCCTGCAGACGCCTGGCGGCGGCGGCATCGAGCAGCAGGCCGGTGTCCTCGAAACGCGGCAGCGCACCGGCCGGGCGCGCGTCGCGACGCAACTGCCAAGCGGTTAGCAGCCAGTCGGCCTTCGACGCCTCCGGCTTCACCCAGGCATGGCGCACAAGGTCGGCGATCGCGTTGGCCAGCCAGCGGGCCAGCCGCATCGGCTCAACCGTTTGCCAGGGCGCGGCGGCAAAAGGGGTGAGATCGAAGGTGCGACCCGTTTTCCAGCCGCTCGGAGCAAGGGCCTGAAGGTGTCGCAAGTGTTCGAGTGCCTCGGTCGCGGACGGCTCCGCCAGCAAAACGCTGTGGGCCAGCCACTGCGCAAGAGCGGTCTCCCGTCCGGACGGCAGAGAGGCCAGAGCTCGCGCCAATTCAGCGCGGGCCTGCGGCTTCACTTTTTGGATGGTCAGCGCAGGCAGCAGGGCCAGGGCCGCCGAGGCGACGCTGGGTTCACGCGCTCGCAGGGCTCGCAAGGCCAGAGCGATCGAGTCCTCCCGACAACCGGCCGGAGGTGGACCACCGGAGAGCAGGAGACGCCAAAGCAGCCAGTCGGGCCGCGCCCCATGGTGCGCATCCAGTTCACGCCACAACGCCGGCGGCCGCTTGCCACCGGTGGCGGCCGGCAGGGCGCGCACGAGTTCGCCGAGCGGACGCAGGCCCTCGGGCGGACGACGCGGACCGGGACGGGCGGGCATGTCGGTCAGAGGTCAGCCAGCTCACCTCACTGCAGCGGCTTGCCCTTGGTCTCCGGTGCCAGCCAGACAATGGCCACACCGATGAAGTAGACCGAGCAGAGCGCGATGTAGGCGTTGGCCGACGACGTCGCGCCCTTGCCGCCGAAGAGGCCGACAAGGTTGGCGAGTTGCAGGGCGCCGACGGCGGCGATGATGCGACCGACGTTGAAGCAGAAGCCCTGGCCGGTGGCACGCACGCGGGTCGGGAACAACTCGGGCAGGTAGAGCGGGAAGAAGCCGTAAAACGAGGCGCTGACGCCACCGATGAGGAAGGCCGAGACGAAGAACCAGTTCGAGATTTCCGCATTGGTCTTGTAGAACAGCACCGAACTGGCGAAGGCAGCCAGGCAGGTGACCGAATAGGTGAGGCGG
>JAUREI010000267.1 GCA_030827515.1 Prosthecobacter sp. | reverse complement strand
TCTCGTCTGCCCAAACCCGCTCGAGTTCGCGCAGGACCAGGATGACCGGCTGCATGAGTTCCGAGCGGCGCGTGTCACGGGAGAGTTTGGCAAAATCTTGGCGGAGGTCGGCGAGCAGGGCGGGGGAGCCGATGCAGAGAGGGCGCTTGTCCACCTCCGGCGTTTCAACGACCAGTTTGGAGACGATTTCCAGGGAACGCATCCAGGCGCCGAGGTCGACCAGCAGGGCCAAATCCTCGTCCATTTGCTCGCGCAGCAGGCGGATGATTTCCTGGTGGCCGTCGACAATCTCCTGCCGCAGCTCCTTCCACTCATCCATCTCGGCCATTTTGGCCTGCGCCATGAGTCGGGGACGCATTTTTTCGCCGACGCCGAGGATGCGGCAGTATTGGACGACATCCTGGTTGTTGTTGCGGAACTGCTGGGCGTCCCCGGCTTGCCAGATCAGGAAGGTTTCGCCGATGAGGCTGCCCAGAGTGAAGGCAGCTTTGAGGCGGTCGGCGGTTGGATTGGGCGGCTGCGGACGGTATAGCGTGCGCCAGCGCGCCTTGGTGTGCTGCCCGGCCATTTCCAGGAAATCCGCCGGGGTCTGATCTTCGGTCCAGAACACGGTCCGTGCCACGAAGTCGCCCGCGCTGGCGGCAATCGTGTCAGCGGGAGCCTGAGGCTGTATCTGCGCGGACAACTGAGCCACCGCCAGGAGGGCGGCGCCGAGAGGCAGCAGGCTCCGGTGCGATGTCACGTTGAGGAAGGGTTCAGACGGATAGAGAGGGGCGGAAACGAGAATGTTCAACCGGCAATCACCCGTTCACTCGACGGTGACACTTTTGGCCAGGTTGCGTGGCTTGTCGACATCACAGCCGCGGGCAACGGCGGTGTGGTAGGCGAGCAGTTGCAGCGGAATGACGGTCAGCAGCGGGCTGAGGTAGGAGGGGCATTCCGGGACGTAGATGACGTCGTCCGTGAGGCGCTCCAGCTCCGTGCGCCCCTCGGTGGTGACGCAGACCACCGGCCCCTTGCGGGCGAGCACTTCCTCGATGTTGCTGACGTTCTTGTCGAAGACCGCATCATCCGGAGCGATGAAGACGGAGGGCATATCCGGCTTGACCAGGGCGATGATCCCGTGCTTCAGCTCGGCACTGGGGTGACCGCTGGCGTAAATGTAGCTGATCTCCTTCATCTTGAGGGCGCCCTCCATGGCCACCGGATAGTTGGCGAGTCGGCCCATGAACAGCATGCCCTCGGCGTTGGCATGCTTTTCGGCGATTGCCTTGATCTTGTCCGTCTGCTTCAGAATCGCGCTGATCTTGTCGGGGATGGCCTCCATTTCGTCGATCATTTCGATGCCGTCGGCACTGGACAGGTGGTGAATGCGGCCGAACAGCAGACCGAGCAGGTTCATGATCATCACCTGGGAGGTGAAGGTCTTGGTCGCCGCAACGCCGACCTCGGGGCCGGCGTGGATGTAGCAGCCACCGTCGCTCTCGCGTGCAATCGTGCTGCCAACGCTGTTGACGATGCCCAGGCAGCGCAGCCCCTTCCGGCGCGCCTCGCGGAGGGCGGCAAGGGTGTCGATTGTTTCGCCGCTCTGGCTGAGCACGAACTGCAGGGTGTTCTTGTCGGCCGGAACATTGCGGTAGCGAAATTCGCTGGCGATTTCAACCTCGGTGGGGATGCGCGCCAGGGTCTCGATCAGGTATTCGCCGACCATGGCCGCATGGAAGGCCGTGCCACAGCCGCTGAGGATGATGCGGTCGATGCCGCGCAATTCCTGCGGGGTCATGTTCAGACCGCCCAGAATGGCGGTTGCTTCGTCGCGCGAGAGGCGGCCGCGCAGGGCATTCTGAAGGGACTTCGGCTGCTCATGGATTTCCTTGAGCATGTAGTGGGGGAAGTCACCCTTGTCGGCGTCGTCGGCGGTGAACTCCACCCGGCTCACCTGCACGCGGGCTTCGCCGCCGGCCATCGAGGCGACGTCGTAGCGTCCCTCGGTCAGGCTGACAATGTCATGGTCGTTGAGGTAAACGACATCCCGGGTGTGGGCGACAATGGCTGAAACATCGCTGGCCAGAAAGTGCTCGTCGTCGCCGAGGCCGACCACCAGCGGGCTGCCCAGGCGGGCGCCGATGAGAACGCCGGGCACGTCGGCATGCATGAGGGCGATTCCATAGGTGCCCTTGACCTTGGCCAGTGCAGTCTGCAGCGCCTTGCGCAGGCGCTCCGTGCCATCGGTCTCATCCGAGGCGTCGAAGTAGAGGCCGACGAGGTGGGCGAGCACCTCGGTGTCGGTCTGCGACTCAAATTCATGATCCTTGGCCGCAAGTTGGTCGCGCAGGGTCTGGTAGTTTTCAATGACGCCGTTGTGCACCAGCGCGAGGCGACCGCTGCGGTCGCGGTGGGGGTGCGCGTTTTCGTCGGTCGGCGCGCCGTGGGTGGCCCAGCGGGTGTGGGAGATACCCGAACAGCCGGTGGGGTTGGCCTCGGCGACCGCCTGGCTGAGATTGTCGATGCGCCCCGCCCGTTTGATGAAGCGCACGCCGCTGTCATTTTGGAGGGCGATGCCCGCCGAGTCATAACCGCGATATTCCAGCCTGCGCAGCCCGTCCAGAAGGATCGGGCTGGCCTGCCGCCTGCCGATGTAGCCTACAATGCCGCACATGGTAAAAAAGTCCCGCCACTCACCGGACGGGAGCAGAACCTATAAGCCGCAAGTGTGCCGTCCGCCAGCGAAAGCGCGCCTGTGTGGCATCAACCGGTCCAGATTCAGTGATCCCGGGTGAAGGCTCTCCCCGACGCCCGGTGACGGCCGGCTCGGAGCGTTTGGCGTTTTCCCTTTCGCGACCGTGCTTTTCATCTATTCATAGCATTCGATGCCGTCCGAGCTTCCCAGCCTGTCCGACTTTCTCGCCGAGCCCATCGCCCGGCGGGCGCTGCTTGCCTGCCT
>JAUREI010000302.1 GCA_030827515.1 Prosthecobacter sp. | reverse complement strand
TGACGGGCGCGGAGGCCTCGCCGCAGATGAAGTCCCAGCTCGAAGGCCGCAGCCTCATGCCGCTGCTGACCGCCAAGGAAGGGCAGAACGTCGCATGGCCCGATCGCACGCTCGTCACGCATGTCGGCCGCTGGGGTAACTTCGTGAAACACGTCGACCCGGAGGTCGGCAAGTATACGCAGACCAGCGTCCGCACTTCGCGCTGGCATCTCGTCTCGACCGGAGCTCCCGTTGCCGGCCCGGCGAAGGCCAAGGGCAAGGCCGCGAAGAAGGCGCCCCAGTCGCCGGCTGATTTCAAGCAGACCCCTGCCAACTGGCAGCTCTTCGACCTCAGCGTCGATTACGGCGAGACCACGGACGTCTCGGCCCAGCATCCCGAGGTCGTCAAGGACCTGATCGCCCGCCACGACGCCTGGTGGAAGGAATGCCGTCCGCTGATGGTGAACGAGAACGTCGCCGGCCCGGCCGAGAATCCCTTCAAGGTGATGTACCGGCAGCAGATGGGGAAGTAGGCGCGAGTATGGAGTTTAGGTTCGAATCCAAACGCGGTTCTACCCCCTCGGAAATATTTACTTTTTCACGTTAGGATTTCGCCCGGCTGGTCGACTCATCGGGTGTACCAATCACCACACACTACCATGAAATACATGCTCATCGCCCTCCTTGCCCTCGGTTCCGTCGCCTTCACGGGCTGCGCAGACTCCTCCAAGAGCAAGGAGATGTGCCCGGCCTCCTGCACCTGCGAGAAGTGCGTCCAGCAGAAGAAGGAGTCACGCAACATGCACCCCGTGGGCTGCACCTGCGAGAAGTGCTCTAAGGAAAAGATGGAAATGAAGAAGTAAGCGGGCTTGAGTCCCTCCGCGGGGCCGACCGAATACTTCCGGACGGCCCCGCGTTCCTTTGACCGACAGAACCATGGATTCACCCAGCAAAGACGCCCTGATCGCCGAAGCGGGTTACCTAGTGGCATTCGCCGCGTTGAGGGTAGGTTCCTTGCAGGACGCGGAGGACCTTGCTCAGGACACCTTGGTGGCAGCTTGGCGTCAAAGGGATGGGTTTGCCGGGACCTCCAGCCTGCGCACCTGGCTTACTGGCATTCTTCGCCATAAGGTCATCGATCACTACCGCAGCTTGAGGCGCACGCCAACACGCATGGCCGTAGCCCTTGGCGGCGTGGAAGGGCAGGAGGGTGCCGATCCGCTGGATGCTTTGTTCGATTCCCATGGCTCTTGGCGAGCCCACCCCTTGGCGCAGACCGCCCCTGTCGAGCGTGCCTCGCGTGAGGCGTCAGAGGCGGTCCGCCACTGTCTGGAGGCCTTACCGGAGACCTGGCGTAAGCTCTTCTGTTGGCGAGTGCTCGATCAGGCGGACATCTTGGATGCCGCGCAGGCCGCGGGCGTCACGAGCGCATCGGCATCGGTCATCCTCGTGCGTGCCAAGCACCGGTTGCGACTTTGTCTCATGAAGGAGGGTTTTCTCGGATGAGCGATTGCGGCTGCCATTCGTGCTCCTCCGGCGGCGAGCCGCCGCCCCCGCTTAAGCACATGCGGCTGCACCGGCTCATGGCGCCTTGGTTGCATCTCACTGGCACATCCTGCCGCCATTTCATCGACCTTGCCTCGGCGCGGCTTGATCGGCCGCTCACCTTGGGCGAAGCCCTGCGCTACCGCTTCCACTGGGTCATATGCCGTTATTGCCGACTGGCCGGTCCGCATTATGAGCAAATCCTGGAAATGACCCGGATGCATGGCGACAAGGACGCGCCTCCGCTCCGGCAGGAACTGCGCGATCGCTTCGCCACCGCCTTGGACAAAGCGGATGGAAAGTGATGCTCATTCCGATCGGCTGACCGTGCCCGCGCCCGCGCAATCGTGGGCGCAAGGGCAGGGCGAAAATCGTCCCAGCCGCTAAACTCTCCCGATTCCCGGTAGCACAAGTAGGCTGGGAATGGAGGTCATTCTCCCTTTTCCGGGAATTAATCCGCGCGAAACTCCCTTGCTTTTGCACGTTCTACAGGATTGGACTGATTTAGTCGTTAAGTTGTCCAATGATTTGTCCAACGAGACGGTAAACATCAATAAAAACAAGGGTTTACGCTATGAGGAATGGATTTCAAATCCCATCCTCTCCGCCACTTTCATTTTGATAAATGGCTAAAACCCCTGAATTTCCAGGTTAGCCATTTGCAGAGCTAGGCGATTTTAGCGCAGCTGTGCAAATGCTTGTCCGCAAACTGTCTGCAAGATTTCCATGTCG
>JAUREI010000132.1 GCA_030827515.1 Prosthecobacter sp. | reverse complement strand
CTTGAACATGTCCATCGCCAGCTTGCAGGCGAAGATTTTGCCCCCGGAATCGGAGATCAACTCGAGAAACTCGCGCACCGGCGGGATGTCGAGCTTTTCCATCTCCTTGTTCATCAGGTGGGTGGCAAAGGCCGAGACCCCCGGCAGAGCCCCCGCCCAGGTCGGAAACGGCAGGGTCATCGGCAGGCCAAGCATGGGCATCGCCATGTTCAGCGCCGAATTGCCAACCGTGGCCACCTTGAGGTGGTCCATCGTCGGTTTGGCCAGCGCGTTAAGGCCAAAGAAGGTGAAGAACAGGGAGGCCTCAATGCCCTCCATGCGGGCACCATTGGCCATGATCAACGCGGGATAAATGCCATCCAGCGAGCCTCGGCTGACAATGATGGACATTTTTTTGACGGGATGGGAGTCGTTGGACATGGGGATCGGTTCGAGGTTCGAGGTTCGAGGTTCGATGTTCGATGTTCGCAGTTCGCAGTTCAAAAGGCCGTGCCACAGCCCAACCGGGAATCATGAACCAAGAACCGCTTCAACAGTGTCAAATGCAGCCGACCGGCTTCGGAATGCCGGCAATTTTGGAGGCCTTTTTCAGGGGGCCGCCCGGGAAGAGGTCATACAATTCCTTGGTCGTCACCACTCCGCTCTTGCCCAGGCTGCGGATCGTCAGCGCCGCCCCGGCGGCCTGTTGATCGCGCAGATAGCGCACCACCTTCTGGTGCGCCTCGGTCAGCGGGCCGACGCCCTCCTCCGCGGCGATGGCCGCGGCGATGGACTCATTCCACTGGTTCATGTCGGTGAGATAACCCTCTTCGTTCACGTCCACTTCCGTTCCTGCGATGGTCTTTTTCATGGGATGTCGTGTGCTCAATGGTGTCGTTGAATGGCCTCGTCCTGCGTCAGTTCCCCCAGTCGGCCGGCTTCTTCTTGCGACGGGAGATCCCCGGCAGCGGCCGCCCCTTGAGCAGGACGTGCCAGTAGACCTGACGGAACGCCAGCTTGCCGAGATGATTGAGGCGCGATTCCTCAAGCAACTTCAGGGGACCAAAGGCAAACGGGAAATTCCCCTCGTGCGGCTCGTGGTCGTAGTTGAAGTCAATGAGCAGCGCCTTGCCGTTGCCGGATTCAATGAAGCAGTTCGAATGTCCGTCGAACTCCTCCTTCAGCGGTTCACCGCGGATGTGGCGCAGCACGTTGTCGGCAAGGGTTTCACTTTCAAAGTGCGCCACCGATCCCGCCTTCGACGCCGGCAGGTTGGTGGCATCGCCGATGATGAAGACATCCGGATGCTGCAGCGACTGCAGGGTGTGCTTGTGGGTGGGAATGAAGTCGAGGTCGTCGCCAAGCCCGGAACGTCGCACGGCTTCATCCCCCATGTTGGTCGGCGTCGTCACCAGGAGGTCGTAGGGCACCTCCCGGCCATCGTAGCAGACGAGCTTGTCCCGCTCCTGATCCACTTTTTCGGCGACAAAATCCGCCACCAGTTCAATGCCCTTGTCGCCGAGCAGGTGGCCGAGTTTCTTCGAGGCCTTCGGCTTGGTGAAGGCTCCCGAAAGCGGGGTGACGTAGGTGAGACTGACCTTGTCGCGGATGCCCCGGTCGCGAAAAAAGGTGTCGGCCAAAAAGGTGAACTCCAGCGGCGCCACCGGGCACTTGACCGGCATTTCGTTGACATGGACCACGACCCGGCCGCCGGCAAAATCCGCCAGCCTGTCACGCAGCGCCCTGGCACCGTCGAGGGTGTAAAAATCGTGAATGTTGACCCGCCACTTCGGGCCCAGCATGCCCTCGGTCTCCTCGGGCGCGGTGCGACACCCCGTGGCCACGATGAGCACATCGTAGTCCAATCGCTCGCCGCCCTTCAGGAACACCGCCTTGTCCGACGGCAGCATGCGCTCCACCTCCGCCTGCCTGAACTCGACGCCGCGCGGCAAAAAGTCGCGGGTCGGCCGCACGATCTGGGATTCCTCGTAAGTGCCGAAGGGCAGGAACAACAATCCCGGCTGATAGAGATGCCGGTCGGAGCGATCCACCACCGTCATCCGCCATTTCCCACGCGGCAGACGCCGGCGCAGATGGTTGGCCATCATGGTGCCAGCCGTGCCGCCGCCGAGGATGAGAAGATGCCGGGTCATGGAAGGGGTACGTTTCAGTTGCAGTAAACTATATGCGTGTATAATTATATGCAACAAACAACCTTCTGCCAATTCTGCGGCCATGTCCTCTTCCCTTGCCACCGACGCACGCGGCCTTCTGCTGCCCTGCCCCGCCTGCGGCACGGTCAATCGCATCGCCTACGCCAGGCTGGACGGTGAGGGCCGCTGCGGCTCCTGCGGGACCGGTCTGCCGCGCGTCGCCCTGCCGGTCGAAATCAGCGGCCCCGCGGATTTTGCCGCTCTCCTCTCGCAAAGCCCCCTGCCCGTCGTCATCGACTTCTGGGCACCCTGGTGCGGCCCCTGCCAGATGATGGCCCCGGAATTTGCCAAAGCAGCTGCCCAGGCGGCCGGGCAGGCGGTCTTCGTCAAGGTGAACACCGATGCCCAGCCGGAAATCGCCGGACAGTTTCGCATCCAAGGCATTCCCGCTTTTGCCCTCCTCCGTCAGGGCCGCCTGGTTGCCCAGACCAGCGGCTTCCAGCCTGCGGCCCGCCTGCTCGACTGGATGCGCAGCGCCTGAACCCCGGCTCAACGGCGCCTGAACCGGACGAAGTAGTTTTCCTTCAGCAACCCCGTCACCTCCGCCACTTTCTCGAACCCGGCGGCAGCCACCTCGGCCTCGAAGACTTCCTGGCCGGCACGGACATGGCCCATGATGAAGTCGCTGCTGACGCCCGGCACGCGCTTGAAGTCAATCAGCACCAGTTCGCCGCCGGGCTTGAGCGCCCGATGCAGGGTCGCCAGACTGGCCTGCGGGTATTCAAAGTGGTGATAGACGTCGCAGATGAAGGCCAGATCGATGCTCGCCTCAGGCAGTTCAACGCTCTTTTCCGTGCACAGGATCGTCTGCACGTTGGTGGCGCTGACCTTGGCCGCCCGGGCCTTGATGTGGTCGATGAAGTTTTTGGCAATTTCGACCGCATAAACCCTGCCACTCTCCCCAACGGCCTGCGCGAAATGCAGGGTGAAGAGACCGGTACCCGCGCCAATGTCCGCCATCGCCATGCCGGGCTTCAATCCGACGGCAGCAACGATCTTCTCGCGCTCGTGGAAGATCTCGCGACTCTCCGTCTCGAATTTCCGGCTCCACTCCTCAACGTTGAGTTGCGGGTCGAGAAACTTGTCGTTGATGCCGGGCTTGACGCTCGCGTCTTGGGCATAACAGGCGGTGGCGACAAGCAGGGCTAAGAGAAGAGGTTTCATGGTTGGGATGGCGTCGGCCAGGACAGGTAGCCGCGATGCAGGTGCTGGATGTTCTCGAAACCGAGCTGCTTCAGCGTCGCCACCGCCTTGCGGCTGCGATAGCCGCCGGCGCAATAGACCAGCACGGGCTTCGTCCGGTCGAGGGTCGCCACCCGGGATTCGAACTCCGCGCTGCCCAGGGAGAGGTTCACCGCTCCGGGAAGCGCCCCGCCCGCAAACTCGTTCGCGGAGCGAACATCGAGCACCTGTGTCTCCGGATGCGACCGCAGCCACGCCTGCGCCTGGCCGGCGTTCAGGTTGGCGCACACCCGGCCGGGCTCGGCCTGGAACAACTGGCGATCCCAGCCGCCTTCAAACAGATACCAACCCGCCACCACGGCGGCCAGAATGAGCAGGAACCAGATCATGCGTCGCAACATCATGCAGGATGCGGGCCGCCTCAGGCTCCGCCAAGTTTCTTCACCTGCTGCGACAGACGCTTGAGCAGGTTGCTGCAGACGTTGTCGCAAAGTTCGGTGATGCTCGGGTCGGCGATGAAGCAGATGACACTCAGGCCTTCGCGGCGACGCCCGACCATGCCGGCATCCACCAGGGTCTGCACATGCCTCGACACGTTCGCCTGCGTGAGTCCGGTCGCCTCGACCAGTTCACTGATGTTCAGCTCGCCGGCCTCCTCGAGGGCGCGGAGAATTTTCAACCGGCTGGGTTCGGCCAGCGTGCGGAACCAGGAGGCAATCAAGGCCAGCGCTTCCTCGGAAACCGGAGGCAGCGCTTTTTTTTTCGATGAAACGGCGGGCATGGGCAAAGCGGACTTGGTTTCACTCTATATGCTCATAGACTCATGAAGTCAAGCACGATTGGCAAGGCGGCCACTGCGATGAAATGACCTTCGGGCTGCATCGTTTCGATTTCATGCATCGCTCTCTTCTGCTGGTGGCACTGGCCACGCTTGCCCCGAACGCCCCGGCTGCCGAACGCAGCCTGGTCACGGATGAACCGGTCTTTGCCAAGGGGAAACCGGAGGGCGCCTCGGACTACGTGGCGAAAACCGAACCCGGCGACGGCCGGCATCTGGCGCTGAGCCTGCACAAGCTCGAGCAGGGCATGGATCGCCCCTTCCTGATCTGGGCCATCGGCTCCAGCTACACCAACATGCTCGGCAACGGCGAGTTCTGGCAGCGCGAACTGCCGAAGCGCTTCCCGAAGACGGCACGGGTCGAGTATCGCAAGATGGTCGGCAACTCCTGCCCCTGGCAGTATCTGCGCGGCTGGGCCCGTCACCTCGTCATCCCGGACCAGCCGGACCTGGTCATCACCTACACGATCGGCGACCCCGCCGACCTCGAAAAACTCATCCTCGAACTGCGCCGCCACACCACCGCCGACATCCTCGTGCCCAGCATTCACTGGCGCGAGCGCGACATCCCCCTCTGGGGCAAGTCCGAGAACGCGGCGGATCAGGACGTCGCCGCCGTGCGCGAGGTCTGCCGCAAGCACGGCGTGGAATTTGTCGAGAACCGCCGCGACTGGGCTGCCTACCTCAGCGCCAACCAACTCCCCGTCACTGCGCTGCTCAAGGACGCCGTGCACCAGAGCGACTACGGCGCGCACCTCATCAACAGCAACATGCTGGCCCACTTTCGTGTGCCGGAGAGTGTCAGTGACGCCCCCACCGACCGCGAACGGGTCATCCAGCCTGAACGCCAGGCCGACGGCTCCTTCACCGCCACCTTCACCGGCAACCGCATCGACCTCGCGGGCACCTTGTCGCCCGACGGCGGAACCTACCGCGTGCTCATCGACGACCAGCCGGCGCTGAAAACCGACGCCTGGCTCATGAGCTATGTCCAGCCGGATCCCAAGAACGCCAAGGAAGGCAAGGGCGCCAACCCGCGCGACCAGTCGCCCCACGGCATCACGCTCGGCCGCAACATCGTCCCGCAGTCCTGGACCCTGGTGATGACCAGCGACCAGGGCGATTACCAGCTCACTGGCAGCGTCACCGGCGCGGACGGCGTCGGCAACGCCTTCCAGCCCTTCACCAGCACGAGCGGCCAGATCATCATCGAACCGGACCTCTGGCGCCGCGCCGAGCGCAACCGCACCGGCGACCGCTTCACCTTTGAGGTCAAACCCGCCGTGGCGGAGACGGTGTCCTTCGCGGGCGGGGCGGGAACGACCTTCACGGTCCGCCTCGCCCAGCAACTCGCCAACCGCCAGCACACCCTGCGTCTCGTTCCCGTCGCGGCCGGCCCGGCCAGCATCACGGAATGGCGCGTGTTCCGACCGCAGCTCGACCGCTGAGGCGGGTCGCCACCCGCACCGGAAACGCCTACATCGCCTCCGGCCCAACCCTCCTGCGAAATGGCGCTTGCCTTTATTCTATATATGCGTATGTAATCATACAGTTAAACAAAACCATGACCCTCGAAAACGCCATTCGCGCCCTCGCCGGAACGATGATCCTGGCCAGCCTCGCGCTCGCTCATTACGTCAGCCCGAACTGGCTCTGGCTCACCGCCTTTGTCGGCGCCAACCTGCTGCAGTCCGCCTTCACCGGCTTTTGCCCGGCGGAAATCATCCTCCGGAAACTCGGGGTCGGCAAGGGCGGCGGCTCCTGCTGCGGTTAAGATCCGCGCACAAGCTCCCCTTGCCTTTCCCGCCCCCAACCCTGCAGACTGTCGCCATGAAACCGTTGCTGCTCCCGCTCCTGCTGCTCGCCGCCTGCGGACGGCATGAGACTCCGCCCGCCGCTGCCCCCGCCCTGCCGACCGCGACCGTGCACACCCTGCCCGCCGCCTACGAAAGCCACGCCGCCACCGAGGAAGTGGTCGGCACGGTGCGCTCGAAACAGCGTGCCGTGGTGGAAGCCAAGGTCAGCGGCCGCGTCCTCGAATACACCGCCACCCCGGGTGCCATGGTGCAGCGCGGCGAACTGCTCGCCCGCCTCGAGGTCCAGGAAATCCAGGCCAAGGTCGACCAGGCCCGCGCCCTGCTCGACCAGGCGCGGCGCGAATACGACCGGCAAAAACAGCTCATCACCAGCAACGCCACCACCCGCCAGGAATACGAGGCGGCCGAGGCGCGCGTCAAGATCACCACCGCCGGCCTCACCGAGGCGGAAACGATGCTGGGTTACGCCAGCGTCACCGCGCCCTTCGACGGCGTGGTCACGCGCAAGCTGGCCGACGTCGGCGACCTCGCCATGCCGGGCAAGCCGCTGCTTGAAATCGAGGCGCCCGGCTCGCTGCGCTTCGAGGCCGACCTGCCCGAGGCCATCCTCGACCGCGTGCAGCTCGGCGCCCAGCTTCCGGTGCGCCTGAACCAGATCGTCGTGGGCACCGTCAGCGAGATCTCGCCGATCGCCGACCCGGTAAGCCGCACCTTCCGGGTGAAGCTCGACCTGCCGCCCGTCGAGGGCCTGCGCACCGGCCAGTTCGGCCGCGTCTCGGTGCCGGTGGCGGAAACACGCCTGCTGCTGGTGCCGCGCGAGGCCGTGCTCAAGCGCGGCCAGATGGAAATCGTCTTCGTCGTCAGGGACGGCCGCGCCTCCCTGCGCCTGGTGAAAACCGGCAAAACCCTCGACGGCCACGTCGAAGTCCTGTCCGGCCTGGAGGAGGGCGACTCCGTCGTTGTCCGTGACACCGACCGCCTGATCGACGGCCAACCCGTGACCGTGCAGCCATGAGCGAACCCTCCCACGCCGCCTCCCTCGGCATCGCCGGCCGCATCGCCGCGACCTTCATCGACTCGAAACTGACGCCGCTCATCGTCATCGCCTCGGTCCTTCTCGGCGCCGCGGCCGTGGTGCTGCTGCCGCGCGAGGAGGAGCCGCAGATCAAGGTGCCGATGATCGATGTCATGGTCGCCATGCCCGGCTCGACCGCGAAGGAGATCGAGGAGCGCGCCACCCGGCCCATGGAAAAGCTGCTCTGGGAAGTGCCGGGCGTGGAATACCTCTACAGCACCTCGCGCGACAGCGAGAGCCTGGTCATCGTGCGCTTCAAGGTCGGCGAGGACCCCGAGCGCAGCCTGGTCAAGGTCAGCGAAAAATTGCGCGCCAACTTCGACCGCATCCCGATGGGCGTCAGCGCGCCGATCCTCAAGCCGAAGAGCATCGATGACGTGCCCATCCTCGCCCTCACCTTCCACAGCCGGCGATACGATCACCTGACCCTGCGACGCCTGGCCGCCCAGGTCGAGGAATCCCTCAAGCAGGTGCCGCAGGTGGCGGAAACCACCCTGCTCGGCGGCTCGCGCCGCGCCGTGCGCGTGCTGCTCGATCCCGTCAAGCTGGCCAGCCGCAACCTCAGCCCGGCCGGCCTGGTGCCGATGCTGCAACAGGCGAACCGCCAGTTCCGCGCCGGCGGCCTGACCACCGGCAACGCCGAGGTCCTCGTCGAAACCGGCGCCTTCCTGCGCACCGCCGAGGAGGTCGGCAGCGTCGTCGTCGGTGTCTTCAGCGGCCGTCCCGTCTACCTGCGCGAGGTCACCGAGATCGTCGATGGCGGCGAGGAACCGTCCAACTACGTCTTTTTCGGCAAGGGCGTAGGCGCAAACGCCAGTTTGCGGTCTGCCGAAACCTCTCCCACCGGCGACGAACCCGCCGTCACCCTCAGTCTTGCCAAACGCCCCGGCGCCAACGCCATCGCCGTCGCCGAGGACGTGCTGCGCAAGGTCGAGACGCTCAAGGGCAGCCTGATTCCCGCCGACGTCGAGGTCAGTGTCACCCGTCACTACGGCGAGACGGCGGCGGAGAAATCCGACGAACTGCTGCTGCACATGGGCATCGCCGTGTTCAGCGTCGCCCTGCTCATCTGGCTCACCCTCGGCTGGCGCGAAAGCGGCATCGTCGCCGTCGCCATCCCGGCCACGCTGGCCCTCACCCTGCTGGTCTTCTACCTCTACGGCTTCACCCTCAACCGCATCACGCTGTTCGCCCTCATCTTCAGCATCGGCATCCTCGTCGATGACGCGATCGTGGTCGTCGAGAACATCGTCCGCCACTTCCATCTCCCGCACAACAGGGGCCGCAACTGGAGCGCCATCGCCGTCGAAGCCGTGGGCGAGGTCGGCAACCCGACCATCCTCGCCACGTTTGCGGTCATCGCCGCGGTCCTGCCCATGGCCTTCGTCGGCGGCCTCATGGGCCCCTACATGCGCCCGATCCCGATCGGCGCCAGCGCGGCGATGTTCTGGTCGCTGCTCATCGCTTTTGTGGTCACGCCATGGGCGTCGATTCGCGTGCTGCGCTGGGGGCGCCGGAAAGATCCGACGGATCGGTCGGATCAGACGGATCCGACCGATCCCAAGCCCCAGGCCCACCATGCCAGCGACCATCCCGAAGACTTCTTCACCCGGCTCTACCGCCGGGTCATGGGACCGCTGCTCCATCACACCGGCTGGCGCTGGTTCTTCCTGCTCGGCATCACCGCCCTGCTGCTCGGCAGCATGGCCACGGTCGGCCTCGGCTGGGTGAAGGTGAAGATGCTGCCCTTCGACAACAAGTCGGAGTTCCAGGTCATCCTCAACATGCCCGAGGGCTCCTCCCTGGAAAAGACAGCCGCGGTCGCCCGCGAGATGGCCGCGGTCATCCGCACGGAACCGGAGGTCACCGACTACCAGATCTACGCCGGGGTCGCCTCGCCCTACAACTTCAACGGCCTGGTCCGCCACTACTTCATGCGCCGCGGCGCCAATGTCGCCGACCTGCAGATCAACCTGGTCCCCAAGCACGCGCGCACCGCCCAAAGCCACGACATCGCCAAACGCGTGCGCCCGGCCGTCGCCGCCATCGCCGCACGCCACGGTGCCCGTGTCGCCATTGCGGAGGTGCCGCCCGGCCCGCCGGTCCTGCAAACCCTGGTCGCCGAGATCTACGGACCCGATGACGCCTCGCGCCTGAAGCTCGCCGAAGCGGTGCGCGACCTCTTCAAGGCGACGCCGGGCGTGGTCGACGTCGACTGGTATGTCGAGGCCGACCAAAAGAAGGCGCGCTTCGTCATCGACAAGGAAAAGGCCGCCCTGCACGGCATCAGCGCGGCGACGATTTCGCAGACGCTGAAGATCGCCGTCGATGGCGAGAGCATTGACCTGCTGCACCAGCCCGAGGAAAAGGAGGACGTGCCGATCCGCCTGGAGTTGCCGCGCGCCGCCAAGACCGCGCCCGAGGAACTGCTGGCCCTGCGCGTGCGCTCCGGCGATGCCAACGTCCTGCCAGAACCCGGCGCCAACGGGTCGCCGCTCGTGCCGCTGCGCGAACTCGTGAAGGTCGAGCACGTCACCGTCGAAAAGAGCCGCTACCACAAGAACCTCATGCCGGTCACCTACGTCATCGGCGATGTCGCCGGCGTGGTCGAAAGCCCGGTCTATGCCATCTTCCAGATGAACGAGGCGCTGAAGAAGCTCGACACCCGCGCCTTCGGCGGCAGCGGGACCGAATTGAAGATCCTCAATGCGTCCATGCCCTTCAGCGACGCCGAACCGTCGATGAAATGGGACGGCGAATGGCACATCACGATCGAGGTCTTCCGCGACCTCGGCGCGACCTTTGGCGCCTGCCTCATCCTCATCTACGTGCTCATGGTCGGCTGGTTCCGCAGCTTCCTGACCCCGGTCATCGTCATGGTCGCCATCCCCTTCTCGCTGGTCGGCATCCTGCCGGCGCACGGCCTGATGGACGCCTTCTTCAGTGCCACCAGCATGATCGGCTTCATGGCCGGCGGCGGCATCGTCGTGCGCAACTCGATCATCCTCGTCGACTTCATCGAGCTGCGCCTGCGCGAGGGCATGCCGCTCGATGAGGCGGTGATCGATGCCGGCGCGGTGCGTTTCCGGCCCATGCTGCTCACCGCCATGGCCGTGGTCGTCGGCGCCGCGGTCATCCTCGCCGATCCCATCTTCCAGGGTCTCGCCATCGCCCTCATGGCCGGCGAGATCGCCAGCCTGCTGATCAGTCGCATGGCCGTGCCCGTGCTCTACTTCATGGCGAACCGCCGCACTCACGCATGACCCGTACCCTGCTCTTCGTGGTTTTTGGCGCCGTGCTCGGTGGCCTGTTCGGTCACTTCAATGCCTGCCGCAGCGGGGCTTGTCCATTAACGGCGACCTGGTGGCGTGGTGCATTGTATGGCGCCTTCCTCGGCCGGCTCTACGCCGGCGCCTCGCGCGCCTGAACCATGGCACAAAAAAGCGGCATCCCGTCGCCGGGATGCCGCCAAAGTCAGGCTGTCAGCAGGTCTCAGTAGCGACCACCGCCGCCACCGCCGCCGTAGCCGCCACGGCCACCACGGCCGCCGCCGCCACCACCGCCGCCGCCGCCGTAACCACCACGGCCACCGCCGCCACCGCCACCGCCGTAGGACGGGCGATCTTCCTTCGG
>JAUREI010000209.1 GCA_030827515.1 Prosthecobacter sp. | reverse complement strand
GCCGCTCAACTCACCGCAATGGGCGATCAGCTTCGCGCATCCGAACCGCTGCGCAGATCGCCCATTGCTCCGTCGGCGCAACCGCGCCAAATTCAACCGTGGACTCTGGTCTCAGCCGGATGAGCATCGGGGGTCACAGCAAGCGCGCCAAAGTCAACCAATGGCACTAATCTCAGCCGGATGCGCTTCGGGGTTGAGAGCAGTTTCGAGTGTTTCAGTGAATGCATAAGAGTGTGTATTGATATCTCCACTCCAGCGCCAGACTGCGAGAAAACCTTCTGCACCGGTACGAAACGCATGTGGCATCAAACTTGGGTGATGGACCATTGAACCAACTCCTCGCATCTTAGTTTCATTCCCGGCCGTCCAAAGCGCCTGACCTGATACTATGGCATATGTCTCATCTGCATCATGAAGATGTAACGGATAGTAGCTATAGGGCTTCATATAGATCAATCCCAACCTTAGGTCTGGCGCTATAATTGGACCATCCGGTCCCATCAGCGTCAGGACGCTGATCAACGCAGCAATCTCCGCTTGGGTATTGCTTTCAACTGGGTTTGACCCCCAGTTTAGTAGATGTTGTGCTGCCAGGACTGAGCGAGCCACAGGATGAGAACTTGCAGCTAGGATTGTACGTATGTCAGAATCTAGCGCGCAAGGCGCAGCCAGTTCGAAAGGAGCCAGAAATGGCGCGACCAAAAGAGCTTTTGCCGTGTAAGGCCCTTGCGGATTTGCTTCGGTCTCGTACAACTCCGCGATTGTCGCTAGCATTTCTTTGACAACATCGTTTTGTTTCATGACCTTCAAACTCCAAGTGTTTTCGCAGTAAAGATCCGTTTTCTTTCCCTCTTCTGCGTCAAGAGCGACCTGCTCAGGTCGCAAACACTCTGTTACCTGTTCAATCCTGGATTGATGTGCCACACGATAAATCGCGCACCTGATGGGCATCGATGCAATTGGCGCCTCCCGACTGCATTTCTGTGCCAAGGAGGGTCTGCGAGGAGCCACAGAGGAGGACTGTCACAACATCAAAGCCTTCGATGCTCGGAAGTGCATCGAGAGGGCGCTCAAGCCACATGGCGGGTGTAGGATGTGACGATGCCGCTATGCTGGCGCTTGCGGCGGATCGGGCCGTCGCGGGCGGGGCGGAAGTCGACCTGTAGGACGTTGTTGCCGATGCCCCGCCTACCGTGCGGGCGCTCGGCGTTGTAGTGGCGCACCCAGGTCCGCAGGATGTGATCGAGCTGCGAGCGGCTGAGGCAGACGAAGAAATCGAGGCATTCGCGCTTGATCGTCCCGATGAACGATTCCGCATAGGCGTTGGCGTCCGGTACCCTGTGCGGGATCTGGATCACCCGGGCGGCCTCGGACGCCCAGACGGCATCGAAGCTGGCGCTGAATTTGGTGTCGGCGTCGCGGATCAGAAAATCCGGCGCGATCCCCCGCTCAGTGCACCACATCAGGCTGTTGCGGGCCTGCTGCGTCACCCATGCCGCGTCGGGGGCATAGGTCGGCGCGCTGCTGAGCACGCGCCGGCTGCCGAGATGGATGAAGATCAGCACATAGGCCGTCCGCGGCCCGCGCTATGCTAGCTTAACCCGGTGTCCACGAAACCGGCAGCAGCTCACGGAACACGACTACACCCTCGGCTGTCGCACCATGCAGTTGAAAGACTTGCTTGGCCAAGTCCACGCCAATGATCGATACTTCCTTCATAGCCAACTCCTCCTGATCCTGCATGGATCACAGTGGCACAAGTGCCGTCAGGAGGGGCTACCCAACCCATCATCATCAGAGCCCATGAGAGCCCCAACAGAGCCTTATGACGCCCAACATCAGGCCGCCCGCATCAGCATCCCGAACAGGTCCCGCGGGTCGTCCGGGTCCGCAATCATGTCCAGATCTTCGTAGAGCCCCGTTTCCTGCAATTTCGAGCGTATGTAGTTGAGGGCCGAAAAATCCTCGATGGCGAAACCAACGCTATCGAACAAGGTAATCTGGGCTGCGTCACGGCGGCCTTCGGCCTTTCCTGCGATCACCTGCCACAGTTCGGTGACGGGATGGTCAGGTGCGAGTTGCTGGACTTCCCCCTCAATGCGAGTCTGCGGCGGATATTCGACGAAGATGGCCGATCGCAGCAGGATATCGCGGTGCAGTTCCGTCTTGCCGGGGCAATCACCGCCCACACCATTGATGTGCACACCGCCGCCGACGGTGTTATCCGTCAGGATCGTTGCATTCGCCTTGTCCGCCGTTATCGTAGTGATGATGCTCGCGCCGAGGATCGCCTCTTCGGCTGTGCGGCAGGGTGTGAGAGTTAGCCCCCGTCCGGCAAGATTGCGCGCACATTTCGAGGTAGCCGCAAGGTCGATGTCGAAAAGGCGCACCTCGGTGATGCCGCAGATTGCCTTGAAGGCGAGCGCCTGAAACTCGGCCTGCGCGCCGTTGCCGATGATCGCCATGGTCCGCGCGCCCTTGGGTGCCAGCCATTTCGCGGCCATCGCGCTGGTCGCTGCAGTGCGCAGCGCAGTCAGGATGGTCATTTCCGACAGAAGCACCGGATAGCCCGTCTCCACATCGGCCAGCAGGCCGAAGGCGGTGACCGTCTGCAAGCCGCGCTTCATGTTGGACGGGTGGCCGTTCACGTATTTGAACCCGTAGGTCCGCCCATCCGAGGTGGGCATCAATTCTATCACGCCCGCATCGGAATGGCTGGCGATGCGGGGGGTCTTATCGAATTGGCCCCAGCGTATGAAATCGGCCTCGATCGCGGCGGCAAGGTCGGTCAGCACGGTTTCCACCCCGATGCGATGAACCAGTTTTATCATGCGGTCGACGGATACGAAGGGAACGAGGTTCAGCATCACATGTGGCTCCGTGTCGGGCGGTCAAAGACCTTGCGCCCCATCAGGGATGCAACAAGGTCCACCATCAGCCGCGCGGTGCGGCCGCGTTCGTCTAGAAAGGGGTTCAGCTCCACAAGGTCGAGCGAGGTGACGAGGCCACTTTCGTGTAAAAGCTCCATAATCAGATGAGCCTCGCGGAAGGTCATGCCGCCGGGAACGATGGTGCCGACGGCGGGCGCGATGGACGGGTCGAGGAAATCGACATCGAGCGAGACATGCAGCATCCCGCACGCATCGCGCACGCGCTCAAGGAATTCGCGCAAGGTCGCGACGATTCCGCGTTCGTCCAGTACCCGCATGTCGTGGATGGCGAAGTCATGGGTCAGTAGCGCCGCATGTTCCGCCGCATCGACCGAGCGGATGCCGTAAAGGCAAATGTTCTGCGGCGGGACAGGCTGCGGAAAGGGCGGGAAGGCTTCAAAGCCGTCACGCCCCGCGATATAGGCAACGGGTGTGCCGTGCAAGTTGCCCGAGGTGGTACTCAGCGGCGTGTGGAAATCGGAATGGGCATCCAACCAAAGCAGGAACAGCGGCCGCCCAATGCGCTTGGCATAGGCAGCAACCCCCGCGACCGATCCAAGTGCCAGCGAATGATCGCCCCCCATGACCACCGGCAGGCCATTCTCCGACAGCGCCTGATCTACCTTTTCGGCCAAGGCCATGGTCCAGCCCACAGTTTCGGGCAGGGAATGGACGGAGAGGTTCGGGCAGGTGGCGGACGGCAGCGCCGACAGGAACAGATCGCCCCAATCCTCGACCCGGTAGCCACGATCGCGGATCACCGCCGCGATACCTGCTACGCGATAAGCGGCAGGCCCCATCAGACCGCCGGGATTACGTTGGCCGGAATCAATAGGGGCACCGATGAGGATGGCATTGGGCATGGTCTTCTCCTTCGCGCTCCAGGATCTTTCCGCTTTGTGGCAAATACTATCCTTGTTATGATCGTTCTGTCGGTATAATTGATCGAAACGGCGACAGGATCACACAAAATGGACGATGCGGACCAGCGTCTTATCCTGGAACTGCGGCGCGACGGCCGCGCCTCGCTGTCCGATCTGGCTGAACGTTTGGGGCTGGGGCGCGCCACGATCCGCGCGCGAATGGAGCGGCTGGCCGCAAAGGGCGAGATCGCGGGATTCACGGTGGTTACGCGCGGGGATGTCAGCGCCTTACCGGTGAGGGCGCTGATGCTGATTGGCATCGAAGGGCGCGGCGGCGAAAAGATCATGGCGCGGCTTGGCGGTCTGCCGCAAGTGCAGGCAGTCCATTCTACCAACGGGCGCTGGGACCTGATCGTGGAACTTGGCACGCAGACCCTAGTGGAACTGGACGAAACCATCCACCGCATCCGCGCGATGGAGGGTGTCACAGTGTCCGAGACAAACCTGCTTTTATCGACGCGCAAGGCGGGGCGTCGGAGTTGACTGCGCCTATCCCTTAGGGTCCAAACTTCAGTAACGCGGTCGTTCCGATCAAGCGGTTTTGCGCATGTGGGATGCGCCAATTCCGCGGTGACGATCAGAACCACCTACACCACTCCAAGGGACAGCAACTAACGGCGGGGCAGGTGATGGCTTGGTCATGCGGCGCGTCTAACAGCATGGATTCATGAAGTGAATCCTCCAGGTTAGTGTTCTGCAACATGTGTAACCGCCCCATGCGCAAGAGGGATCTTCGAAGCCTGTTGTGGCGCGTCGTCGGGTGCTGACATGTGTCCGGCCTCTGGTGCTGCAAACAGCGGTGCAAAATTTGGCCAAGGTAGCGGCACGATCTCTGAGCAGCCCGCCGAAGAGATCTCGCCCGCCGAGGTACTCGCCAAGGACGGTGATCGGGCAGGTGGGCCAAGGACCGGCGCGCCAGCGGGACGCTTTTTCGGCTTTGATCCCTCCGATCTCGTCTTTGGCGAGGCCGCGGCGCCCATTATCCCGGCAAAGGGCGATTGACCGAACAAACGATCCGGCGCGGCGCCCGCTGCTGCCGGTTTGCCCGACACCGCGGGGTCAGACCGCGGCCGGGTCCATCCAAAAGGGTTCGAACAGATTACCGTCGGGGTCGGCGACGGTGCGCTGATACATGAAGCCGAGGTCGGAGGGCGCCTTGGGCTCGCTGCCGCCATTGGCGAGCGCGGCCTCGACAAAAGCATCGACCGCAGCGCGGCTCTCGCGCGAAAGCGCGATGAGTGCGGCCGCGCTCGTGCGGGGGTCGGCAACGGGCACCGGCGCGAAGCTTGCGAAGAACCCGGTCTGCAGCGTCATGAGGTAGATCGTCTCGGATACGACGACGCAATTGGCCTTGACGTCCGAGAACTTCGGGTTGATGGCGAATCCCACCCCCTCGTAAAAGGCGCGCGCACGCGCAACATCGGCGACGGGAAGGTTAACGAAAATCATCTGGGGCATGGCATCCTTCGCAGGCTGTGTCTGACGTCAGCGCCCATAGTACAGTTTAGGCATATTGTGGAACGGATG